>NZ_JBEXHQ010000009.1:0-17209 GCF_040607915.1 Micromonospora sp. NPDC005215 | reverse complement strand
AGGACGAGAACGGCAAGGACGAGAACGGCAAGGACGACGAGGGCAAGGACAAGTCGCAGCCCGGCGGCCAGGGTGGCGGCGCTGCCGCCGACGCCTACGAGGACGAGGGCAGCAAGGACTGGAAGGGCGAGGAGCACGGCCAGGACGCGGAAGACAGCCGCGACGAGAAGGGCTGGGACTCCAAGGACGAAGACAAGAAGGATTGGGAGTCCAAGGACGAGCACGGCTCCGACAAGAGCTGGGACTCGAAGGACGAGCACGGCTCCGACAAGAGCTGGGACTCGAAGGACGAGCACGGCTCCGACAAGGGCTGGGAGTCCAAGGACGAGCACGGCTCCGACGAGGGCCAGGACTCCCGCAACGAGGACTCGTACGGCTCCGACAAGAGCTGGGAGTCCAAGGACGAGCACGGCTCGGACAAGGGCCAGGACTCCCGCAACGAGGACTCGTACGGCTCCGACAAGAGCTGGGAGTCCAAGGACGAGCACGGCTCGGACAAGGGCCAGGACTCCCGCAACGAGGACTCGTACGGCTCCGACAAGAGCTGGGAGTCCAAGGACGAGCACGGCTCGGACGAGGGCCGGGAGTCCAAGGACGAGCACGGCTCCGACGAGGACAGCTGGGAGAAGGAGCGCGAGTTCGTCTACTACGGCGAGGCCACTGTCGACAAGGACGCCAAGCCGGGTCGCTACGAGCTCAAGGGCTCGTGCGGCGAGGGCGAGCTTGTCGTGCTGCCGCACGGCGGTGTCGACGGTGGTGACGGTGGCGCCAGCACCGGTACCGACCGTGGCCTGGCCACCGGCGGGGCGGGCCTGCTCGGCGCTGCCGCGCTGGGCGGGATCGTGCTGATGCGTCGTCGGCGGACCGATGGTTCGCTCGTCTGACGTGACGACGACACGGGCCGGCGGCCGTCACGGGAGACCGTGGCGTGCCGCCGGCGCGGCCGTCGTCGTCACCATGGCCATGATCGGCGCCGGCATGATCGGCTTCGGCCTGAAGACCACGCCCCCGGCCCGACCGCCGCAACCGCTGGCCCAGGCCGGTCCCGAGGTGAGCAGGCCGGCCGACACCGCCTCCGCCGTCCCACCGGTCGACGGGCAGCCGGTCGGCCAGGGGGATGTGCCGGCCGGGCTGGCACGCTCCGCGCCGACCAGCATCGAGATCCCCCGGATCGGCGTCAACGCGACGGTCCTGTCACTCGGCACCAACCCGGACGGCACCGTCCAGGTCCCCCCGTTGGAGCAGGCCGACCAGGCTGGGTGGTACGAGCCCGGCGCGAGCCCCGGCGAGACCGGTAACGCGGTCATCGTCGGCCACGTGGACTCGGCGAAGCTCGGCCCGGCGGTCTTCTTCGACCTCGGCTCCCTCGTGCCCGGTGACACGATCACGGTGCGGCGGGCGGACGGCCAGCCGGCCACGTTCCAGGTCGACTCGGTGAAGGCGTACCCGAAGACGGCCTTCCCCACCGAGTTGGTGTACGGGCCCAGCGACCGGCCCAGTCTGCGGGTGGTCACCTGCGGTGGTCAGTTCGATCAGGCCGCCAAGAGCTATCCGGACAACATCGTCGTCTTCGCCACCCTGGCGGCCTGATCGGGGACGAGAACGAAACGCGGTCCGGCCGGTCGGGGTGACCCGACCGGCCGGACCGCGTCCGGCGTACCTGACTCAGGCGGCTGCGGAGGTCCGCACCAGGGTGCGGATCTGGCGCAGCAGCACCGACAGGGCGGCGAGATCCGCCCGCGACTCGTCGAACTCCCCCATCGCCCGGCGGGCCCGGTGGATCGAGGTCGCGTTCGACTGCTCCCACTGCTGCACCCGCTCGTGCGGCGGCAGGTCCTCCGGTGTGGAGTCGAGCACCTCAGCGGTGAGCGCGGCCAGCGCGGCGTACAGGTCGTAGCGCAGCGCCATCCGGGCCAACGTCTGCCAGCGGTCCTCCCGAGGCAGCAGGGAGATCTTCGACAGCAGCGAGTCCACCCGGAACAGGTCGGACAGCACGAAGTAGACCGAGGCCACCTCGCTGACGTCCCGCCCGCTGGCCTTCGCCGTCTCCACCACGTCCATCAGACCGAAGCTGTACATCAGCCGGGTCGCGCGTTCCGCCAGCTCGCGGGGCAGCCCACGCTCGGTCATCGAGTCCATGTGCGCGGCGATGCCCTGCCGCTCGTTGCCGTAGAACAGCTCCTCCAGCCCCGGCAGCAGCCGGGTGACGCCGTCGCGCAGCCGGGCGATCTCGGCCGGCACGTCGATCGGTGAGCGCCGGTTGGACACCAGCCACCGCACCGCCCGATCGAGCAGCCGACGGGTGTCCAGGTAGACACTTGTCTGCAGCTCCGGTGCGACCTTGTTGTCAAGCGCCTCGACCGCGTCCCACAGGTCGCGGAGGCCGAACACCTCGCTGATCACCACGTACGCCCGGATCACGTCGGCCGCGCTGGCCGCCGTCTCCTCGACCACCCGGAAGATGAACGAGATGCCGCCCCGGTTGATCGCCTCGTTGACCAGCACTGTGGTGACGATGTCCCGGCGCAGCCGGTGCCGGCCCATCCGGTCGGCGAACCGCTCACGCATCGGCGTCGGGAAGTAGTTGACAAGGACCTCGGTCGTCCACTCCTCGTCCGCCAGACCCTCGGTGAGGATCTCCCGCTCCAGGACGATCTTCACGTACGCGAGCAGCACCGCGAACTCCGGCGCGGTCAGCCCGGACTCGCTGCGGACCGCCAGTTCCTCATCCGGCGGCAGCGCCTCCAGCGCCCGGTCCAACGCGCCTGAACGCTCCAGCTCGTTGATCATCCGGCGGTGCACCGGAAGCAGCGAGGCGGCCTGCGCCTGGGCGTTGTTGATCGCCCGAGCCTGGTCGTAGTTGTCCCGCAGCACCAGCTCCGCGACCTCGTCGGTCATCCCGGCCAGCAGCTCGTCGCGCTCGGCCGTGGTCAACTCGCCGTCGGCCACCGCCGTGTTCAGCAGGATCTTGATGTTCACCTCGTGGTCGGAGGTGTCCACCCCGGCCGCGTTGTCGATGAAGTCGGAGAAGATCCGGCCGCCGGTCAACGCGTACTCGATCCGGCCGAGCTGGGTCCAGCCCAGGTTGCCACCCTCGCCCGCGACCCGGCACCGCAGGTTGCGCCCGTCCACCCGGATCGCGTCGTTGGACTTGTCGCCCACCTCGGCGTTGGTCTGGGTGGACGCCTTCACGTAGGTACCGATGCCGCCGTTCCAGAACAGGTCCACCGGAGCGGTGACGATCGCCTTCATCAGCTCCTGCGGCGACAGGTGCGTGACGTCGTCGTCCAGGCCGATCGCCGCCCGGACCTGCGGCGTGATCGGGATGGACTTCGCGGTACGCGGGAAGATGCCACCGCCGGCCGAGATCAGCTCCGGGTTGTAGTCCTCCCACGAGGACCGGGGCAGGTCGAACAACCGCCGCCGCTCCGCGTACGAGGTGGCCGCGTCCGGTTCCGGGTCCAGGAAGATGTGCCGGTGGTCGAAGGCGGCCACCAACCGGATGTGCTCGGACAGCAGCATCCCGTTGCCGAACACGTCGCCGGACATGTCACCGACACCGACCACAGTGAAGTCCTGGGTCTGGGTGTCCAGGCCCAACTCCCGGAAGTGCCGCTTCACCGACTCCCAGGCGCCCCGGGCGGTGATGCCCATCCTCTTGTGGTCGTAGCCGGCGGAACCGCCGGAGGCGAAGGCGTCACCCAGCCAGAAGTTGTGCGCCGTGGAGATCTCGTTGGCGATGTCGGAGAACGTCGCGGTGCCCTTGTCCGCCGCCACCACCAGGTACGGGTCGTCGCCGTCGTGCCGGACCACGTCCTCGGGCGGCACGATCTGCCCGCTGACGATGTTGTCGGTGACGTCCAGCATCGCGCTGACGAACTCCTGGTAGCAGGCGACCGCCTCGTCCCGGTCGCCCGGCTTCTGCTTCAGCACGAAGCCGCCCTTGGCGCCCACCGGCACGATCACCGTGTTCTTCACCATCTGCGCCTTGACCAGGCCGAGCACCTCGGTCCGGAAGTCCTCCCGCCGGTCGGACCAGCGCAACCCGCCCCGGGCCACCGGCCCGAACCGCAGGTGCACGCCCTCGAACCGGGGCGAGTAGACGAAGATCTCGAACTTCGGGCGCGGCGCGGGCAGGTCCGGAATGGCCTGCGGGTCGAGCTTGAACGCCACGTACGCCTTCGGTCGCCCGTCGGAGCGCTTCTGGTAGAAGCTGGTCCGCAGGGTCGCCTCGATCAGCGTCAGGTACGAGCGCAGGATCCGGTCCTGGTCGAGGCTCGCCACGTCGTCCAGCGCCTCCCGGATCATCTCCACCAGCTCACCGCTGCGCTGCTGCCGCTGCTCGGTGGTCTGCTCGCCCGGCGCGAACCGGGTCTCGAAGAGCTCCACAAGCAACGCGGCGAGCTTCGGGTACGCGACGAAGGTCTGCTCCATGTAGTCCTGGGAGAAGACAGTGCCGGCCTGCCGCAGGTACTTCGCGTACGCCCGCAGCACCACCACCTGCCGCCAGGTGAGCCCGCCGCGCAACACCAGCTCGTTGAACCGGTCCACCTCGGCCTCACCGCGCCAGGCCGCCGCGAAGGCGTTCTCCACGTGCGGGCGCACCTCGGCCAGCTCGTGGTGCCCCTCGGGCAGCATCAGGCCGAAGTCGTACAGGTAGACCCGGCCGTCGATCCGGTCCACCTCGTACGGGTGCTCGTCGACCACCCGCACACCGAGGGAGTGCAGCACCGGCAGCACGGCGGAGAGCATCATCGGTTCGCCGTACCGGTAGACCTTGAACCGGACGTCCATCGCCTCGGCCAGGTCCGTGCCGGGCACCCGGGTGCCGGGGCGGGGTGCGAGTTGCTTGCGGAACAGGTGCATCTCCAGCTGGCCGGGCTCCTCCAGCAGCTCCAGCTTCGCCAGGTCCTTCATCGCCTCGTACGGCGTGTGCCCGTCCTTGTAGCCCTCCGGGAAGGCGTCGGCGTACCTGGTGAACAGGTGCTTGGCCTGCTCGTCGCCGAGCTTGCGCTCCAGCACCAGCCGGTAGTCGTCGTCCCAGAGTCGGGTCGCGTCGGCCAACTCCTCGGCCAACAGGTCGGCGTCGATCTCGCCGGGTGGCCGGGTCGGGTCGGTACGCACGATGAAGTGCACCCGGGCCAGCATCGACTCGGTGACGCGGGTGGTGTAGTCCACCCCGACACCGTTCAGCTCACGCAGCAGGATGTCCTGCATGCGCAGCCGGTTCTGCGTGGTGAACCGGTCCCGGGGCAGGTAGATCAGGCAGGAGATGAACCTCCCGTACGCGTCCCGGCGCAGGAAGACCCGCAGTTGCCGGCGACCGGCCATCCGCAGCACGCCGATCACCGCGTGGTAGAGATCGTCGGTCTTGATCTGGAACAGCTCGTCGCGCGGGTAGGTCTCCAGGATCTGGATCAGATCCTTACCGGAGTGACTGCGCCGGCTCAGGCCGGAACGGTTCAGCACCTCGGCCACCTTGCGGCGCACCACCGGCAGCTCCCGGACGCTGGTCCGGTACGCGGCGGTGGAGAACAGGCCGAGGAAGCGCCGCTCGCCGATCACCTCGCCGGCCTCGTTGAAGATCTTGAAGCCGAGGTAGTCCAGGTAGGCCGAGCGGTGCACGGTGGCCCGCGAGTTGGCCTTGGTGATGATGAGCAGGCGCTTCTCCAGCACCTTCTCGTGCGCCTCGGGCGTCATCGACGCCAGCGGCCGGGCCTCCGGCGCGTCGGAGCGCAGGATGCCCAGTCCGGTGCCGAGCACCGCCTCCAACGCCTTGCCGTCGACCTCCTCGCCGGTAGCGCCGCCCGCGGCGTCCACCAACCGGTACTCGCGGTAGCCGAGGAAGGTGAAGTGGTCGTGGGCGAGCCACCGCAGCAGCTCCACCGAGTCGGTGATGTCCTTTTCCGGCACCGGTGGGCGGTTGTCGGCGGTACGCGCGGAGGCCAGCTCGTCGGCGAGCGCGAGGGCACGCTGCCGCATCTTCGGCCAGTCCTCCACCGCCTCCCGCACGTCGGTGAGCACCCGCTGCAACTCGCGGCGCAGCCGGTCCCGCTCGGCCGCGTCCCGGACCGGGTCGATCTCGATCCGCATCCAGCTCTCGATGATGTCGCCGGCGATCGCGTCGTCCGGCTCCACGTCCGCGGAGACCTCGGTGAGGCGGCCCAACGGCTCACGCCTGACCACCACCAGCGGGTGCACCAGCAGGTGCACATCCAGGTGGTACGAGTTGAGCAGCGCGGTGACCGAGTCGACAAGGAACGGCATGTCGTCGGTGACGATCTCGACGACCGTGTGGTGCTGGTCGGCGTGTGGCTCGTGGATCCGCAGCTTCAACTCGCCGGGAACCCGCTGCTGGGCGAGGTCCCGGTGCGCCCGGGCCGCGTCGAGCATCTCCTCCGCCGTGAAGCCGACCAACTCCTCGTCGGGTGCGAACCGCCAGAAACGGCCGACGAGTGTCGCCGCGTCGTGGTCGTCCCCCGCGAGCGCGACAGCCTGAGCCACCAGGCGCTCCGCGTTGGGAACAGGTTCGTCGAGCTCGGCGTCCTCCACGTCGTCGGCCAATGCCTCGGTCGGCAGGCCCAGATCGTAGATGGTGTCGATGCTCGACCCGGTCAGCCCGGTGACTCCCGTGTCGAGCCGGCCGTAGCCGTCCCCGTCGGTCGCCGAATCGAAGCTGTCGTCGTCCCGTCCGGAGTCATCCTGCCGGAGGTCGGGTTCCGGTTTGATCGCCGGACGCCGGTCCATCGGTGCCACTCCCCTCGACCCACCGCGTTGTGGGTCACTCTGCCGCTCAGCCTAGGCCCTGCCGTTGTGCGCCTTCGTCGGCGGACCACTGGGCAGGCGTCCGGATCGGGACTTTGTCCTTTCACCCGTTGCGGGTCTGAGGTTGGCCGGCTGCGGGATACCCCGCCACGCGATGTTCATCACACCGGCCCGGCCCGTCTTTGAGCGCGCCCCCCGCTGTGGGGGACGTTGGGGACGACGTCGGCGTACTACCGTGCGAAGGCGCTCCGAGATCGGAAGGACCAGCTTCATGCCCTCGTCGTACCCCCGGCCCCTGCGGCCGAACCCCGTCCGCCGCGTGGTCGCCGCCCTCACCGCGGCGCTGCTCGTGGCCGGCGTTCTGGCTGGCTGCTCGGGTGACGACGGGCCGGAGAGCACCGTCGACGCCTTCCTCGCCGGTTGGCGCGGCGGCGATCTCCAGGCGGTCGGTCTGATCGACCCGACCGGCAGCAAGCTGCCGTCGACCGAGGTGAGTCGCGAGATCAAGGAGCTTTCCGGTGAGCTGGCGGCGACGCCGCCCACGCTGACGCGTCGCGGCGCGCCGAAGGTCAAGGCGGACATCGCCACCACAACCGTCCAGGTGGAGTGGAACCTGCCCGGTCAGACCCGCTGGACGTACGACCGGGAGGTGCGTCTCGCCCAGGGCGACGACGACCAGTGGCAGGTGATCTGGGAGCCAAAGGTGGTGCACGAGCAGCTCACCAAGGGTGACCGGTTGGCGTTGCGCCGCGACGCCAGCGCCCGCGCCGGGGTGCTGGACGCTGCCGGGCAACCGATCGTGACTCCCCGGCCGGTGGTGCGGGTCGGTGTGCAGCCAGACGGGGTCACCGACCTCAAGAAGCTCGTGCAGGATCTCGACGCGGCGTTCAGGGCGATCCGCCCCGCTTTGGTCCCGGCGGTCGACCTGACCGACCTGCCCGAGCGGGTGGCCAAGGCCGAGCCGGGTGCCTTCGTCGAGGTGGTGTCGCTCCGCGAGGAGGCGTACCGACAGATCAAGCCCCGGATCTACGACCTGCCCGGCACCAAGTTCACCTCCGACAAGATCGACCTGGCGCCGACCCGGGAATTCGCCAGGGCACTGCTCGGCACTGTCGACGCGGCGCAGGCCGACGACCTCGCCGCACACCCCGACCGGTACGTCGTCGGCGACCTGGTCGGGCACGGCGGGCTACAGGGCCGCTACGACGAACGGCTGCGCGGCGGCCCCGGGCTGACCGTGGTGGTCGAGCGTCCCGCCGAGGGCGGCAAACTGGAACCGACCGGCGCCGAGTTGTTCCGCCGGGAGCCCCAGCCCGGTCAGGCGCTGAAGACCACGCTGGACGTCGCCGTCCAGAACGCGGCCGACGGGGCTCTGCGCGCCGAGCCACGGCGGTCCGCGCTGGTGGCGCTCCGGATCAGCGACGCTGCGGTGCTCGCCGCGGCGAACGGCCCCGGGCCGGCCGGGGAGAACCTGGCCTTCACCGCGCAGGTGCCGCCGGGCTCCACGTTCAAGATGATCAGCACGCTGGGCCTGCTGGACCGGGGCGCTGTCACTCTGGACGGGCCGGTGGCCTGCCCGAAGACCTTCACCGTGGACGGTCGGTCCTTCAAGAACTCCGACAACTTCGAGCTCGGTTCGGTGCCGTTCCGCACCGACTTCGCCAAGTCCTGCAACACGGCGTTCGCCTCGCTGGCACCGAAGCTCGGCGGCGACGGGCTGGCCGCCGCCGGCCGCTCGTTGGGCCTGGAGGGTCAGTGGGACCTCGGCACGGACGCCTTCACCGGCAAGGTGTCCACGGGCGGCAGCCTGGCCGAGCAGGCCGCGGCATCGTTCGGGCAGGGCACCACGCTGGTCAGTCCGCTGGCCCTGGCCGGTGCCACCGCGGCGGTCGCCCGAGGCGCCTTCATCCAGCCGAAGCTGCTGGTCGACCCGGCGCCCGCCAAGCCGGCCGTGACCGACGGACCGCTCAAGCCGCAGTCGATCGAAGCGCTGCGCGCGATGATGCGCGAGGTGGTCACCACCGGCACCGGCAGCGCGCTGAAGGATGTGCCGGGCGAGGTCTACGGCAAGACCGGCACCGCCGAGTACGACGACAACCCGGCCCACACCCACGCCTGGTTCGTCGGTTGGCGGGGCGACGTGGCGTTCGCCGTCTTCGTGGAGAAGGGTGGCGCCAGCACGGCGTCCGCCGTCCCGATCGCCGAGCGCTTCCTCCGCGCCCTCCCGACCACCTGACCCACCGCCGGGGGCCTTGGCTGGCGCCCGGCCTTGATCCACTCGGTTTTGCTGAAACTGCGGTGTCCAAGCCGCCCGGACACCCCGGATTCAATGACACCGAGTCGATCAAGGCTAGGCGGCCGAGAGTCAGGTCAGGCGGTGTCGGCGTTGTGCCTTTCGGGCGGGTTCTGGGTCGACGGGGAGGTGCGTCGGAGGAGACCTGGGCCGGCCGACGCCGGCGGGCCTACCGGTTCGCGCTCGACCAGAGGCGCGACACTGGCCGCGACGCCCGACGGCTCGGAGTTGGCCCGCCCGCCCCTGCCGACTGACTCCGCCTCGGCCGGGACGTCGTCAGGCACCGCGCCTACCGATGGACCGACGCCAGCAGGCCCGAGAGCAGCAGGCCCGACACCGGCGGAGTTGATGTCAGCCGGGACATCAAGCCCCGCAACCCGCTCGACGCGGACGAGCCCGTCAAGCCCAGCCAGCCCGTCGAGCCGCTCAGCACGGTCGGGACGCTCGGTGGCGGTCGCGGCACGGCCGTTGGCGCGCCGAGGGCCGGGGGTCGACCGGGACGACAGCAGCCGGGGCGGCACCGCTTCCGGGGCGGTGACCGGGGCCAGGCCGGCGACGACGGTGTTGACGATCTCGGCCGCGTACGAGCCGTCGGGGTCGTAGTCCGGGTCGAAGACGGTCAGCTCCACGCCGAGGCAGTGCGGGGTGTCGACCAGGCCGGCGAGCAGGATCTCCAGCTCGGCGAAGGCAATCCCACCGGGGTCGGGGGCGTCGACGGCGGGCATCACCGCGGGGTCGAGCACGTCCACGTCGATGTGCACCCAGTAGCCCGCGCAGTCGGCGAGTTGCTCGTGCGCCCACTGGGCTGTCCGGGCGGCGCCTTCGGCACGCAGCGCCGGCACCGGCCGGGTGGTGATCCCGGCGGCCTGCAGGTCGAGCCGGTACTCATCCTGGGCCCGGATGCCGAGCACCACCACGTCGATGTCGCGGAAGTAGGGCCGGCGACCCTCGATCGCGGCCAGGTCGGCCTGACCGCGCCCGGTGACGAGGGCCAGGTCCTCCCCGGCGGCCGCGCCGACGTAGGAGGCGTTGCCGGGGTGTCGAAAGTCGGAGTGCCCGTCGACGAAGACCAGCCCGATCCGCCCGCCGACGGCTTCACCGAGGCGGTGCATGGCCAGCGCCGAGCCGAGCAGCACGGAGCAGTCGCCGCCCAGCACCACCGGGAACTCGCCCCGGTCGATGATCGAGCCGATCCGTTCGGCGAGGGCCAGCGAGTAGTCGGCGATCTCCCGGGCGTGACACACCCCGTCGCCGGGCCGCCAGTCGCCCGGGTCGTAGCGGGCTGGGGTGACACAGCCGGCGTCGCGGGCGCGGAGCCGGGCCAGCAGTTCGTGGTCGCGCAGCGCGCCGGGCGCCTTGGCGCAACCGGGGACCGACGTGGACGTCGGCGGCCGCAGACCGAGATTTGTCGGCGCGTCGAGGACGGCGATCCGGCGCATCATGAGCTCCCGTCCTCGTTGGTCGGGCGGGCCGGCCGGAACGCCGGCCCGCGCTGGCGTGCTTTGACTCAGAACAGGGCGCTGGCCAGTGCCCGGCGCGCCGAGGCGACGGCCGGATCGTCCGGGCCGGCGATGGAGAAGAGCGAGACCAGATGTTGACGGACGGTCTCCCGGTCTTCTCCGGCGGTGCGCCGGACCAGACCGACGAGCCGGGCGTACGCCTGCTCGGCCAGGCCGCTGAGCACCTCGATGTCGGCGGCCAGCAGTTGGGCGGCCACGTCGTCGGGGGCGCTCTCGGCGGCGGCCAGCGCGGCGGCCGGGTCCGCGCCGGCGACCCGACGGGCCACCCCGACCTGGGCCAGCCCCGCCGTGGCCGCGGCGTCCGCAGGGGCATCGGCCAGAATCTTCCGGTACGCCTGCTCGGCGGCGTCCAGATCGCCGCTCATCAGCGCGTCGTCGGCCTCGTCGAGGCGGGGGTCCTCCGGCTCGGCGACTGTCACACCGCCGGCCTTGAGCACGGCCTGGATCCACTGCCGCAGCTGGGCCTCGGGCACCACCCCGGAGAAGGCGTCGACCGGCTGACCGCCGACGACCGCGTAGACCATCGGGACGCCCTGGACTCGGAACATCTGGGCGATTCGCGGGTTTTCCTGCACGTCTACCCGGGCCAGCACCCAGGTGCCGCCGCCCTCGGCGTTCAACTGCTCCAGGACCGGGGCGAACTCGTCGCTCTCCGGGAAGCCGGCCGCGCCGAAGAACACGACGACGGGCACGGCCATCGACCGTTCGAGCACCTCGGACTGGATTGTCGCCTCGGTGACGTCGATGATGGCGGTGCTCCCGCCGGCGGTGGGCGCGCCGGGGGTGCCGTTGGACGGGCCGCCCTGCGGGGGCGTGCCGGGGCGGGTACTGGCTGGTGCGGGGCCACGCAGCGTGCTGAGGTCGACCGCGCCGCGGGTGAAGATCGACGAGGTGATCCGTGGGTCGCTCATGGTTACCTAGTCTCGCACGTGAGCCGCCGATCTCAGGTCACCCACAACCCCGACGTTGCAACTCTCACCCTGCTCTCCCGCCCCGCCCGCACCCCCGCCCCCGGCCACCGCGATCTCGCAGTTCCGACAGCCGAGACGCGGCGTTCGCGTCGTCCGCCGGGACCGCACCTGCAAGATCACGGACGTGGTGCGGAACACGGGGCTGGGGGCGCGGGAACGGGAGGTGCGGGGGTGCGGAGCGCGGGTGGGGTGGGGTCAGAAGCGGGCGGGTTCGCGGTAGGTGCCCCACTCGGCGCGTAGGGCGTCGCAGATCTCGCCGAGGGTCGCTTCGGCGCGGACGGCGTCGAGCATCGCGGGGACCATGTTCTCGTCGGTGCGGCTGGCGTCGACCATCCGGCTCACCGCCGCGCGGACCGCCGCGTCGTCCCGGGCGCCCTTGCGCTCGGCCAGCATCCGGCGCTGCTCCAGCTCCACCTCGTGCGAGATGCGCAGGATCTCCAGCTCCTTGGCGACAGTGCCGGTGTGGCAGTTGACCCCGACGATCTTCTTGTCGCCCTTCTCCAGTGCCTGCTGGTAGACGAAGGCCGACTCGGCGATGTGCCCGGTGAACCAGCCGTCCTCGATGCCGCGCAGGATGCCCGAGGTCATCGGGCCGATCTGGTGCGGCCCCTCCCCGCCGAGCTGCCGGATCCGGGCGAAGATCTCCTCCGCCTCGGCCTCGATCTTGTCGGTCAGCGCCTCGACGTACCAGGAGCCGCCGAGCGGGTCGGCCACGTTGACCACGCCGGTCTCCTCCATCAGCACCTGCTGCGTACGCAGGGCGATCTCGGCCGACTCGTCGGTGGGCAGCGCCAGGGTCTCGTCGAGCGCGTTGGTGTGCAGCGAGTTCGTTCCGCCGAGCACCGCCGCGAGGGCCTCGACGGCGGTGCGTACCACGTTGTTGACCGGCTGCTGCGCGGTCAGCGACACCCCGGCGGTCTGCGTGTGGAACCGCAGCCAGAGGGCCTTCTCGCTGGTCGCGCCGTAGACGTCGCGCAGCCAGCGGGCCCAGATCCGGCGGGCGGCGCGGAACTTGGCGATCTCCTCGAAGAAGTCGAGGTGCGAGTCGAAGAAGAAGCTCAGCCCCGGCGCGAACACGTTCACGTCCAGGCCGCGCGAGAGGCCCAGCTCGACGTACCCGAAACCGTCGGCCAGGGTGTACGCCAACTCCTGCGCGGCGGTCGAGCCGGCCTCGCGGATGTGGTAGCCGGAGACCGAGAGTGGCTTGTAGCGCGGGATCTCGGCGGCGCAGTATTCCATCAGGTCGCCGATCAGGCGCAGGTGCGGCTCCGGGTCGAAGAGCCACTCCTTCTGCGCGATGTACTCCTTGAAGATGTCGGTCTGCAGCGTGCCGTCCAGTTTGGACAGAACGGCGCCCTGCCGCTCGGCGGCGACCAGGTACATGCAGAACACCGGCACGGCCGGGCCGGAGATGGTCATCGAGGTGGTGACGTCGGCCAGGTCGATGCCGTCGAAGAGCGCCTGCATGTCGGTGGCGGTGTCGATGGCGACGCCGCAGTGGCCGACCTCGCCGAGCGCCTGCGGGTCGTCCGAGTCGCGGCCCATGAGCGTCGGCATGTCGAACGCGACCGAGAGGCCGCCACCGCCGGCGCCGAGGATCATCTTGTAGCGCTCGTTGGTCTGCTGGGCGTTGCCGAAGCCGGCGAACTGCCGGATCGTCCAGGTCCGCCCGCGGTAGCCGGTCGGATACAGACCCCGGGTGTACGGGTACTCGCCCGGCCAGCCGATCCGCTCGAAGCCCGGGTACGCGCTGCCCTCGGGCGGCCCGTAGACCGGTTCGACAGGCATCCCGGAGATCGTGGTGAAGTCAGCGTCACGCTTGCGTGCGGCGTCGTACCGGGCCTGCCAACGCGCCCGTCCGGCATCGATCTCGTCGGCGTCCATGAGCAGGGCTCCTCCTCGGGTCCTCGACTGCACGTCGAGTGTAGGGCCCTCACCTGAACGATCGCTAAGTCCCGTAGTACCGACGGGTAACGTGCGGCGCTCCGCCCCGCTCCGCGCTAGGCGGTCGGCCCGCCCATCGCCACGTCGTCGACCCGGATGTTGACCTCGTCGACCCGCAGCCCGTACGCCTCGACCGCCTCGGTCACCCGAGCCCGCACCTGCCCGGTGATCTCCGGCACCGGCTGGCCGGCCTGGATCACCAACACCAGGTTGACCACTGCGGCATCGCCGGTCACGTGGGCCGAGCAACCCCGCCGGGCGTCGCCCACCTGATCCAGCCCGACCCGGTCCAGCACCGAGTTGAAGAACCGGGCCACGTCCCCGCCCAACTCGGCCACCCCGGGAACATCGCGGGCGGCCGCGACCGCGATCTTCTCGATCACCTCGTCGGAGACCTGCGTCGTTCCGCCAGCCCCCGCCGATGCCGTGATCAGCTCCTGCGTCGCCTCGTGGTCCACAGCCACTCCCCTGCTCCTCGCGCCACCGCGCCGGCACACCGCCCGGCCCCCACCGCCGTGGGGCGCTGCGAGCCTACAAGGACGGCAGGCCGCCGGGATGTCCCCGGTGGACGGTCAACGGGCGAGCTGGGCGAGCAGCTCGTCCGCCGCCCGGTACGGGTCGATCGCGCCCTCGGCGACCTTGGCGGCGAGCGTGGCCAACTCCGTACCGTCGCGCAGTGAACCGATCCGGGCGCGGAGGGTGCCGAGCGCGATCGCCTCGACCTCGGCGGCGGCCCGCGCCTCCTGGCGGCGGCGCAGCTCGCCGTGTTCGACGAGCCAACCCCGGTGCTTGTCGATCGCCGCCGCGATCTCGTCGATCCCCTCGCCACGCGCGGCGACCGAGCGGACCACCTGCGGTCTCCACTGCCCCGGGCCACGCTCACCGAGGGCGATCATGCCCTGGATGTCACGGACGGTGGCGTCGACGCCGTCCCGGTCGGCCTTGTTGACCACGAACACGTCGGCGATCTCCAGGATGCCGGCCTTGACCGCCTGGATCGCGTCACCCATGCCGGGAGCGAGCAACACCAGCGTGGTGTCGGCCAGCGAGGCCACCTCCACCTCGGCCTGCCCGACCCCGACGGTCTCCACAAGCACCACGTCACAGCCGGCGCCCTCCAGCACCCGGACCGCCTGCGGTGTCGCCGCGGCCAGCCCGCCGAGGTGGCCTCGACTGGACATGGACCGGATGTAGACGCCCGGATCGGTGGCGTGGTCCTGCATCCGCACCCGGTCGCCGAGGATCGCACCACCGGTGAACGGACTGGACGGGTCGACCGCCAGCACACCGACCCGATGCCCCTGCGCCCGCAGCGCGCGGACCAGCTCGTTCGTGGTGGTCGACTTGCCCACCCCCGGCGAACCGGTCAGCCCGACGACCTGGGCCTGCCCGGCGTACGGCGCCAACGCGGCGGCGACCGCCGGCAGCAGCGCGTCGCCGTTCTCCACCAATGTGATCAGCCGGGCCACCGCGCGGGGATCACCCGCGCGGGCCCGCTCGACGAGCATCGGTACGTCCCGACTGCGGCGCAGGGACGTGGTACCCGCTGCCGGGATCTGCTCGGCCGCCTCGCTCACAGTGCCGCCTTCGTTCGCGACAGTGGGGCTCGCAGAACCGGCTCGTTCCTCGCGCTCACCGGGCCGCCGCTGCGCTTCCCGGCACGTGGATGATCAGCGCGTCGCCCTGGCCACCGCCACCGCAGAGCGCCGCCGCGCCGGTGCCGCCACCGCGCCGCTTCAGCTCCAGGGCGAGGGTGAGGACGAGACGCGCGCCGGACATGCCGATCGGGTGCCCCAGCGCGATGGCGCCGCCGTTGACGTTGACCTTGTCCGGACTGATGCCGAGGTCCCGGGTGGACTGCACGCCGACCTGCGCGAACGCCTCGTTGATCTCGATGAGGTCCAGGTCGGCGACGCTCAGGCCACCCTTCTTCAGCGCGTGGTTGATCGCGTTGGACGGCTGTGAGTGCAGGGAGTTGTCCGGGCCCGCCACGTTGCCGTGCGCACCGATCTCGGCCAGCCAGGTCAGCCCCAACTCGGTGGCCTTGGCCTTGCTCATCACCAGCACGGCAGCGGCACCGTCGGAGATCGGCGACGAACTGCCGGCGGTGATGGTGCCGTCCTTGGCGAACGCGGGGCGCAGCTTGGCCAGCGACTCGACGGTGGTGTCCGGGCGGATGCCCTCGTCCTCGCTGATCACCAGCGGGTCACCCTTGCGCTGCGGGATCACCACCGGGGCGATCTCGTCGGCGAAGTGACCGTTCTTCTGCGCGGCGGCGGCCCGCTGGTGGCTGGCGGCGGCGAAGGCGTCCTGCTCCTCGCGGCTGATGCCGTGCCTGGTGCCGAGGCGCTCGGTCGACTCGCCCATCGAGCAGCAGTCCCAGGCGTCGCTGAGCCCGTCGTGCGCCATGTGGTCCTTGACCACCACGTCGCCGTACTTGTAGCCGGTGCGCTGACCCATCAGCAGGTGCGGGGCGTTGGTCATCGACTCCATGCCACCGGCCACCACGATGTCGAACTCGCCGGCACGGATCAGCTGGTCGGCCAGGGCGATCGCGTCCAGGCCGGAGAGGCAGACCTTGTTGATGGTCAGCGCCGGCACGGACATCGGCACGCCGGCCTCGACCGCCGCCTGCCGCGCCGGGATCTGGCCGGTGCCGGCCTGCAGCACCTGCCCCATGATCACGTACTGGACCTGGTCGGGGCTGACCCCGGCACGCTCCAGCGCGGCCTTGATGGCGATCCCGCCGAGCTTCGTGGCCGGAAGGTCCTTGAGGTTGCCCAGCAGCCGCCCCATCGGGGTCCGCGCGCCGCTGACGATCACCGAAGCCATGCCTGCCTCCGAGGGGGTGCCGTGCTGTACGCCTTAACGAATGTTCGGCCAGACTAGCGCCATGACTGAGAACTCCTCCGCCGAGCCCGGTGCCGACTCCGTCACAGACATCGGGCTTCGCAAGATCGACCACGTCGGGATCGCCGTCGCCGACCTGGACGCCGCGATCGACTTCTACCAGCGGACGTTCGGAATGCGCTGCGTGCACGTCGAAACCAACGCCGAGCAGGGCGTGCAGGAGGCGATGCTGACCGTCGGACCGACCACCGAGGGCGGCTGCGTGCAACTGCTCGCCCCGCTCACCCCCGAGTCGACGATCGCCAAGTTCCTGGATCGCAACGGGCCGGGTGTGCAGCAGGTGGCGTACACAGTGGTGGACATCGACGCGGCCTGCGCGGCGCTGCGGGCGCGGGGGATGCGGCTGCTCTACGACGCACCCCGGCGCGGCACCGCGGACAGCCGGATCAACTTCGTACACCCCAAGGACGCCGGTGGCGTCCTGGTCGAACTCGTCGAGCCCGCCCCCACCCTCCACTGACCCCCGCGCCCCGCCCCGCACCGCCGGTGCCGCCGGTGCCGCCGGTGCCGGTGCCGGCAAGATCCGCACAACTTCAGGGATGTTGCTGCCTCCACCGCACTTGAGGCAGCAACATCCCTGAAGTTGTCGCTTCCGCACGCGCCGCACGCCCACGCGCCCACGCGCCCACGCGCCCACGCGCCATGGGCCCACGCGCCGCCGCGCCCGCCCCACGCGCCGCCGCGCCCACGCCCCACTCCCCGCCGCGCCCCACGCCCCGCCGCGCCCCACGCCCCGCCGCGCCGCCGACCGCCACCGAGATGCCGATCCACACCACCCGGGGCAACCGACGCCCCTGGGCGCGGGC
>NZ_JBEXHQ010000008.1:0-154841 GCF_040607915.1 Micromonospora sp. NPDC005215 | reverse complement strand
ACTCAACGCAAGACCCCGCAAGACCCTCAACATCGACACCCCAGCTGAAAGAATGGCCCAACTCCTCGGCGTTGCAACCACCGACTGAGACCGCCCGCCGAACGGAAAGTGTCCAAGATCTGCGCCGAACCGGGGCGTTGCGGGCGCGTGGCCGGGCCGTGGGTGGGCGGGCGGCGGTTAAGCCGTGTCGGCGGCCGGCCCCGCCCCGCCCCACGGGTGGGGCAGCTCGACAGTGCCCGTCGAGGGCCCGTCGAGGTCCCGCGAGTCGGTCGCTGCGGGTCCGGGACCCGGGAGGCGCCGAGGATGGTAGCCCCTGCGGGGCGTTCCGGGCGCGTCTTCACGCCGGCTAACGGATCAAGCTAATCCAGCGCGACGCAGAGCCTCCGCCATCGCGTCGTTGGCCGGCGCCGGTGCGCCCTGCCGCTGCTGCCCGCCCCGTGCGCCCTGGCCGCCGCGACCGCCGGACCCGCCCTGACCGCCGCGACCGTCGGAGCCGCCGCGACCGGACCCGCCCTGACCGCCGGACCCGCCCTGACCACCAGACCCGCCGCGACCGTCCTGCCCGCCGCGTCCACCCTGCGGTCCGCGCTGCGCCGGGCCGCCGCGCCCCTCCTGACTCGTCCGACCACCACTGCCGGCGGCGGCGGGCTCGTCCTCCAGGCGCAGGGTCAACGAGATCCGCTTACGGGGTACGTCCACGTCGAGCACCCTGACCTTGACCACGTCGCCGGACTTGACCACCTCGCGGGGATCCTTCACGAAGGTCCGGGACATCGCCGACACGTGCACCAGACCGTCCTGGTGCACCCCGACGTCCACGAAGGCGCCGAACGCGGCCACGTTGGTGACCACACCCTCCAGCACCATGCCTGACGTCAGGTCACTGATCTTCTCCACCCCCTCGACGAAGGTGGCGGTGCGGAACTCCGGGCGGGGATCGCGGCCCGGCTTCTCCAACTCGGCGAGGATGTCGGTGACGGTGGGCAGGCCGAACCGGTCGTCGACGAAGTCGGTCGCCCGCAGCCCGCGCAGGATCGCGCTCCTACCGATCACCGAGCGCAGGTCCTGACCGGTGCTGGCGAGGATCCGGCGCACCACCGGGTACGCCTCGGGGTGCACGCTGGAGGAGTCCAACGGGTCGTCGCCGTCGGGGATGCGCAGGAAGCCGGCGCACTGCTCGAACGCCTTCGGCCCGAGCCGTGCCACCTTCTTCAACTCGGTACGCGACCGGAACGGCCCGTTGGCGTCCCGGTGCAGCACGATGTTCTCGGCCAAACCGGCGCCGATCCCGGAGACCCGGGTCAGCAGCGGCGCGGAGGCGGTGTTGACGTCCACCCCGACCGCGTTGACGCAGTCCTCCACCACCGCGTCCAGCGACCGGGACAGCTTCACCTCGGACAGGTCGTGCTGGTACTGGCCGACCCCGATCGACCGTGGGTCGATCTTGACCAGCTCGGCGAGCGGATCCTGGAGCCGGCGGGCGATGGACACCGCCCCGCGCAGCGACACGTCCATCCCCGGCAGCTCCTGCGAGGCGTACGCGGAGGCGGAGTAGACCGACGCGCCAGCCTCGGAGACCATCACCTTGGTGAGGTTGAGGTGCGGGTACCGCGTGATCAGGTCACCGGCCAGCTTGTCGGTCTCCCGCGAGGCGGTGCCGTTGCCGATCGCGATCAGCTCCACCCCGTGCGCGCCGGCCAGCCGGGCGAGGGTCTCGACCGACGCGTCCCACTGCCGGCGCGGCTCGTGCGGGTAGATGGTGTCGGTGGCGAGCACCTTGCCGGTGGCGTCCACCACTGCCACCTTCACACCGGTCCGCAGACCCGGGTCCAGACCCATCGTCGGGCGGGTGCCGGCCGGGGCGGCCAGCAGCAGGTCACGAAGGTTGGTGGCGAAGACGCGTACCGCCTCCTCCTCGGCCGCCTGCCACAGCCGCATCCGCAGGTCCGCGCCGAGGTGGATGAGGATCCGGGTACGCCACGCCCAGCGGACCGTGTCGGCCAGCCAGCGGTCGGCGGGGCGGCCCGCGTCGGACACCCCGAACCGGCCGGCGATGGCCGCCTCGTACCGGCTCGGGCCGGTCGGCGCCGCGTCCGCCGCGCCGGCCTCCTCCGGCTCCATGGTCAGGTCGAGCATGCCCTCCTTCTCGCCCCGGAGCATGGCCAGGATCCGGTGCGAGGGCAGCTTCGGGTACGGCTCGGAGAAGTCGAAGTAGTCGGCGAACTTGGCGCCGGCAGCCTCCTGTCCCTCGCGTACCCGGGACACCAGACGGCCCCGCGACCACATCTGCTCGCGCAGCGTGCCGATCAGGTCGGCGTCCTCGGCGAACGTCTCGATCAGGATGGCGCGGGCGCCCTCCAGAGCGGCGGCGGCGTCAGCGACGCCCTTCTCCGGGTCCACGAAGGCGGCGGCGGTGGCCCGCGGGTCCTGGGTGGGGTCGGCCAGCAGCGACTCGGCCAGCGGCGCGAGCCCGGCCTCCCGGGCGATCTGCGCCCGGGTCCGGCGCTTCGGCTTGTACGGCAGGTAGATGTCCTCCAGCCGGGACTTCGAGTCGGCCGCCATGATCTGCGCTTCCAGCGCCTCGTCCAGCTTGCCCTGGCCGCGGATCGACTCCAGCACCGCCGCCCGCCGCTCGTCCAGCTCGCGCAGATAGCGCAGCCGCTCCTCCAGGGTGCGCAGCTGGGTGTCGTCGAGCAGGCCGGTGGCCTCCTTGCGGTAACGGGCGATGAACGGCACTGTGGCGCCGCCGTCGAGCAGCTCCACGGCCGCCCGCACCTGACGCTCGGCCACGCCGAGCTCGTCGGCGATCCGCTGATGAACAGACTGGGTCACGATCTCGATCCGCCTTCGACTCGATCCGCCTTCAAGAGCGGGTACCGCCCTGCATTGTGCCGGGCGACCCCCGGACGGCCCCGCCGGGCCTGCGCTAGCGTGGCGATCATGGAAACACCTGCGGAGCCGCGCGCCCGTCGACTCTTCGGCGGCAGCGCCCGCGCGCTGGGCGACCTCGCCGCCAACCCGTTCCGCGCCGACCGGGACCGGATCGTGGGCTCACCGTTCTTTGCCCGCCTCGGTGGCGTCACCCAGGTCATCAGCCCGGTCGGCTCCGGCCTGCTGGTGCACAACCGGCTCACCCACAGCCTGAAGGTCGCCCAGGTGGGCCGGTCGATCGCCGAGCGGCTGACGACCGACGAGCGCTCGCGTGACCTGCTGGACAAGCTTGGCGGCTGCGACCCCGACGTGGTGGAGGCCGCCGCGCTCGCCCACGACCTCGGCCACCCACCGTTCGGGCACCTGGGGGAGCGGGTGCTGGACCGGCTGGCCCGTCAGCGCCTCGGCCTCCCCGACGGATTCGAGGGCAACGCCCAGTCGTACCGGATCGTCACCAGCACCGAGATCCGGGGCGCCGCCACCACCGGGTTGGACCTGACCGCCGCGGTCCGCGCCGCGATGCTGAAGTACCCGTGGACCCGGTTGGACCACCCCGATCCGCACCCACGCACGATGGACCCGCCGCCGCGCGGAGCCACCCCGCCGCCGGACGACCCGGAGAGCGGCTCGTCGAAGTTCGGCGCGTACCGCACCGAACTCGACGACCTGCGGCAGGCGCGGGAGCCGTTCGCCGGTCGCATCCCGGACTGGCAGCAGACAGTGGAGGCGTCCGTGATGGACACCGCCGACGACATCGCGTACGCCATCCACGACGTGGAGGACTTCTACCGGGTCGGCGTGCTCCAGCAGGGGTCGGTCTCCGCCGAGTTGATGGCCTGGCAGCGCGAGAGCGGGCAACTGCGGGCGATCACCGACGCGGCGCTGGCCACCGCGGCGCGACGGCCCGGTGCCGCGATCGAGCGGCTACGTCGGCAGTTGCACCGCAAGGACGCCTGGATCGCCGACGACGACGCCTTCGCCGCCGCCGTCGAGCACGTCCGCGAGGAGTTGGTCGACGGGCTGCTGGCGATGCCGTTCGACGGCTCGATCGAGGCCGAGCAGTACGTGGCGCGGTTCTCCGCCCGCTGGTCCACCCGCTTCGTCGAGGCGATCACGGTGACCGAGCAGCCGTCGGTGCGCTCCGGGCACGTGCTGCTGGGTTGCGCGCAGTGGCACGAGGTCCAGGTGCTCAAGTTCGTCCACCACCGCTTCGTGCTGGCCCGCCCGGATCTCGCCCTGCACCAGCGCGGCCAGGCCCGACTGCTGGGCACCCTGGTCGAGGCGCTCTGGGAGTGGCTGCTCGACCCGGAGGAGGAGTCGCGGTTGCCCCGCCGGCTGCACGACCTGGTCGAGCTGGCCGAGGCGGAGCTGCACCCGCGTACCCCGGACCGGATCGGTCGGGCCCGGGGCCGGGCCATCGTGGATTTCGTCGCGCAGCTCACCGACGGTCAGGCGGTGGCCATGCTGGACGCGCTCTCCGGCCGGTCCGGTGCGCTCTGGACCGACGCGTTCGTGCTCTGAGCGGCCTGCCTCTCAGGCGACGGCCTGCCACCAGCCGTCCACGGCGGGCGGCTCGTCGACCACCACCCGTTCACCCGGGCGGGGCACGGCGAGCCGGACGTCGCGGGCCTTCGCCTCGGCCCACAGCCGGTTGACCGGCTCGGACCAGTCGTGCAGGGCCAGGTTGAACGTCGCCCAGTGCACCGGGACGAACAGGCCGCCGCGCAGGTCGAGGTGGGCGGTGACGGCCTCCTCGGGGAACATGTGGATCGTCGGCCAGGCGCGGTCGTACGCGCCGATCTGCATCAGCGTCACGTCGAACGGTCCGTGTTCGGCGCCGATCTCCGCGTACCCGTCGAAGTAGCCGGAGTCGCCGGTGTAGAAGACCTTGCGGCGCGCTCCGGCCACCACCCAGGAGCTCCAGAGCGTGCCGTCGCGGCGCAGCCCGCGACCGGAGAAGTGCTGGGCGGCGGTGGCGGTGATCTCCAGCCCGGCGACCTGGTGCGACTCGGACCAGTCCAGCTCGATGATCCGCTCGGCGGGTACGCCCCAGCGGTCCAGGTGCGCGCCCACGCCGAGCGGCACCAGGAACGGCGCGGACTGCCCGGCCAGCAGCGCTCGCACGGTGGCCATGTCGAGGTGGTCGTAGTGGTCGTGCGAGATGAGGATGGCGTCCAGTGGGGGCAGCTCGTCGAGGCGTACCGGTGGCTCGTGCAGCCGGCGCGGGCCGACCAGGCCGGACGGCGAGCAGCGGTCGCTCCAGACTGGATCGAGCAGCACCCGCCGGCCCTCGATCTCGATCAGCGTCGAGGCGTGGCCGTACCAGACGATGTTGAGCTCGTCGGCGGTGTCGGCGGCCTCCGGCGCGCTGGGCCGCAGCAGCGGCACGGGCGCGGTGGGACGCCGCTTCTGCTTGCCGAAGATCAGCTCGCGGAGCAGGTTGCGCCCCGGCTCGCCGACCATGGTGCGGGTGCCGGCCCGGTTGTGGAAGGTGCCCTCGCGGAACTGGGGCGAGTGGGCTGCCCGTTCGGCCCGCGCCCCGCTGAGCCGGCCACCGAGGGCCGCCGGCACATCCCGGGCGACCCAGGCCAGGCCGGCCAGCGCGGCCAGGCCGGTCGCTCCCCGCATCCGCCGCCCGAGCGACCGTTCGACGTCCGTGCTCCGCGCTCGTGCCATTGGCGTCCCTCCGACGTGTCCGCCCTACACGGTAGTCACCCGCGCCGAACCGTGCCTCGGCGGTCGGCACGCCGGGTCGGCCGCCGGCAGCGGCGACCGGCCCGGGACGGTGCCTAGCCGCCGTTGCTGGGACGGCGGGCGGTGATCCGGAACGTGGTGCCCGTGCCCGCGATCCGATCCACCGCGGCCAGGAACTTGGGGCCCATGGCGGCGCGGGCCCGCAGCGCCGGGTGGGTGGCGCCGAAGTTGTCCGGGTCGGCCTGCCCGTCGGCGAAGAGCGCGTAGGTGAGCACCGCCGCGCCGGAGCGGTCGAAGATCACGCCGGCCTCGTGCCGGGCGTCGGCGTACCAGCCGGCCTTGGTGGCGATGCGCGCCCGTTCGTCGGAGGACATGGTGCGCCGGATGCCGTCGGTGAACGCCACCGGGGAGCGCAGGATGCCCAGCAGGTACGTCGTCGAGGCGGGGGAGAGCAGCGTGCCGCCGACCAGGGCGCGCAGCAGGTCGTGGGTCTCCCGGGGGGTGCTGGTGCCGAGGAAGAACCGGTTCGGGTTGGCCACCGGCTCGACCTGGGTGTTCGGGAAACCCTTGGCGACCAGGATGGAATTGATCTCGGCCGCCGGGGCGACCAGCCCGCACAGCCGCACCGCTGTGTCGTCCGAGACGGTCAGCAGGTTGGCCAGCACGTGCCCGAGGGTCACTCGGCTGGGGTACGCGCCGTCCAGGCTGAAGATGCCGTCACCGCCCGGCACGACGATCGCCGCGCTCACCTCGACCTGCTGGTCCAGGGTGAGCAGCCCCCGGTCGACCTTGTCGAGCACCGCGGTGGCAACCGCGATCTTGTTGACGCTGTACGCCTCGATCCGCCGGTCGGCGTCGGCCGCCACCGCGACCACCGGCGCACCGGCCGGTCCGGCCATGCCGATGTACGCCTGCCAGTTGCCACCGGCCTCGGTGCTGTGCTTGGTGAACACGGATGCGACCCGCCGGGCGGCCGGGGCGGGCGTGGTCGGTGTGGCCTCGGTGCTCGGGGCGGCGCTCGCCGGGGCGGCGACGCCCAGCACCGTCCCGGCGGTGGCGACCGTGCCCAACCCAAGTGCCGTTCTGCGGTTCAGTCGCATGGTCAAGCGTCTCCCCCATCGTGGTGCGCCGGAGCGCGTGTCAGCCCACCACACTAGGCGAGTTGATCGATCCACAATGTCCTCCCGAACAGTCGCGAACAGTTCAGCCGAGCCGTCGGCGCAGTGCGGCACCGACCGCGCCGGCCGGCCCGGACACGAGTTGCCGCAGGTCGGGCAGGTGGCCGCCACGGACCGCCTCGCCGGCCGGGTTCGGGGCGAAAACACTGCCGTTGTTCGCGGCGACCGATCGTCCACTCAGGCCGACCCGCCGCATCAGCGGCCCGACCAGGACGTCGTAGACGCCCGGCAGCACTGTGAAGCCGGCTCGTAGCAGCACGTTGAGCCGGCCCACGGAGACCTCGCGTCGGGGCCGGTCCGCACAGTCCACGATGGCGCGGGCCACCCGTTGCGGGCTGGCGATCGGCGGTGGGGGTCGGCCGATCCGACCCAGATAGTTGGCCGCCTGCTGGTACACGGGGGTGTCCACGCTGCCCGGGTTGACCAGGCACAGTCGGATCCGCGGGGTGTCGCGCAGCTCCTGCTGCACCGTGCGGATCAGGCCCTGCACGCCCCATTTGCTGGCCACGTACGCGCTCATGTACGGCGCGGTGATGTGCCCGAGCACCGAACCGGTGAGGATGACAGTGCCGGCCCCGGCGGCCCGGAAGTGCCGCAGCGCCACCCGTACCGAGCCGGCGGTGCCGAGCAGATCGGTCCGTACCACCTGGTCGAAGACCCGTTCGGGTAGCTCGTCGAAGCGCCCGTAGGCCATCACGGCCGCCGTGTGCACCCAGACGTCGATCCGGCCGAACCGATCGATCGCCGCGTCCGCGAGCGCCTCCAACGCGCCCGGCTCCGTGACGTCGGTCGGCACGGTCAGCACGTCGACGTCGGCGCACTCCGCGCGTACCTCGGCCAGGGTGGTGGTGGCACGGGCGGCGAGGACGAGGCGGTCGCCGCGCTCGGCGAACGTCCGGGCTGTGGCCCGGCCGATCCCGCTGCTCGCGCCGACGACCACCACCACCCGACTCACGGTTCGAGCACGACCTTGATGCAGCCGTCCTCCTTCTTCTGGAACATCTCGTACGCCTGTGGAGCGCGGGCCAGCGGCACCCGGTGGGTACGCAGGTCCTCCACACCCAGCGGGTCGTCGTCACCGGCGAGCAGCGGCAGGATCTCGTCGGTCCACCGGCGCACGTGGCACTGCCCCATCCGCAGTTGGATGCCCCGATCGAACATCTCCATCAGCGGCATCGGGTCCGCCTCGCCGCCGTACACGCCGGAGACCGACACGGTGCCGCCACGGCGCACCGCCTTGACCGCGGCGTGCAGGACGGACAGCCGGTCCATGCCGACCCGGTCGGTCATCGTCTGAGCCAGCTTGTCCGGCAGCAGCCCGACGGCGGCGTGGGCCAGCTTGCCCCCCGGGGAACCGTGCGCCTCCATCCCGACCGCGTCGATCACCGCGTCCGGGCCGCGCCCGTCGACCAGGTCGATCAGCGCGCCCGGCACGTCGGACAGTTCACGGACGTCGAGCACCTCGATGCCGTGCCGGCGGGCCAGTTCCAGCCGCTCGGGCACCAGATCCAGCCCGATCACCCGGCCGGCTCCGAGGTGGCGGCCGATCCGGGCGCAGAACTGCCCGACCGGGCCCAGCCCGAAGACGGCCAGGGTGCCACCGGGCGGGGTGTCCGCGTACTTCACGGCCTGCCAGGCGGTGGGCAGAACGTCGGACAGGTAGAGGTACCGCTCGTCGGCGCCGGTCTGCGGGACGACGATCGGGCCGAAGTGGGCCTGCGGGACGCGCAGGTACTCGGCCTGTCCCCCGGGCACCGAACCGTAGAGCGAGGTGTAACCGAACAGCGCGGCGCCCTTGCCCTCGCTGGTGACCTGGGTGGTCTCGCACTGGGCGTAGAGCTGGCGTTGGCACATCCAGCAACTCCCGCAGGAGATGTTGAACGGCACCACCACCCGGTCGCCCGGCTTGAGCCCGGTCACCTCCGACCCGACCTCCTGGACGATGCCCATCGGTTCGTGGCCCAGGACGTCACCGGGCTTCAGGTACGGCCCGAGCACCTCGTACAGGTGCAGGTCGGAACCGCAGATCGCGGTCGAAGTGATCTTCACGATCGCATCGGTCGGCTCCTCGATCCGAGGGTCCGGCACCTCCTCGACCCGTACGTCCCGCTTGCCCTGCCAGGTCAGTGCCTTCATGTCCCTCGTCCCCTCTCAACGCTGCCTGAAGGGACTGCTACCCGGCGTCGGGCACTTGAACCGGCCACGCTCCCTCGGCTCGTCGTCCGCCTCGTCTGACGCCCCGCGCCCCGCACCCCCTGCAAGATCCGCGCAACATCACCGAAAGTGCTGCCTCCGAACGCCCGGAGGCAGCACTTTCCCCGTTGTTGCGCGGATCTTGCGGGTGGCCCGTGGCGGCCCATTCGGCAGGTTCGGGGATCGGGTCGCAACACCCCGAGGCCGAACAGCGGACCGCCGTACCCCGGGAACGAGTCCGGGATACGGCGGTCTGGCGTGGAGCGGGCCTCAGGAGCCGGGGGTGTTGCCGGCGCCCTTCGCGGTGGCCGCGAGGTAGTCGCGGTTGAGGCGGCCGATGGTGTTCAGCGGGATGCCCTTCGGGCAGGCCGGGGTGCATTCGCCGGCGTTGGTGCAGCCGCCGAAGCCGGCCTCGTCGTGCGCGTCGACCATGCCGATGACCCGGGTGTAGCGCTCCGGCTGGCCCTGGGGCAGCAGGGAGAGTTGGGTGAGCTTCGCGGCGGTGAAGAGCATGCCGGAGCCGTTGGGGCAGGCTGCCACGCACGCGCCGCAGCCGATGCAGGCCGCCGACTCGAAGGCGGCGTCGGCGTTGGCCTTGGCGACCGCTGTGGAGTGTGCCTCGGGTGCGCTGCCGGTTGGGGCGGTGATGTAACCACCCGCAGCGATGATCTTGTCGAAGGCGCCCCGGTTGACCACCAGGTCCTTGATGACCGGGAAGGCGCTGGCCCGCCACGGCTCGATGTCGATCGTCTCGCCGTCGGTGAACTGTCGCATGTGCAGCTGGCAGGCGGTGGTGCCGCGCTGCGGCCCGTGCGCGTCGCCATTGATCATCAGGCCGCACATGCCGCAGATGCCCTCACGGCAGTCGTGGTCGAATGCGACCGGGTCCTCGCCGGCGAGGATGAGCCGCTCGTTGAGCACGTCGAGCATCTCCAGGAACGACATGTCCGGGGACACGTCGTCGACCGGGTAGGTCACCATCCGACCCTTGTCCTCAGGGCCCGTCTGGCGCCAGATGCGCAGGGTCAGGTTCACTTGTAGCTCCGCTGCGTGGGGTGGACGTATTCGAACTTCAGGTCTTCCTTGTGCAGCACCGAGGGCTCACCGGTGGCGGTGAACTCCCAGGCCGCCACGTACGCGAACCGGTCGTCGTCGCGCTGCGCCTCACCGTCGGGGGTCTGGTACTCGGCCCGGAAGTGGCCGCCGCAGGACTCCTCGCGGTGCAGGGCGTCGATGCACATCAGCTCGGCCAGTTCGAAGAAGTCGGCCACCCGGCCGGCCTTCTCCAGTGACTGGTTGAGTTCCTCGCCGGTGCCGGACACCTTGACCCGCTGCCAGAACTGCTCGCGCAGGGCGCGGATCTCGTCGATCGCCTTGCGCAGCCCGGCCTCGCTGCGCTCCATGCCGCAGTGTTCCCACATGATCTGGCCGAGTTCCCGGTGGAACGAGTCCACGGTCCGGTCGCCGTCGACAGCGAGCAGCCGCTGGACGCGGTTCTCGACGTCGGTGCGGGCCTCGACCGCCGCCGGGTGGCTGGCGTCGACCTTCTCCAGCGGGCCCGAGGCCAGGTAGTTCGCGATGGTGGTGGGCAGCACGAAGTAGCCGTCGGCGAGGCCCTGCATGAGCGCCGAGGCGCCGAGCCGGTTCGCGCCGTGGTCGGAGAAGTTCGCCTCGCCGATCACGAACAGGCCGGGGATGTTCGACTGGAGGTCGTAGTCCACCCACAGGCCGCCCATCGTGTAGTGCACGGCGGGGTAGATCCGCATCGGCACCTCGTACGGGTCCTCGCCGGTGATCCGCTCGTACATCTCGAAGAGGTTGCCGTACTTGGCCTCGATGGCCTTGCGGCCGAGCCGGCCGATGGCGTCGGCGAAGTCGAGGTAGACGCCGAGCTTGGTCGGGCCGACGCCCCGGCCCTCGTCGCAGACGTTCTTCGCGGCGCGGGAGGCGATGTCGCGGGGGACCAGGTTGCCGAAGGAGGGGTAGATCCGCTCCAGGTAGTAGTCCCGCTCGTCCTCCGGAATGTCGCGCGGGTTGCGGTCGTCGCCCTTGGTCTTCGGCACCCAGACCCGGCCGTCGTTGCGCAGCGACTCGCTCATCAGGGTCAGCTTCGACTGGTGGTCGCCGGAGACGGGGATGCAGGTCGGGTGGATCTGGGTGTAGCAGGGGTTGGCGAAGTACGCGCCCTTGCGGTGCGCGCGCCAGGTGGCGGTGACGTTGCAGCCCTTGGCGTTCGTGGAGAGGTAGAAGACGTTGCCGTAGCCGCCGGAGGCGAGCACCACGGCGTCGGCCATCTCGGTGCTGATCTCGCCGGTGACCAGGTCCCGGACGACGATGCCGCGGGCCTTGCCGTCGACGAGGACCAGTTCGAGCATCTCGTGCCGGGCGTTCATCTCCACGGTGCCCAGGCCGATCTGCCGTTCCAGGGCCTGGTACGCGCCGAGCAGCAGCTGCTGGCCCGTCTGGCCCCGGGCGTAGAAGGTGCGCTGCACCTGGGCGCCGCCGAAGGAGCGGGTGTCCAGCAGGCCGCCGTACTCGCGGGCGAACGGCACCCCCTGGGCGACGCACTGGTCGATGATGTTGACGGAGACCTCGGCCAGCCGGTGCACGTTCGACTCCCGGGAGCGGAAGTCGCCGCCCTTGACGGTGTCGTAGAAGAGCCGGTGTACGGAGTCGCCGTCGTTGCGGTAGTTCTTCGCCGCGTTGATGCCGCCCTGTGCCGCGATGGAGTGCGCCCGCCGGGGGCTGTCCTGGTAGCAGTAGGACTTGACGTGGTAGCCCTGTTCGGCCAGGGTCGCCGCGGCCGAGCCGCCGGCCAGGCCGGTGCCCACCACGATCACCGTCATCTTGCGGCGGTTGGCGGGGTTGACCAGCTTGGCCTCGAAGCGGCGGGTCTCCCACCGCTTCTCGACGGGGCCGGCGGGAGCCCTGGTGTCGGCGATCGGGTCGCCCTCGGTGAAGAGTTCCATGTCAGGACACCAATCCGGTGAGTACGGCGAACGGGACCACCAGGTATCCGGCGCAGAGCAGCACGGCGAAGACCAGCGCCGCGGTGCGCGCCCGGCGCTCGCCGCGGGGCGTCTGCTGGCCGAGACTGCGGAACGCGCTGAACGCGCCGTGGCGCAGGTGGAAGCCGACCGCGAGGATGGCGAGGGTGTAGAAGAGCGTGACGTACCAGCGTTCCGGTGCGAAGTCGGCGACGACGTTGCCGTACGGCTTGCTGGCGTTGCCGACCGGGTTCAGCGTGCCGGTGGTGAGGTCCAGCAGGTGGTAGATCACGAAGAGCAGGATGATCACGCCACCCCAGCGCATGGTGCGGGCCGCGTAGCTGCCGTTGACCTTCTTGCGGTGGGCGTACTTCACCGGGCGGGCCGCGCGGGCGCGCCGGGCCAGCACGGTGGCGGCGACGATGTGGGCGACGACCGCCACCGTGAGCACGGTGCGCAGGATCCACAGGAACCAGACGCCGGGCAGCAGCGGCTTGCCGATGTCGCGCAGCCAGTGCGCGTAGTGGTCGAACGAGGTCTCCCCCGTGAACACCTTCAGGTTCCCGAGCATGTGCGCGATCAGGAACAGCGCCAGCAGGATGCCCGTCACCGCCATGACGGCCTTGAGGCCGACGTTCGAGCGGATGGGCGACCGAGTTCTCGTCATTACCACGCAACCGACGCTAGGAGCACTTCGATCAGTCGTCCAATGCATCAAACTCGTAGTGTTGATAGCCGTAGGCTATGTAGATGCAGCTCCATCAGCTCAGGTACTTCGTCGCGGTGGCCGAAGTACGACATTTCACCCATGCGGCCGACATCGTCGGCATAACTCAGCCCTCGCTCAGTAAGCAAATTCACGCTCTGGAGGCCGACCTCGGGGCGCCACTGTTCGAACGGGTAAGGGGCAACATCGCCCTCACCGCGGCGGGTGAGGTGCTGCTGCCGTTTGCCACCCGGATCCTCGCCGACGTGGAGACCGCGACCCGGGAGGTGCAGGAGTTGGTCGGGCTGCGCCGGGGCCGGGTCCGGCTCGGTGCCACCCCGAGCCTGGCCACCTCGCTCGCCCCGCCGGTGCTGCGCCGGTTCCGCGACGCCCACCCCACCATCGACCTGCGCGTCGAGGAGAGCGGCTCCCAGGATCTCGTCCGCGACCTGCTCCGCGGAGACCTCGACCTGGCGCTGATCATCATGCCGGCCCAGGGCGCCAACCCGGGCCTGCGCGTCGACCCGATCCTGCGGGAGAGCCTGGTGGTGGCCTCGGTGGGGGAGGTGCCGACCGCCTCGGTGACCGGCGAGCTACGCATCACCGACCTGCGCGACCTGCCGATGGTGATGTTCCGGGAGGGGTACGACCTGCGCGACGCCACCATCCAGGCGTGTCGGGAGGCGGGCTTCGAACCCACCTTCGCAGTCGACGGCGGCGAGATGGACGCGGTGCTCAGCTTCGTCGAGGCGGGGCTCGGCATCGCGCTCGTGCCCGGCATCGTGCTGGCGCGCCGACCGGGAGTGCGGATCACCCCCCTCGCCCCGCCCGGCGTGCGGCGGACCATCGCGGTGGCCCGTCGGCGCGACGTCGTACCCACCCACGCCGGCCGGGAGCTTCGGCGGATCCTGCTCGACTACATCCAGTCGGCGATCGACCTCGGCCAACTGCCCCCCGGCGTGGAGCCACTGACCTGACCCGGCGACGACCCGACCGACCACGACCGGGCCGGCCTGCTGCCACGGCCCCCCGGGCCGGCCGCCGTCGCGACCGGCCAGGCCGCCGGGCTCAGCGGCCCTCGGCGTCGTCCATCGCCCGGTAGATCCGCTGTTCCGAGACGGGGTACGGGGTGCCCAGCGCCTGGGCGAAGACGTTCACCCGCAACTCCTCGATCATCCAGCGGATCTGCCGCACGGCGGTCCCCTGTCGGCGGGCCGGTGGCAGCGCGGCGAGCAGGTCGTCGTACTCCTTCTGCACCACCGCCACGCGGTCCTGCTGCTGGCGGTCCCGCTGCGGATTGCCGCCGAGGCGGTCCAGTCGGCGTTCGATGGCGGTGAGGTAGCGCAGCAGGTCGGGCAGCCGGGCGTACCCCGCCTCGGTGATGAAACCGGCGTGCACCAGACCGGCGAGCTGCTTGCGGATGTCGGCAAGCGCGGCCACCACGGCGAGGTTGCGGGTGGCCCCGAGCCGCTGTTCCACGGCGTACGCGGCGGCGAGCACCCGGCGGACCCGGTCCATCACCTCGACCACTGTGTCGACAAGATCGGCCCGGACCTTCTCGCGCAGCGCCGCGAACCCCTCGGCGTCCCAGGCCGGCCCGCCGGCGTCGCCGATCAGCCGGTCGATGGCCGCGCCCGCCGCGTCCTCGATCAGCTCCTGCACGCCACCGTGGGGGTTGCGGCTCAACGCCAGCTTCGCCTCGTTGTTCAGCCGCCCCTGTAGGAACCGGGCCGGCGACGGCACTGTGAGTCGCAACAGGCGGCGGGTGCCGGCCCAGTGCGCCGCCTCCGCCTCGGCGGGGGAGTCGAACACCCGCACCCCGACCGTGGCGCCCTCGTCGACAAGCGCCGGGTACGCGGTCACCCGGTAACCGGCCCGGACCTGCTCGATGGTCCGTGGCAGGGTGCCGAGGCTCCACTCGCGCAGCCCGGTACGGGCCACCTCCGGCGCGGCGGCCGCCACCACCTGGCGTACCTCCTGGCGGAGTTGACGTTGCAGGGCCGGCAGGTCCTTGCCCTCGGCGACCGGCTTGTCGTCGTCGCCCAGGACCCGGAAGGTCACCCGGAGGTGGGCGGGCAGCTTGTCCGGCTCCCAGGCGTCCCGGGGCACGGTGACCCCGGTCATCCGGCGCAGTTCACGGGTGAGCGCGTCCAGCAGCGACGCCTCGCCGGGGGTGATCGCCGCGAGGGCGGCGCGGGCGTAGTCCGGCACCGGCACGAAGTTGCGGCGGATCGCCTTGGGCAGCGAGCGGATCAGCGCGATGACCGTCTCCTCGCGCAGGCCCGGCACCTGCCAGCCGAAGCTCTCCGCCGGCACCTGGTTGAGCAGTGGCAGTGGGATGTCGACGGTGACGCCGTCGGTCGGTGTGCCCGGCTCGAACCGGTACGTCAGCGGCAGGCGCACCCCGTCGGCCTGCCACTCGTCCGGGTAGTCGTCCTCGTCCACCCCCGGCCGGCCGTCGTTGACAAGCAGGTCGCGGGTGAAGGTGAGCAGGTCGGGCCGTTCCCGACGGGTCGTCTTCCACCAGCTGTCGAAGTGCCGGCCGGAGGACACGTCGGCGGGGATCCGCTGGTCGTAGAAGCCGAAGATGGTTTCGTCGTCGACCAGGATGTCCCGGCGTCGCGCCCGGCTCTCCAACTCCTCGATCTCGGCGAGCAGCCGCTTGTTGTCCGCCCAGAACTGGTGGTGGGTCTGCCAGTCGCCCTCGACGAGAGCGTGCCGGATGAACAGCTCCCGGCTCAACGCCGGGTCGATCCGACCGAAGTTGACCTTGCGGGAGGTGACAAGCGGGACGCCGTACAGGGTGACCTTCTCGTAGGCCATCACCGCGGCCTGCTTCTTCTCCCAGTGCGGCTCGCTGTAGCTGCGCTTGACCAGGTGCTGCGCCAGCGGCTCCACCCACTCCGGCTCGACCCGGCCGGCGATGCGGCCCCACAGCCGGGACGTCTCCACCAGCTCGGCGGCCATCACCCAGCGCGGCGGCTTCTTGAACAACGCCGAGCCGGGGAAGACCGCGAACTTCGCGCCCCGCGCCCCCAGATACTCGTGTTTCTGGGCGTCCTTGAGGCCGATGTGCGACAGCAGGCCGGGCAGCAGCGACTGGTGCACCTTCGGGGTGTCGATCTCCTCCGGCAGGTCCGCGCCGCCGCGCCGGCTCTCCCCCCGGCCGGCGTCCGCGCCGTCGGCGGTGTCGCGCGCCGGGCGCTCGCCGCGCCGGTCACCCTCCGCCGGGGTACGCAGCACCTGCCGCAACTGGCCGACGATGTCCTGCCACTCGCGGATCCGCAGGTAGTTGAGGTATTCGGCCTTGCACATCCGGCGGAACGCGCTGGAGGACAGCTCCCGCTGCTGCTCCCGCAGGTAGCGCCAGAGGTTGAGGTAGGCGACGAAGTCCGACTCCTTGTCGGCGAACCGGGCGTGCGCCTGGTCGGCCTGGGCCTGCTTCTCCGCCGGCCGCTCGCGCGGGTCCTGGATGGAGAGCGCGGCGGCGATCACCAACACCTCGGTGGCGCAGCCGTTGCGTTCGCCCTCGACGACCATCCGGGCCAGCCGCGGGTCGACCGGCAACTGGGCCAGGCGACGGCCCAGCGCGGTGAGCCGCTTCGCCGGGTCGGCCTCGGTCGGGTCCAACGCGCCCAGCTCGTGCAGCAGGTTGACGCCGTCGGTGATGTTGCGCTTGTCCGGTGGGTCGATGAACGGGAACGCGGCCAGGTCGCCGAGCCCGATCGCGGTCATCTGGAGGATGACCGACGCCAGGTTGGTGCGCAGGATCTCCGGGTCGGTGAACTCGGGCCGGGATCCGAAGTCCTGCTCGTCGTAGAGGCGGATGCAGATACCGTCCGAGGTACGCCCACAGCGGCCCTTGCGCTGGTTGGCCGACGCCTGGGAGACCGGCTCGATCGGCAGCCGCTGCACCTTCAGCCGGCTGGAGTAGCGGGAGATGCGGGCGGTGCCCGGGTCCACCACGTACTTGATGCCGGGCACGGTCAGCGAGGTCTCCGCCACGTTGGTGGCGAGCACCACCCGGCGCGAGGTGTGCGCGGCGAAGACCCGGTGCTGCTCGGCGCTGGAGAGCCGCGCGTACAGCGGCAGGATCTCGGTGCCGAGCAGGGAGCGCTTGGTCTGCACCAGTTTGGCGAGCGCGTCCGCGGTGTCCCGGATCTCCCGTTCGCCGCTGAGGAAGACCAGGACGTCGCCAGGACCTTCGGCGGCCAGTTCCTCGACGGCGTCGCCGATCGCCTGGATCTGGTCGCGGACGTTCTCCTCGTCGCCCTCGCCGTCCTCCTCGCCCTCGGCGAGTTCGAGCAGCGGCCGGTAGCGCACCTCCACCGGGTAGGTGCGGCCGGAGACCTCGACCACCGGCGCGGGCACGCCGTCGGGCTCGTCGGCAGTGGGCGGCCCGGCGAAGTGCCGGGCGAACCGGTCGGTCTCGATGGTCGCCGAGGTGATGATCACCTTGAGGTCGGGCCGCCGGGGCAGCAGCTCCCGCAGGTACCCGAGGATGAAGTCGATGTTGAGGCTGCGCTCGTGCGCCTCGTCGATGATCAACGTGTCGTACTGGCGCAGCATCCGGTCGGTCTGCAACTCGGCAAGCAGGATGCCGTCGGTCATCAGCTTGACCAGGCTGCGCTCGCTGACCTGGTCGGTGAAGCGCACCTTGTAGCCGACCACGTCACCCAACTCGGTGCCCAGCTCGTCGGCGATCCGGTCGGCCACCGTGCGGGCGGCCAACCGCCGGGGCTGCGTGTGCCCGATCAGCCCGTGCACCCCGCGCCCCAGCTCCAGGCAGATCTTGGGGATCTGGGTGGTCTTGCCGGAGCCGGTCTCGCCGGCCACGATCACCACCTGGTGATCGCGGATGGCGGCGGCGATGTCGTCCTTGCGCTCGCTGACCGGCAACCCCGCCGGGTACGTGATCACCGGCACCGCCGCTCGGCGGGTGGCGAGTCGCTGCTCGGCCCGGACCAGGTCGGCGGTGATCTCGGCCAGCGCCGCCTCCCGGCGCTGCGGGTCGCGCAGCTTGCGGGCACCGTCGAGCCGCCGCTGGAGCCGGCGCTGGTCGCGGAACATCAGAGGGGTCAGGCGGCGGTGCAGCTCGCGAACCGGGTCGGTCGCGACGGAGGCGGTTGGATTCTGCATGTCGTGCCCAAGGATAGGCAGCCCGACGGCGTACCGCCCGCGGGTTATCGCGCGGCCGATCCGTCGACGGCCGGGTCCGGGACCTAGAGTGGGCGGCCGACGTCGAGTGCGGGGGCCGGAATGACGATGCGGGACACCGATCGGGCGCTGGTGCAGGCCGCCACCGCGGTTGCCAAACTGCGGTGCCGCAGCCAGCGCCACACTGTCGCGTCGGCCGCCCGGACCGCCGACGGGCGGGTCTTCACGGGCGTGAACGTCCAGCACGCCACCGGCGGAACCTGCGCCGAGCTGGTGGTGGTCGGCACGGCCGCCACGCAGGGCGTCACCGAGTTGGAGACGATCGTCACGGTCGCCGACCGGGGTCGCGACGTCAGCGCGCCGTGCGGCGACTGCCGGCAGGTGCTGGCCGACCACTTTCCGGCGCTGCGCGTGATCATCGGCGAGGTGGACGCGTTGCGGGTGGTCGAGATCGGTTCGCTGTCCGGCTGAGTCAGTCGCCCGCCGCCGCCTCCAGCATCGACCGGGGAACCGGCACGCCCTCGAACCGCACGTTGCCCTCCGGGACCAGCCAGCTCGTCACCTGCGCGACCAGGCGTCCGGCCCGCACCGCCGGGTCGTTGGCGTAGAGCGCGCGCGCCTCGTCCGGGGCGATGGAGAGCACGACGAAGCCCCGCAGCAGGTCGTCGTCGGGGTGCAGGAACGGCCCGGTCGCGAGCACCAGCCCCTGCTCGACGAGCCCCGCCTGGTGGGCCAGGTGCGTGTCCCGCAACCTGTCGATCGCGTCCTGCGGCAGCTCCGGCGGGTCCGCGGCTCGGACCAGCAGGACGACCGTGTGCTGGTCGAATCGCATACCCACACCCTAGGGCGCGACTGCAGCGGTATGTCCCTCTTATGGGTGTGATCCGCCTTCTGCCCTCCTTGTTCCCGTCCGCGAAACTCATTCTTCTATTGGGACTCGGAAACAACTGGGAGGTGCGGCATGGTCACCAGACGACGGCTGCTCGCGGCGGGTGCCGCCGGCAGCGCTGCGGTTCTGGTCCCGGCAGGCTGGACGGCGTCGGGCCGGGCGCTCGCCGCCGCGGCGGCGGCACCGCTGGACGCCGGCGACATTCCGAAGTACGTCACGCCGCTGCGGATCCCGCCGGCCATGCCGGCGGTGACGACGGATCCGGAACGGGACACGTACGAGATCGCGGTGCGACAGTTCCGCCAGCAGATCCTGCCGCCGTCGTGGCCGCGCACCACCGTGTGGGGTTACGGCTCCACCGCCCACCCCGGCAGCTTCGGGTACCCGGCGCCCACCATCGTGGCGCGGGTGGGGCGACCGGTTCGGGTGACCTGGTTGAACCAGCTCGTCGACGACCGGGGCGACTACCTGCCGCACCTGTTGCCGGTGGACCCCACCCTGCACTGGGCCAACCCGGCCGGCGGCATTGAGCATCGGGACCACCACGGGCAGTGGGACGGCAGCCCGCAGGGGTATCGCGGGCCGGTTCCCCAGGTGGTGCATCTGCACGGCGCGCACAGCGCCCAGGAGAGCGATGGGCACTCCGAGGCGTGGTACCTGCCGGTGGCTCGCGACCTGCCGCCCGACTTCGCCGTGGCCGGCAGCGCGTACCGCGAGTTCCGGTCCCGCTTCGCCGAACACTGCGGCCGGCGCTGGGCGCCGGGTTCGGCCACCTTCGAGTACGCCAACGACCAGCGGCCCTGCACCCTCTGGTACCACGACCACACCCTCGGGCTGACCCGGGAGAACATCTACGCCGGGCCGGCCGGGTTCTACCTGCTCGGCGGCGGTGACGACCTGCCGGACGGGGTGCTGCCCGGCCCGGCGCCGGCCCGCGACGATCCGACCGACGCCCGCTACCACGACATTCCGCTGCTGATCCAGGACCGCAGTTTCACCGCCGACGGCGAGCTGCGCTACCCGCGGCGGTACTCCGGTGGCGGCGACGGGCCGCCGACCTGGGTGCCCGGGTTCTCCGCCTCCACCATGGTGGTCAACGGTCGTACCTGGCCCACGCTCACCGTGCGGCGTCGGCGTTACCGGTTCCGGTTGCTCAACGGCTGCAACAGCCGCTTCCTGCTGCTCAGCGTGGTCGCCAACGCCACAGCGCGGCCGGCCCGCCCGGTGCTTCCGGTCTGGCAGATCGGCAGCGACGGCGGTTTCCTGCCCGAGCCGGTGCCGCACGAGCGGGTGGCGCTCGGCCCCGCCCAGCGGGTCGACGTGATCGTCGACTTCACCGACGTGCCGGCCGGCACCGAGCTGTACCTCGTCAACGAGGGACCCGACGGGATGTACGACGGCGGCCGGCCGGGTGTGGACTTCGCGCCGGCCGACCCGCACACCACCGGGCAGGTGCTGCGTTTCGTGGTCACCGACGCGGCCGGCGTCGACCCGAGCGTCCCACCGGAGCAGCTGCGGCTGCCGTCGCAGCCGCGGCTCGGAACGGCCCAGCGGGTACGCCGGCTGTCGCTCAACGAGCGGATGTCCGGCGGCTCGATGATCATGCTGCTCGGCGTCCTCGACGAGCGTGGCCGGGGTCTGCCGCTGCGCTGGAGCGACCCGGTGACCGAGCAACCCACCCTCGGCGACACCGAAGAGTGGGAGGTGCGCAACTTCACCCGGCACGTGCACCCGGTCCACCTGCACCAGGTCCAGTTCGAGCTGCTCGGGCGCGGGCACTCGGGCCAGCTGCGGCCGGACCCGGGGGAGCGCGGCCGGATGGACACGGTGCTCGCGTACCCGTGGGAGGTGACCCGGATCAAGGCGCGCTTCGACCTGCCCGGTCGCTACGCCTGGCACTGTCACCTGCTGGAGCACGAGGACAGGGAGATGATGCGACCGCTGAACGTGCTGCCGCGCGGTGGTGCGGCGACCGGGGACGGTGGCGCGTTGGCCGGCTCGGTCTCACCGCTGGACGGGCCGGAGGTGCCCTCGACGGCATCGACCGACGCCGGTTAGGTCACTTTTCGCAGGTCGGCTAAGGTTAGGCGAACCTAAGCCCGATCGTGCAGGGAGATTCGTGACCGCGCTCGCCAGCCGGCCGACCCAGGTCCGCAGCCGGTCCGGCACCCGCACCCGCCGGCGGGTGGCCGTCACCGTCGGGGCCGCCCTGGTGTTGCTGCTCGCCGTGCTGGCCAGCTTCGCGCTCGGCAGCCGGCACCTCGGCGTCGACCAGGTCTGGCACGCTCTCGTCGCACCCGACGGCGGCGAGGCCAGCACCATCGTGCGCGAGCTGCGCACGCCCCGTACCGCGCTCGGCCTCGCCGTCGGTCTCGCGCTCGCCGTGGCCGGTGTGCTGTTCCAGGCGCTCACCCGCAACCCCCTCGCCGAGCCGCGCATCCTCGGCATCAGCGCGGGCGCGTCCTTCGGTGTGGTGCTCGCCATCTCCGTCTTCGGCGTCGGCACCCTCGCCGGGTACGTCTGGTTCGGCATCGCCGGCGCGCTGATCGCCGGGCTGCTGGTGTTCGCCATCGCCACCCGGGCCCAGGAGGGCGCCAGCCCGGTCACCCTCGCGCTGGTCGGCGCGGCACTCGACGCCAGCCTGGCCTCCGGCGTGTACGCGCTGCTCAGCATCGACGCCCGCACCTTCGAGGAGTACCGGTTCTGGGTGGTCGGCGGGCTGGCCGGCCGCGACCTGACGGTCACCGCGCAGGTGCTGCCGTTCGTCCTCGCCGGTCTGGTCCTCGCCGCCCTGGTGGCCCGGGGCCTGGACGCGTTGGCCCTCGGCGACGACGTGGCCCGCGGCCTCGGCCACCGCATCGGCCTGGTCCGACTCGGCGGTGGCCTCGCCGCGGTGCTGCTGACCGGCGCGGCGGTGGCGGCGGCCGGACCGATCGCCTTCGTCGGGCTGGCCGTGCCGCACCTGGCGCGTGCCCTGGTCGGCGCGGACCACCGCTGGACTCTCGCCGTCTCCGCCCTGCTCGGCCCGGCGCTGCTGCTCGGCGCCGACGTCGTCGGCCGGCTCGTCGCCCCACCCGGCGAGATACCGGCCGGGATCGTCACCGCGCTGATCGGAGCGCCGCTGCTGGCCGTCCTGGTCCGCCGCGCCCGGGTGGTGACCGCGTGACCACAGCGCGACCCTCCGACCCGGCTGGCGTGACCAACCCGTCCGGCCTGTCCGGCGCGGTTGGCCCCGCCGACCCGGCTGGCGTGACCAACCCGTCCGGCCTGTCCGGCGCGGTTGGCCCCGCCGGTCCGGCTGGCGTGTCGGTCGCCGCGACCGCCGCCTCGACCGGTGCCGGCGATGCCCGGCTGGCCGGCCGCTCGCTGCTGCGGATCGGCCCGGTCAGCCTCCTGATCCGCCGCCGCGCGGTGCTGGTGGCCGCCGTGCTGACCGTGCTGCTCCTGTCGGCCGTCGTGCTGAGCCTCTCGCTGGGCACCCCGTACGTCGCCCCGGCCGACGTGTTGCGCGCCCTCTCCGGCGCCGACACCCCGTACGACCTGGTTGTCTTTGATCTTCGGCTGCCCCGGGTCGTGCTGGCGGCGGTGGCCGGCGCGGCGTTCGGCGTGGCCGGCACCCTGATCCAGAGCGTGGCCCGCAACCCGCTCGCCAGCCCGGACGTCATCGGCATCACCCAGGGCGCGGGCCTCGCCGCCACCGTGGCCCTGACCAGCGGAATGGCCGCGGTGCTGGTGGCGCCCACCGCGCTGGTCGGCGGGCTGCTCGCGGCGGTGCTGCTGTTCGCCCTCGGTGCTCGGCACGGGCTGGCCGCGCAGCGGTTCGTCCTCGCTGGCGTGGCGGTGGCGTTCGCCTTCCGGGCACTGACCGAGGTGGTCATGCTCACGGCCGACCCGATCGACGGGCTGCGCGCGCAGATCTGGCTGATCGGCACCCTCGCCGGCAAGGGCTGGACCGAGGCCGCCTGGATCGCCGGCACCCTGCTGGTGCTCCTGCCGGTGCTGGCCTGGGCCGGTTGGGCGCTGAACAGCACCGCCCTGGACGACGACACCGCCCGGGGCGTCGGGCTGCGCCCGGTGGCCCGCCGGATCGGCCTGGCCGGCACCGGCGTGCTCGTCGCCGCGATGGTCACCGCCCAGGTCGGCGCCGTCGACTTCGTCGCGCTTGTCGCCCCGCAGGTGGCCCGCCGCCTGGTACGCGCCGAACGGCCACCGCTGGTCTGCGCGGCGCTGCTCGGCGCGTTGCTGCTGGTGCTGGCGGACCTGGCCGGCCGGCGGCTGTTCGCGCCCACACAACTGCCCGCCGGGGTGCTGACCGCGGCGATCGGTGGCCCGTACCTGATCTTCCTGCTGCTGCGCGGACGGCGGCGGTCGTCGTGACGCCCCCAAGGAGTCGTGTGATGCTCTCCACCCGCGACCTGGTCGCCGGCTACGACGAGCGGACCGTGCTCGACGGCCTCGACCTGGACCTGCCCAGCGACGCGTTCACCGTGATCGTCGGGCCGAACGCGTGTGGCAAGTCCACACTGCTGCGCACGATGGCCCGGTTGCTCAGCCCGCGTCGGGGCACTGTGCTGTTGGACGGCACCGCGATCCGCGAGCTGCCCACCCGGGAGGTCGCCCGCCGGCTCGGCGTCCTGCCGCAGAGCCCGCTGGTGCCCGAGGGCGTCACCGTGGCAGACCTGGTCGGCCGCGGCCGGCAGCCCTACCAGCGCTGGTGGCGGCAGTGGTCGTCGGAGGACGGCGCTGCGGTGGATGAGGCGATGGCCCTGGCCGACGTGACCGACCTGGCGGACCGGCCGGTGGACAGCCTCTCCGGTGGTCAGCGGCAGCGGGTGTGGATCGCCATGACGCTCGCCCAGGACACCGACGCCCTGCTGCTGGACGAGCCGACCACCTTCCTCGACCTGGCCCACCAGGTGGAGGTGCTGGACCTCCTGCACCGGCTGCGCGTCGAGCGGGGCCGCACCGTGGTCGCCGTGCTGCACGACCTGAACCAGGCTGCCCGGTACGCCGACCACCTGGTCGCGATGCGCGACGGTGCCGTGGTGGCCGCCGGACCGCCCCGGGAGATCCTCACCGCCGACCTGGTCCGCGACGTCTTCGGGCTGGCCTGCGTGGTCGTGCCCTGCCCGGTGACCGGCGCGCCGCTGGTGGTGCCCGCGTACACGGGAGGTAACTCCATCCCGGTCCGGCCGTCCACCGACGCGCCCGCTCCGGCCGGCGCGTCTCGCGGTGCGGGCAACCCGGTCGCCGGTCCGCGCCGGGCGTCCCACTCCGGGCCGCCCACCGCGCCCGCCGCCGCGGACGACCTCCATTCCTCGAAAGCGTCAGTACCGGACGCCTGACCCGTCACCACCGGCGACGCGGCCACCCCGCTCGCCGGCTCGTACCCCTCGAAAGGACTCTGATGCGTCGTCTCGTCGCCGCTCTCGCCGCGGCCGCCGCCCTCGGCATCGGTCTCACCGCCTGCGGTGAGAGCGACCCGGTCGCCGGCTCCACCACCGGGGAGACCCGGGAGATCACCCACGCCATGGGCACCACCAAGGTCCCGGCCGAGCCCAAGCGTGTCGTCGTGCTCGACACCGACAAGATCGACACGGCGCTCTCGCTGGGCGTCACGCCGGTCGGCGCCGCCACCGCCGGTGAGGCCAGGAGCTGGCCGACGTACTTCGGCGCGGACAAGCTCGCCGGCATCAAGGAGGTCGGGGTCCTCACCGAGCCCGACCTGGAGGCGATCAACGCGCTCAAGCCGGACCTCATCCTCGGCAGCAAGTTCCGCCAGGAGAAGTTCTACGACGAACTGTCCGCCATCGCGCCGACAGTGTTCACCGACAAGGTGGGCATCACCTGGAAGGACAACTTCCTCCTCGACGGCAGGGCACTCGGGCGCGAGCAGCAGGCCAAGAACCTGCTCGGCGCATACGAGAAGCGGGCCAAGGACTTCGGCGCGACGCTCGGCGACGCCGCCGCCCGCAAGGTGTCGATCGTGCGGTTCCTGCCGGGCAACATCCGGGTGTACGGCCCGGACTCCTTCTCCGGCATCGTCCTCGGCGACACCGGGCTGGGCCGCCCCGAGCGGCAGATGCTCGCCAACAAGGAGGACAAGCGCTTCGACCTGGTCAGCCCCGAGCGGGTCAACGAGGTCGACGGTGACGTCATCTTCGTGACCGCGTACGGCGACAAGGCCGCCGCCGAGCAGGCCAAGGTGGCCGGCGGGACCCTCTGGAAGGGCCTCAGCGCCGTCCAGGCCGGCAAGACGTACTCCGTCTCCGACGAGGTCTGGATGACCGGCATCGGCGTCGGCGCCGCCAACAAGATCCTCGACGATCTCACCAAGTACCTCCCCGCCGCCTGACAAGCCCCCCGCCGCGCCCGCGCGCCGCGCCGCGCCCCCGCCCTCAAGATCCGCGCAAGTTCGGTGAAAGTGCTGCCTCACCAGCTCGTGAGGCAGCAGGATCCCTGATGTTGCGCGGATCTTGGGGCGTCTGGGTCTGCGTCTGGGTTTGGGTTTGGGTTTGCGGCGGAGTCAGCGGGAGCGGGACCGGAGGGCTTGGCGGAGTTCGGCGAGGAAGCCGTCGAAGTCCTCGCGGAACCGTTTCGCTGTGACGTGCAGAACGATCCAGTCCTCACCGAGCAGTCGGTTGAGGCGGCGTCGGTCTCGGTGGAACTGCTCGGGATCGTCGTGCCACAACCCGTCGTACTCGACGGCGACCTTGAGGTGCGGCCACGCCAGATCGAGGCGCGCCACGAACCTTCCGTCCCGCTCGACCACGAACTGCGTCACGGGCTCCGGCACCCCGGCGAGCACTATCCGCACGCGGAGCCGGGACTCCGGGAGCGACTCCGCGCCCGCGTCGGCCAGCTCGGCCACCCGCACCATCCGTTTCCAACCCCGGTTGCCGATCCATGCTCGGGAGTCCGCGCGCAGTCGGGGGAGCACCACCAGTCGTTGGCTGGCGAGGCAATCCACGATGGCGACGGCGTCCTCCGTCGGCAACCACTGGGCCAGGTCCCAACATGTGCGCGTCGGCGTGGTCAGCGGGATGCCCTGACGTACCGACACGTCGGTCGCGGCGATCGCACCGGTGTGCACAACGAGACCCGAGATCGGACCGAACCGCTGGCCGGCGGGCACGAGCACGTCGATGGGCTCGTGGTCGGCGACCGACGCCGCGCCGTAGAGCGCTGCGGCACTGCGACCGGCGATCGCTACGCCCGGAGGCAGCACCCAGCGCGCCGCGGCGGCACAACGCGTGCGGTGGGTGACCGCGAGCCGAGCATCGGCGTAGACATCCCGGAACAGCGGGCGCCATGCTGTGCTGCGCAGCTCCGTTCGGGTGAGCAGGCCTTTGGCAACGACACGGGAGCCGCGAAACACGCGTCCCTGCAAACTCGCCGGCCGTCGTGGGGAAACAGGCATGAGAAACACCTTGGCCGGCGAAGGTGTTCGTCTGCAGCCCCTGTGGATAACCCCGTAACAGGGCCTCAACGCCAAGATCCGCGCAACTTCACTGTTCCTGCTGCCTCCTCGCGACGCGAGACAGCAGCATCCCCGAAGTTGCGCGGATCTTGGCTTGTGTGGGGGGCGTCGGGGGTGGGTGGGATTAGGCGGCGGTGGACCAGATGGCGCGGAAGGCGGCGGCTTCGCCGGACAGCCAGCGTTCGATCTGGTCGGGCTTGGCGTCGGTGGGCATGCGGTGGGCCTGGCCACGGCGGACGTCGACCAGGACCGGCTCGGCGTGCGGGAGCACCGCGTCCATGTGTCGGGCCATCAGGTGCAGGGTGGCGAGCACCGACTCCGCACTCGGTGGGGCCTCGTCGAAGTGCAGGCGGACCGCTTCGACGCGGCCGTCGGCGTGGCGTACCCCGAAGTGGGGGTTGATCTTGACGGGCAGGTCACCCAGCATGGCCAGGGCGTCGCGGGTCTGGGCGAGGTCGACGGTGGCCGGCTCGCCGAGGGAGTGCAGCCAGGCCGTGGCCCCGGGGACGAGCGCCTGGTAGAGCGGGCGCCAGCGTGGCTTGACCACGTCGACCACCCCGGTCAGGTGGGTGCCACCGGTGTGGAAGGCGATGTCGGCCTTGAGTGCCTTGACGAACTGGCCGTGCGGGTTGAAGCCGGACCGACTGGCGCGCTGCTTGCGCAGCCCGCCCACGAAGGTCGCCTTGGTGGGGCCGGTGCGGTCGACGTAGCGGGTGAAACCGAGCAGTGTGGCGTAGGGGGTGAGGGGCGTGGAGGTGGGCGCGGTCACGGGCGTCCTCCCAGGTCAGGATCTTTATTAGTACATACATTCTAATCGACAGGTCTGACATTGCCCAGTGAAAGTCGGGGGTGCGGAGGGGCCGCGTCCGGGCCGATCCGGTGAGTGTCCGGGCCGCCCCGCGAGTGCCTGAGGCCGATGCGCGTCAGTGCGGGTTGGTGAAGGTCGCCGTCGTTCGCAGCGCCCACTCGATCGTGTCCCGAGCCGTCTCCGCGAAGGGCCGGGGGCGGTAACCCGCCAGCCGCGCGCGCTCGCCGGAGAGCTGGAACGCGCCGTCTGCGCTACCGTCCCGGGGCTGCACGATGAATCCGCCGAGGTCGTCGACGTTCTCGTCCCGCGTCCAGGTGACGGTCGCCGTTCCGCCACCGGCCCGGCGACAGGTTTCGAGCATCTGGGCGAAGGTGATCGGCGGCGGCACCACGTTGAACGGGCCGGGCCCGACCCGCAGCAGAAATGCGGCAAGGTCACGGACGTCGGTCACCTGCACCGGCTGCGAGGCCCGAGCCGCGCAGGGAACCACCTTGGCGCCGGCCATGCCGAGGGCCCAGCTGGTGAACGCGCCGAACGGGTCACCGGGACCGCTGATCAATCCGGCGCGAACCGACGTCGCCCGGCCGGGCATGGCCGCCTCGGCCGCCTCCTCGCAGGCGACCTTCAGGTTGCCGTACTCGCCGTCGTCGGGCTCCGCCCGCAGCAGTGGGGAATCCTCCGTCCGGCCCGCCTCGGCCGAGGGGGGATAGACCGCGATCGAGGACATGAAGACGTACCGCCCGATGCGCGGCGCCAGCAACCCGGCGGTGGCGGTGACCTGGCGCGGGTGGAAGCCGCTGAAGTCGAAGACCGTGTCCCAGGTGCCGGTGCCGAGCGCGGTCAGGCCGGCCGGGTCGCCGTCCGCGGTCCGGTCGCCGATCAGGCGCGGCACCCCGGGAAACAATTCTTTTCCGGTACGCCCGCGGTTGAACAACGTGACCTCGTGCCCCGCTCGCAGGGCGTGCTCGGCGAGGTGGCGGCCCAGGTACGTGGTGCCGCCGAGAATCAACAGGCGCATGACGGAACTCCCGGGGCAGAATGCCGTGGTGATCGAGACCACGTTGCCCGGCTGGCTTCCCGAGCTCGACGGCACGATCGTCGGCGGTGATCTCCTACGCGGCTGGGCGCTGTCGGAAGTCTGGCGGATCCGCCTGGACGGTGTCACCCGGAAATCGGTGATCGCCAAGCGGGGCATCGGCGAGCTGGCCGGCGAAGCGCGGCGCTATCAGGAGTTGGTCGTCCCCCTCGGGATTGCCGCACCGCGGGTGCTCGCCGAGGACGGCTCGGGGGTGATCGTTCTGGAGGACCTCGGCGGTGACAACCTCGAAGATCGACCGACCGCCGAAGGATACGAGCAGGCCGTCCGCGTCCTGGCTCGGATGCGTGCCGAGTCGGCGCTGCGCCTCGCCGCCGACCCGGCGTTGGCCGTCGGTCTGCGTCGGTCCACCGCCGATCTCGTGGCGTCGGCGGCACGGGCCGCCACGGCCATGGTGGCCCTACGCCCCGATCTGGCCGGCGCACTCGACGATCCGATCCGGGCGATGACCCGCCGCCTGGAGCAGCTCTCCAGCGAGCCCGCGACCATCGTGCACGGAGACTTCCAGGCCAAGAACCTGCTGCACATCCCCGGTGGCGGGATCGTCGCCATCGACTGGTCGGACGCCTACGTGCACCCGCATCTCGGCGACCTCTACCTCCTGCTGCGCGAGGGCCGCAAACAGGGCCGGATCGAGGGCGTCCGGATGGACGCCTTGGCGGAGATCTTCGCGCACGACGCCGGCACCGACCTGGTGACGGTGGCCGACCAGTTGGTGACCGGCGGCCTGTGCTGGACCATGAACGCGTTGCGCTGGGTCGTGGAGACCGGCGTTCACGCGGTCCCGGTGTCCCGGCAATGGATCGACGAACTGGTCACCGATCTCCGCGAGCTGGCCGAGCGTCATTGATCCACGCCGGATCTCGGCGCGATCACCCGCTCTTCCGCCCCGGGCCGGTGCGCCCCCGACGGTCCGTCGGGGGCAGGCACCTCAGAGTTGGCCGACGTCGGTGATCCGGACGACCGCCGCGCCGACCTCGTCCGAGGCGACCAGGTCGATTTCCGCGCTGATGCCCCAGTCGTTGTCGCCGTCCGGGTCGTCGAAGATCTGCCGCACGGTCCACCGCTCCCGGCCCTGCTCGATCATCAGCAGCGCCGGCCCGCGGGCGTTCGGACCGACACCGATCGAGTCGTACGCCTCGAAGTACGGCGCCAACGCCTCGGCCCACGCGTCGTAGTCCCAGCCGTCGCCGGCGTCCAACTCGGCGAGCAGGTCCCAGCGGCGCAGCGCGGCCAGCTCCACCCGGCGGAACAGCGCGTTGCGCACCAGCACCCGGAACGCCCGCGCGTTGCGGGTCACCGCGGGTGGCCGGTCGGTCAGGGCGGCGTGTGCCTGGGCCACCTCGGCCACGTCCGACGGGTTGCGCAGCCGCTCCCACTCGTCGATCAGGCTGGAGTCGACCTGGCGGACCAGCTCACCCAACCACTCGATGAGGTCGATCAGCTCCTCGGTCTTGGCGTCCTCGGGCACGGTCTGGCGCAGCGTCTTGTACGCGTCGGCCAGGTAGCGCAGGACGAGGCCCTCCGAGCGGGTCAGCCCGTAGAACGCCACGTACTCGGTGAAGGTCATGGCCCGCTCGAACATGTCGCGGACGATGGCCTTGGGGGAGAGTTGGTGGTCGGCGACCCAGGGGTGGCCCTGCCGGTACATCTCGTACGCGGCTTCCAGCAGCTCCGCGAGGGGCTTCGGGTGGGTCACCTCGTCGAGCAGTTCGAGGCGGGCCTCGTACTCGATGCCTTCGGCCTTCATCGCGGCGACCGCCTCGCCGCGCGCCTTGAACTGCTGCGCGGACAGGATCTGCCGGGGATCGTCGAGGATCGACTCGATCACGCTCAGCACGTCGAGCGCGTACGACGGGGACTCGGCGTCGAGCAGCTCGATGGTGGCCAGCGCGAGGGGGGAAAGCGGCTGGTTGAGCGCGAAGTCGAGCTGGAGGTCGACGGTGAGCCGGATTCGCCGGCCGGTCTCGTCCGGCTCGGGCAGCTCCTCGACGACCCCACCGGCGCGCAACGCCCGGTAGATGGCGATCGCCCGGCGGATGTGCCGGCGCTGGGCGGCGGGCTCCTCGTGGTTGTCGGTGAGCAGGTGCCGCATCGCGGTGAACGCGTCCCCGGGTCGGCCGATGACGTTGAGCAGCATCGAGTGACTGACCTGGAAGCTGGAGGTCAGCGGCTCCGGCTCGGCGTCGACCAGCCGGTCGAAGGTGGGCTGGCCCCACCCGATCGAGCCCTCCGGTGGCTTCTTGCGGACCACCTTGCGCCGCTTCTTCGGGTCGTCGCCGGCCTTCGCGAGGGCCTTCTCATTGTCGATGACGTGCTCGGGTGCCTGCACCACGACCCGGCCGATGGTGTCGTAACCGGCCCGACCGGCCCGCCCGGCGATCTGGTGGAACTCCCGGTTCTTGAGCAGCCGGGTGCGGACGCCGTCGTACTTGGACAGGCCGGTGAACAGCACCGTCCGGATCGGCACGTTGATGCCGACGCCGAGGGTGTCGGTGCCGCAGATGACCTTGAGCAGGCCGGCCTGGGCGAGGGTCTCCACCAGGCGGCGGTACTTGGGCAGCATGCCGGCGTGGTGCACGCCGATGCCGTGCCGGACCAGCCGGGTCAACGTCTTGCCGAAGCCGGAGGTGAACCGGAAACCACCGATCGCCTCGGCGATCATGTCCTTCTCGGCCCGGGAGCAGACGTTGACGCTCATCAGCGCCTGGGCGCGTTCCAGCGCGGCGGCCTGGGTGAAGTGCACCACGTACACCGGGGCCTGCTTGGTTTCCAGCAGTTCCTCAAGCGTCTCGTGCAGCGGCGTCATGGCGTAGGAGAAGATCAGCGGGACCGGCCGCTCCGCCGTGCGCACGACGGCGGTCGGTCGTCCGGTACGCCGGGTCAGGTCGTCGACGAACCGGGTGGTGTCCCCGAGGGTGGCGGACATCAGGATGAACTGGGCCTGCGGCAGCTCGATGATCGGCACCTGCCAGGCCCAACCCCGGTCGGGCTCGGCGTAGAAGTGGAACTCGTCCATGACCACCTGGCCGACGTCGGCCTTCGTGCCCTCGCGCAGCGCCAGGTTGGCCAGGATCTCCGCTGTGCAGCAGATGATCGGGGCATCGGCGTTGACGCTGGCGTCGCCGGTGAGCATGCCGACGTTCTCGGCGCCGAAGACCTCGCAGAGGGCGAAGAACTTCTCCGACACCAACGCCTTGATCGGCGCGGTGTAGAACGTCGTCCGGCTGTCGGCGAGGGCCGCGAAGTGTGCGGCGATCGCCACCAGGCTCTTACCCGAGCCGGTGGGCGTGTTCATGATCAGGTTGGCGCCGGAGACGATCTCGATGACCGCCTCCTCCTGATGGGGGTAGAGGTCGAGACCGCGCTCCTTCGCCCAGCCGGCGAACGCGTCGAAGAGGGTGTCGGGGTCGGCGCTTGTCGGCAGCGCGGCGGTGAGCGTCATATCCCGTCCATGGTGCCTGGATCATGCCCCGCTATGCCAACCCGGCGTCCAGCGGACCCCCGTCCGGGGAGGCGGGTCCGGGTCGGCGGGCCGGGCCAGCGCGTCACCGTCGGCGGTAGAGCAGGTCGGCGACCGGCCGGCCGGCCGTGATCGCCCGCCGCTCGAACTTCGTCACCGGCCGGTGCGCCGGACGCGGCGCGAAGCCGCCGTACGCGTCCACCAACTCCGGGTCCGCCTCCAGGGTCTCCCGCATCGCCTCGGCGTACTCGGCCCAGTCGGTCGCGCAGTGCAGCGTGCCGCCGGGCCGCAGCCGGGACCGCAGCAGCGCCACGTGCGCCGGCTGGATGATCCGCCGCTTGTGGTGGCGGACCTTCGGCCACGGGTCCGGAAAGAAGACGTGCACGGCGTCCAACACATCCGTAGGCAGGCCGTTGACCAGGGACAACGCGTCGCCGCGGGCCACCCGCACGTTTTTCAGGCAGTGCCGGTCCACCAGGTCGAGCAGGTTCGCGATTCCCGGCGTGTGCACCTCGACCGCCAGATAATCTCGATCCGGGTCGGCGGCAGCCATCGCGGCGGTGCTGTCGCCCATGCCCGAACCGATCTCCAACACCACCGGCGCCCGGCGACCGAACAGGTCGGCCAGGTCGACGGGTACGACGGGGCCGTCCGGCACGTCCAGGCCGTAGGCGGGCCAGAGCCGGCCCAGCGCATCGGTCTGCCGGTCGCTCATCCGACCCCGGCGGGGATGGAACGTCCGGATCGTCCGGCTCACGGGCGGGACGGCGGGGTCATGTTCGGTGGCGGTCACAGCCATCCGAGCGTACGCGACGCCGCCGGCGAATCGGATGTGATGTGCGACCGGAAATGAGAGGATCCAACTGGTACGGCAGGTCGGGTGCTCCGCTGCCCGACTCAGCCGCGCGGCGTCGAGAGGGGGCATCGTGACAGTGACCCGCGGCGGCGTGACCCTGTCGGTGCTGACCGCGCTCACCGGCCCCCTGCTCACCGCCCTCCTGCTCACCGCGCCCGCGCTTGCCGCGCCCGCGGCTCGTGGGACTCAGTTCGTCGCAGCCGCGCCGCAACCCGAGGGCCCGCCGGGTGGCGCGCCCCAGCCGACGCCGGCGGTGGACATCTTCGTCGAGGTGAGCCCCAGCACGGTGCAGCCCGGCTATCTGGTCGGGATCCGGGCCAGTTGCCGGGACAACTCGGTGGGCGCCACTGTCGTCTCCGACGCCTTCGGCGCGGTCGGCGTACAGCCGCAGCATGGCCTGCTCACCGCCGCGCCGATGGTGCGCGAGCGCACCCGCCCCGGCAACTACCGGGTCAAGCTGGAGTGCCGCGACGGTGAGACCGCCTCGACAATGCTCCAGGTGGTCAAGAAGGTCCCGCCCCAGCCCAGTCGCGGTCCGGCCACCGGCTTCGGCGGGAGTGCGAACGGAATGACCGGCAAGCTGCTGCTGCCCGGCGGCGCGGCGCTGACCGTCACCGGGTTGGTCCTCGCCGTCGTGGCGCTACGCCGGCCACGTCCGGTCCGTGGCGCTGCGCGTCGCTGAGGCCGCCATGGAGATCTTCCGACCCGCGTCGCCGCCGCCCGGTCCTCGCCCGGCCCCCGGCTCTCGCCCCGAGCGGAATGACCGCTTGCCGGCGGACGACCGCTTCGACGCCCGTCGCCTACCGCTTGACGACAGTCCGCTGGTCCCTGATCGCCCCAGTGTGGCTGCTCGCCCGCCGACCGCAGTGACCCCTCGGCGTAGCCGTCAGCCCGGCCGCAGCCCCTGGTCGGTGCCGCTGGCCGTGGTGCTGGTGCTGGCCGGGGTCTTCGCCACCGGGGCGGGGCTGGGCCGCTCGGTCGGTCCGCTCGACTGGGCCCCGGCGGGCGGGGACCGCCCGGCCCGCAGCGAGTCGGTCGGGTTGTCGGCCAGCCGCCCGGTGCGCCTCACCGTGCCCGCCATCAAGGTGGCCGCGCCGGTGGCGCCCGTCGGGCAGGCCCGGGACGGCTCGATCGCCGTACCGCCGCTGGAGCGGCACAACGAGACCGGCTGGTACGACCGTGGTCCCACGCCCGGCGAACCCGGTCCGGCGGTGATCGTCGGGCACGTGGACACCAAGAGCGGGCCATCGGTCTTCTACGACCTGGGCAAGCTGAAGCCGGGCGACCTCATCGAGGTGGCCCGCGCGGACCGGTCGACGGTGGTCTTCAAAGTCGACACCGTGGAGCACTTCCCGAAGGACCAGTTGCCCGCCGAGCGCATCTACGGCCACGACGGCCCCGCCGGGCTGCGGCTGATCACCTGCGGCGGCCAGTTCATCGGCGGTCGCACCGGCTACGCCGACAACGTGATCGCCTTCGCCACCCTCCAGTCCTCCCGCAAACCCTGACCGTGCGCATCCACTCGCCTGCAAGGAAATCGGGGTGACCAGGTCGCCCGAACACCCCGACATCAATGAACCCGAGTGGATCAAGCGCGGCGAGGGCTTGCTAGGGCTGGGGGACGTGCAGCGCCACCTCGAACTCCAGCAGGCTGGCCCTGCTGGAGACCGGCGGCCGGGGCTTCTCGCCGGGCGCGGCAGCGTGGGCGGCCCGCGACGGGCCGGCGGCCCACGCCTGGTACGCCTCCTCGTCCTCCCACTTGGTGTAGACGAAGTAGCGGGTCTCGCCGGCCACCGGTCGGAGCAGCTCGAAGCCGAGGAAGCCGGGCGAGTTTTCCACTGCGCCGGCCCGGGCGGCGAACCGCTTCTCCAACTCCGCGCCGGCGCCGGGCGGGACCTCGATTGCGTTGATCTTCACGACTGCCATCTGCCCACCCTAGCCACTCAGAACCCCTCGACCGCGGGCACCAACTCCGCGTCCACCACGATCGGGGCGTGGTCGGAGGGGCCCTTGCCCTTGCGGGCCTCCCGGTCCACGTAGGCCGCACCGACAGCGCGGGCGAACGGCGCGGACGCGTACACCAGGTCGATTCTCATGCCCTTGTTCTGGTGGAACATCCCGGCCCGGTAGTCCCAGTAGGTGAAGGGGTGCGGCCCCTTCATCGGGGTCGGCACCACGTCGACGAGGCCCAGGTCGCGCAGCGCCGCGAGGGCCGCCCGCTCCGCCGGGGTGACGTGGGTGGAGTGGGTGAAGACCGCCGGGTCCCAGACGTCGGCGTCGGTCGGGGCGACGTTGAAGTCGCCGCAGACGGCCAGCGGGAGCCCACCGGACAGCTCGGCCTCCAACGCGTCGCGCAGCGCCGCGAACCAGGCCAGCTTGTACGCGTAGTGCGGGTCGTCGGGCGTCCGGCCGTTGGGCACGTACACCGACCAGACCCGCACCCCGCCGCAGGTGGCGGAGATGGCGCGGGCCTCCGGGTCGGGAAAGCCGGGCTCACCGGCGAACCCGACCCGGACGTCGTCCAGCCCGACCCGGGACAGGATGGCGACCCCGTTCCACCGGCCGTCGCTGTGGCTGGCCACGGTGTAGCCCAACGCGCCCACCTCGGTCACCGGGAAGGCGCCGTCCGGGCACTTGGTCTCCTGCAGGCAGACGACGTCCGGCCCGGTGTCGGCCAACCACTGCAGCAGCCGGGGGAGACGGGCCTTCACCGAGTTGACGTTCCAGGTCGCCAGGCGCATGCCCCCAGCCTGCCGCATCCGCCCCGGGTACGCCGGGTCAGCTGCCCGGGGTGTCGCCGGGACGGGTCTGTTCGGCCAGGAACCGTTCCAGTTCCGCGCCGAGTTCGTCAGCCGTGGGCAGCGGCCCGGCGTCCGGGGCGAGCAGGCTCTTCTCGCCCCGACCACGGGCGAACGCGTCGTACTGCTCCTCCAGGGCCTGGACCAGGGCGGCGGCGTCCTCGGTCTGGGCGACCTGGCGGTCGATCTCCACCCGGACCACCTCGGCGGCCGAGCGGAGCCCGTCACCGGGCAGCAGCAGCCCGGTGCTGCGCGACACCGAGGTGAGCAGCACCTCGGCGGCGGCCGGGTATTCGGTCTGCGCCACGTAGTGCGGCACGTGGGCGGCGAAGCCCAACGCGTCGCGGCCCTGCTTGCCGAGGCGGAACTCCAGCAGGTGGCCGACGCTGCCGGGCACCTGGACGCGTTGCAGCCAGGGCTCGTATCCGGCGATCAGCTCGGGGCGGGTGGCGTGCGCCGTCACGCCGGTCGGTCGGGTGTGCGGCACCGCCATCGGGATCGAGTTGAGCCCCACTGTGAGCCGGACGTCCAGGCGGGCTGCCAACCCGGCCACGGCGGCCACGAACCGCTCCCACTGCAGGTCCGGCTCGGGGCCGGTGAGCAGCAGGAACGGGGTTTCGTCGTCGTCGTGCAGCAGGTGCAGCTCCAGCTCGGGCGCGTCGACGCTCTCCCAGTGGTCCTCGACGAAGGTCATCACCGGTCGTCGCGACCGGTAGTCGAAGAGCTGGTCGACGTCGAAGGTGGCGATCGGTCGACCTTCCAGCGAGGTGAGCAGCTGCTCGCGCGCCAGCCGGCTGGCGTTGCCGGCGTCCACGAACCCGGTGAGGGCCTGGATCAGGACCGGTTGCCCGAGGTCGGGCAGATCGTCGGTGAGCTGGTAGAGCTCGTGTGGGTCGAGCACCGGTGCGGACCTCCCTGAAATGTGCCTGCGGGGTGCCGACGCGACGGAGGGCACCCGTTCGGGCAACGTACCCGCCATCCTGGCGCATTCCTGCGCCGGGCGATTCGTCGCCCGGGGGATGGGCGTGACCGGACTATTCGCCTGATTACGCCGCCGGGCGGCTGCTGCCGGCCGTTCGGCCGAGGGTCGGTTCGGCCCAACGGCCCAGTTTGTCGATCATGTCAGGCCCGAGGGTCCGATGTCGGGGCCTGTCACCGGTCGTGCCGGCCCGCGTGCGGCGCCGGGTTCATCCGGTACGCGAGGAACGTTCCCCGGGCGGGTCGACCCGACCCGGTCGTCCGCCAGTACCACCCCGATCTGTGGCGATCACCACGTGATCACCGTGCGTGATCGGGGTTTCTCCCTGCCTAGCCTCGGTTGATGCGTGACGACGGCACCCTCGACGACCCGTACGCCCCGAGCAGCGCTACTGCCGATACGGAGGATGGCACCTCAGCCGAACGGACAACCGCCGTGAGTCGGCTCCGGGCGCACGTCCGGGACCTGACCGGTCGACGCCGGACCCAACTGGCGCTGGCCACCGGGGTGGTCTGCTGCCTCGGCCTGACCGTCGTCGCCCAGGTCTGCGACGAGAAGCCCGGCGCGGCGACCCGATCCGGCCCACCCGCCAGCGCGGAGCTGGCGCAGCGCGCCGAGCAGCAGGGCGCAGCCTCCCGTGGTCTCGACCGTGCCGCTGGCCCGGCGCCGTCCGCCACGGCGACCCCCGGTGACCCGGACACCGCGGCCCCCGCCCGCACTGTCGCCCCGGCCCGCCCGACCAAACCGGCGCCCGTCGCCGGGCTGGACGAGGACCAGATGGAGAACGCCGAGGCGATCGTGCGCGCCGGCCGCAAGATGGGGGTGCCCCGCCGGGGTCTGGTGATCGCGGTCGCCACCGCCATGCAGGAGAGCAACCTCTACAACGTGGCCAGCGGTGTGCTGCCCGAGTCGCAGGACTACCCGCACCAGGGTGTCGGCTGGGACCACGACTCGGTCGGGTTGTTCCAGCAGCGCTCCAGCAGCGGCTGGGGCCCGGTGGGCCGGCTGATGGATCCCGAGTTCGCCACCCGGCAGTTCCTTTCCGCGCTGGAGCAGGTGCCCGGCTGGGAGCGGATGCGACTCACCGACGCGGCCCAGGCGGTGCAGGTCTCCGCGTACCCCGACTACTACCAGCAGCACGAGTGGCGGGCCACCCGGGTCGTCGACGCCATCGCGCCGGCGGGGCGGTAGTCTTCCGCCCACTGTGGACGGTCAGGGTTGAGCCTGTCGCATCCCGGGTACATGTGTTGCGGGTTCGGGGTACACATGTACAGAGGGATCATCGACAGGAGGACGCCATGTCACTGATGCAGCGGATCACCATGTTCCTGAAATCGCCGAAGGGGCAGCAGATGGTCGAGCGGGGTCGTCGCGAGATGGCCAAGCCCGGCAACCAGCAGAAGCTCAAGGGTCTGGCGGCCCGGTTCTCCAACCGCCGCCGCTGACCGCTCCATCGGCCGCCCTGTCCGTCGTTCCCATCCCAGGGGAGACCCGGTGACCGACACCCCGCCCACCGGCGGCCAGCCCGCCGCCCCCACTCCCCAGCCGCCCGTCGATCTGCCCGCCGGGTCGGCGGACGCCCCCGAGGGTCCGCCGGCCCGTCTCTGGGACCGCATGCGCGACGACCCGCAGTACGCCCCGGAGCACCTCGCCCTGGAGGCGGTGCGCCGACTCGGGCCGGAAGCCGAGCAGTGGGCCGACCGGGCCCGAGCCGAGCAGCCCGGGATATCGTCCGACGCCCTGGCCGACCAGGCAGCCCGCAAGTTCGTCAACCTGGCCCGGCTGTCCGGCGCGGTCTCCGGCGCGGCCGGACTACCCGGCGCCGTGATCGACGTGGGCGTGCTGGCCTGGACCCAGGCCCGGATGGTGTTGCACATCGCCGCCGCGTACGACGTCGATCCGCTGCACAGCGACCGGGCCACCGACCTGCTGGTGTTGCAGCGCGTGCACAAGGTCGCCGAGAGCGCCCGACTGGCGCTCGGCGTGGCCGCCGGCCGGGAACGCGCCGACGCGCTCTTCGGTCTGGGCGGCCAGCGCCCGCTCGGTCGGGTGATGCTGCAACTCGGCGTCCGGCTGGCCCAGATGGCCGGCGTCCGGGCCGCCAAGCGGATCGTCGCCAAGATCGTCCCAGGAGCGGCCATCGTGCTCGGCACCTGGGCCAACTCGTCGGCCACGAAGGATCTCGCGCTGCGCTCCCGGGCCCTCTACGGCCCGCGCGGCACCGCCCTCCCGGGGCCCCGCCAACACTGACCGCCCGTCCGGGACTGTCAACTGGCCATCCCGGAGGGTCGCCAGGTCGCCTCGGCGAGCCGGCCCTGGCCGGTGGCGTTGGGGTGGAACCAGTCCAGCGGGTTGAGCAGGTCCAGGCTGAACCGGACCTTGTGCGCCGCGCCGCCGTCGTGGCGACAGCGTGAGCCGTACGCCCGGCAGGCCGCGACCAACTCGGCGTTGTACGCGTCGACCCGATCTCGGACGGCGGCCCGGCGTGCCCGGTCGGCGGGCGCTGTCGAGGTCGCCTCGGCCAGCAGGGCCGGGCAGACGCCCCGCCGCCACGCGCGGACCGCCCGTGGATCGTCGTGCCCGACCTCCCAGAGCCGGTACAGGTCGGGGATGCTCACCACCAGCACCCGGGCCTTCGGCCGGCCGGTCCGCAGCACCCGCAGCCCCCGGTCCACGTCGGCCCGGAACTGCGCCACCGGCGTCATCGCGTCCACCCCGCCCCGGCAGATGTCGTTGGCGCCGATGAGCACAGTGACGTAGTCGGGGCGGTCGCGTACCGCTGCCTCGGCCTGACCCTCGAGAGCGTCCGCGCGGGCGCCGGCTCGGGCGTGGTTGTACGCCCGATCGCGGATCGCCGAATTCTGGTCGAGCAGCCGCCGGTAGTGGCTCTGCACCCGCAGGCCGTCGCCGGTGGACCAGGAGTTGCGCTCGCAGGAGGTGAGCACCAGGCAGGAGGCGAAACCGGTGCTTATCGAGTCGCCGAGGGCGGCGATCCCGCCCGGCCCGCTCGACGGCGGGCCGCTCCTGGTGGGGCGGGGCGCCGCGGAGGTGCCGCCCTCACAGGCCAACGCGACGAGCGCGACGAGACAGGCCAGCGCGGCGACCCACCGTCGAGGCATGACGTCCCCCGTTCCGCAGCGCAGAGCGACAGCGCGGTAACTCTATGCGTAGGACGTGGCTCACCGGGAAGTTGTTGTCGGGTATGCGGCAGAGTGTCGGTGGCCGGAGCGGCGGGGTGCTTTAATCCCGCCGCGGCGCCGGCTGGCCGTGCAGCCACCCGTGCAGGGCCCGGGTGATCCGGGGCAGCACCAGGTAGGTCATCAGCGGGGTCAGGCAGAGCGTCATCAGCAGCACCCGCGCCGCCAACGGCACGGCGGCGAGGAAGTGACTGGTCAGCAGGGTGGCGCTGAGGCTCAGCGGAAAGAACGCCAACCAGATGGTCACGGCCTGCTTCCACCTTGGCGGCGACGCCGGTCCGACCGGCTCGACCGGATCAACCGAGTGCTCAAGCGGCGGGTCGAACCAGCCCTCGATGCCGGTACGCCGCTCGACCCGGGTGTGCTCGACGATGCCCTGGGCCGAGCTGAGCCACCAGTGCCGCTGCGGCGACTCCTCCCACCGGCGCAGCGTCTCGGCGTCGGCGAAGCGATAGAGCATGTGCCACTCCGCCGAACCGGGGCCACTCTGCACCCAACCGGCCCCGAGGAAACCGGGGAACGCCTCGGCCAGCGCGGTGCCGGCCCGCATCCAGGCCACCATCTCGCTGGACCGGGTCGGGTCGACACGGCGGGCGATGGCGACGGTCACCGGCACGGCGAGGGTCATTGACATGCGCCCATCCTGCGGGCAGCGGGGCCACGACGCGGTCGGATGTGCCGGAGCACACCGGCACACCCGGCGGTGCGAGCGCGCCGTACCGGTTAACCCGGCCGATCGGGGGTAGGTCGGGAGGTATGACGAGATCGCAGCCCCGGCGCGCCCGTGGCACGGTGGGTCACGCGAACAGCGCCCTCAACCTCCGGCTCACTCTCGCCGGCTTCGGGTTGGTGATCATGGTGCTCTTCGCGGTGCTGGCGTTCTGGGCCGGCCTCGCCTGGCTCGGCGTACTCTGCGCGATCTTCGCCGTGGTCGCCGTGATCGACCTGGTCGTGATCCAGCGCCGCCGCGCCGCCCGCCACCGCGAGGAGCCGGGCGTACGACACTCGCTGTTCGAGTGACAGGAGGACGAGATGCCCCACATCGCCACCACCAACCCCGCAACCGGACAGGTGCTCAAGACCTACGAGGCGATGTCCACCGAGCAACTCGACGGTGCCATCGAGCGCACCGACCTCGCGTACCAGCAGCTCCGGGCGACAGGCGTCGACCAGCGCGCCCGGTGGATGAACGCCGCCGCCGACCTGCTGGACGCCGAGCGCGACGAGATCGCCCGGATCATGACAACGGAGATGGGCAAGACGTACGCCTCCGCGCAGGCCGAGGTGACCAAGTGCGCCACGGCGGCCCGCTTCTACGCCGACCGGGCGCCGGGGTTCCTCGCCGACGAGCCGGCCGACGCCGACGCCGTGAAGGCGACCAGGGCGTTCATCCGCTACCAGCCGATCGGTGTGGTGCTCGCGGTGATGCCGTGGAACTTCCCACTCTGGCAGGTGATGCGCTTCGCCGCGCCGGCGCTGATGGCCGGTAACACCGGCCTGCTCAAGCACGCCTCGAACGTGCCGCAGACCGCGCTGCTGCTGGAGGACGTGTTTCGCCGGGCCGGCTTCCCCGAGGGGGCCTTCACCACAGTGCTTGTCGGGTCGGACGCGGTCGAGGCGATCCTCGGCGACCCCCGGGTCCGCGCCGCCACGCTCACCGGCAGTGAGCCGGCCGGTCGGTCCATCGCCCAGATCGCCGGGCGGGAACTGAAGAAGACAGTCCTCGAACTCGGCGGCAGCGACCCGTTCGTGGTGATGCCCTCGGCCGACGTGGACCGGGCCGCCGAGGTGGCCACCACCGCCCGCTGTCAGAACAACGGCCAGTCCTGCATCGCCGCGAAGCGGTTCATCGTGCACACCGACGTCTTCGACGCCTTCGCCGAGAAGTTCGCCGCGAACATGGCCGCGCTGCGGGTCGGCGACCCGATGGACCCGAACACCGACGTGGGGCCGCTGGCCAGCGAGCGTGGCCGCGACCAGGTGCACGCCCAGGTCCGCGACGCGGCGGACCACGGGGCGACAGTGCTCTGCGGTGGCGAGCTGCCAACCGGCGACGGCTGGTTCTACCCGCCGACAGTGGTCACCGACCTCACGCCGCAGATGCGGATGTGGTCCGAGGAGGTCTTCGGCCCGGTCGCCGGACTGTTCCGGGTGTCGTCGTACGAGGAGGCGATCGCTGTCGCCAACGGCACCAGCTTCGGGCTCGGCTCGAACGCCTGGACCCGGGACCCGGCCGAGCAGGAGCGCTTCGCCACCGACCTGGACGCGGGCAACGTCTTCATCAACGGCATGACCACCTCCTATCCGGAGTTGCCGTTCGGCGGTGTGAAGAACTCCGGCTACGGGCGCGAGCTGTCGGCGCTGGGCATGCGCGAGTTTTGCAACACCAAGACCGTCTGGGTGGGTGCGGGCGCCGCCTCGGCCGGAGCCGGCGCGCACGCCGAGTAGGTCGCGGCGCGGCACGCATCAGCGGGGGCGTGCGTGGGTAGGAAGTGCGCCCATGACGCTGTTCGGATTTCACGCCTCGCATGAGCAGATCGGTCCCCGCGCCCTGTTGGAGGCGGTGAGACACGCCGAGCGGGCCGGCTTCGACGCCGCCATGTGCTCCGACCACTTCTCCCCGTGGAGCGCGCGGCAGGGCGAGTCCGGCTTCGCCTGGTCCTGGCTGGGCGCCGCCCTACAGGCCACCGGTATGCCGTTCGGCGTCGTGAACGCGCCCGGCCAGCGGTACCACCCGGCGATCATCGCGCAGGCGATCGGCACCCTCGGCGCGATGTACCCGGGCCGGTTCTGGGCGGCGCTGGGCACCGGCGAGGCCAGCAACGAGCACATCACCGGCGACCCGTGGCCGCGCAAGGACGTCCGTACCGCGCGCCTGCGGGAGTGCGTGGACGTCATCCGGGCGTTGCTGGCCGGCGAGGAGGTCAGCCACGACGGCCTGGTTCGGGTGGACCGGGCCCGGCTGTGGACCCGACCCGAGGAACCGCCGGCGCTTGTCGGCGCCGCCGTCAGCGTGGCCACCGCCCGCTGGTGCGCCGAGTGGGCGGACGGCCTGATCACCGTGAACGCCCCCGTGGCGCACCTGCGCGAGATGATCGACGCGTACCGGGACGCGGGTGGGCGCGGTCCGCTGCACCTGCAGGTGCACGTCTCCTGGGCGCCGGAGCAGGAGCAGGCCGAGGCGCTCGCGTACGACCAGTGGCGCAGCAACGTGTTTGCCCCGCCGGTCTGCTGGGACCTGGAGACGGTCGAGCACTTCGACGCGGTCTCCGCCGACGTGCCGGCGCAGCGGGTCGCCGAGGTGGTGAACGTCTCGGCCGACCTGGGCCGGCACGTCGGCTGGCTGGAGGAGTACGCGCAGCTCGGCTTCGACCAGATCGCACTGCACCACGTCGGGCAGGAGCAGCGCGCTTTCATCGACGCGTTCGGCGCCGAGGTGCTGCCGAAGTTGCGGCCGACCGGCTGATCGAGGCTCAGATCAGCGGACCCCTAGGCTCGTACCCCATGGAAAGCCTGTTTCCGGTCGTCGTCTTCCTGGCGATCGCCACCTTTGGTGCTGCGCTGGCCCGCCGGCTCGGCCTGCTCGCGCCGATCGTGCTGGTCGTGCTCGGCCTGGCGCTCTCCTTCGTGCCAGGCGTCCCGCACGTCGAACTCGACCCGGAGCTGGTGCTGGTCGGCATCCTGCCGCCGCTGCTGTACGTCGCGGCGCTGGAAACCTCGGTGCCGGCGTTCAAGAACAACATTCGGCCGATCCTGTTGCTCGCTGTCGGCCTGGTGCTGTTCACCGCGTTCGTTGTCGGGTTCGTGCTGCACCTGCTGCTGCCGCAGGTGCCGTTCGCGATCTGCCTGGCGCTCGGCGCGGTGGTCGCCCCGCCGGACGCGGTGGCCGCCACCGCTGTCGCGCGCCGGGTCGGGCTGCCCCGTCGGGTGGTCACCATCCTGGAGGGGGAGAGCCTGGTCAACGACGCCACCGCACTGGTGCTGCTGCGGGTCGCCACCATGGCCGCCGCCGGCTCGGCGGTCGGCGCCGCCGACGTCACAGTCGAGGTGCTGCGGGCCACCGGCGGCGGCATCCTGATCGGCGCGCTCGGCGCGGTGGTCTTCGGCTTCCTGCACCGGCGGATCACCGACCCGCTGCTGGACAACGCGCTGTCGTTGATCATTCCGTTCGCTGTGGTGTTCGCCGCCGAGGCGGTGCACTCCTCCGGCGTGGTCGCCGTGGTGGTCACCGGGCTGGCGCTCGGCCACAAGCTGTCCCAGCTGCTCTCTGCGGCGTCCCGGTTGCAGACCGCCGCGTTCTGGCGGCTGGTCCGGTTCCTGCTGGAGGGGCTGGTCTTCCTGCTTGTCGGCCTGCAACTGCGGGAGGTGCTGCGCGACCTCGACGAGCCGGCCGGCTCGCTCGCGCTGATCACCGTCGCGGTGCTCGCCACCGTCCTCCTGACCCGCTTCGTCTGGCTCTTCCCGGCCACCTACCTGGCCCGGCTGGTTCCCCGGGTGCGCCGCCGGGACTCGGCACCGTCGCCCAGGTTCCCGATCGTCATCGGCTGGGCCGGAATGCGGGGCGTGGTGACGCTGGCCGCCGCCTTGGCCCTGCCGCTGACCCTGGCCGGCGACGAGCCGTACCCCCGGGCCCTGTTCATCTGGCTGGCCTTCGCGGTGATCGTGGTGACCCTGGTCGGCCAGGGCGCCACGCTGCCGGTGGTCGCCCGCCGGTTGAAGCTGCCCCAGGACGACCCGGTGCAGGACGCGTTGTCGGCTGCCGGGGTGCAGCAACAGGCCAGCCGGGCCGCCCAGGACCGTCTCGACGAACTGGCCGACAGTGCCCCCGAGGCGGTGGTGGACCGGTTGCGCCGCGCGCTTGACGATCGCAACAACCTGGCCTGGGAACGGCTCGGTGGCGCCGAGCGGGAAACGCCGTCGCAGGCGTACGGTCGGCTACGACAGAAGATGATCGACGCCGAGCGGGATGTCTTCCGGGCTGCCCGGGACTCCGGTCGGATCCCGGAGGAGGTGTTGGTGCGGGCCTATCGTGACTTGGACCTGGAAGAGTCGTTGCTGCGGGAGGTCGAGAAGTGAGCTGTCAGCACCTGGTCGAGGCGGATGCGGCGGAGCCGCGCACCACCGAGGAGTGCCCCGACTGCGTCGCCATCGGCAACGCCGACTGGGTGCACCTGCGGGGCTGCCTGAGCTGCGGGCACGTCGGTTGCTGCGACTCGTCGCCGTACCAGCACGCGACGAAACACTTCGAGTCCACCGCCCACCCGGTGATCCGGTCGGTGCAGCCGGGCGAGACCTGGCGGTGGTGCTACGTCGACGAGGAGATCGGCTGATCGCTGGCCGGGGACGGCTCGGAGCGGTTTGCCAGAGCCCGCCGGGTGAGCGGTGGCACGGCCAGGCCGGTGCCGGCGAGGAGCCCGGCCAGGGCGAGCCAGCCGATCGGGCCGCCGCCGAGGATCAGCCAGGTCAGCAACGCCGGACCCGCCGCGCGGGCCAGCCCGGCGAGCAGCGTGTCGACCCCCTGGTAGGCGCCGATGGCGTCCGGGTCGGCCAGGTCGTAGGCCAGTGCCGCCCCGGCCCCGGCGTGCCACAGGTCGCCGAGGGTGTAGATCACTGTCGCGCACAGCAGCAGGCCGATCGCCGGCGCGCCGGAGACGAAGCCGGTCGCGGCCCAGAGCAGCATCCCGGCCGCGAGCACCAGCCCGGCGCGGCGCATCGTCGCCGCTGCCGGCAGCGCGTGCCGGGCACCCCGACTCAGTCGTACCGCGAGCAGCACGGTGAGCAGCGTGTTGACAAGCAGCATGGCGGAGATCGTGACCGGCGGAGCGTCGGTGCGGGTCACCACCCACAGTGGCAGCAGCAGTGTCAGCGCCACCCAGTGCAGGGAGAGCACGGCCGATGCCCCGGCGACCGCGAGGAACCAACCGTCGCGCAACGCCCGGCCGGGTTTCGGCCGCAGGAGCCGCCGGACCGGCGGATACCCCGGCAGTCGCATGATCAGCGCCGCCGAGACCAGATAGGTCGCGGCGTTGCCGACCACGAGCAGTCGGTACGCCCACCCGGTGTCCGCCACCAGCGCGAACCCGGCCAGCCCCGCGCCGAGCGCCACCCCCAGGTTGGCCACCGCGCGCAGGGTGGCGAAGGCCTGCACCCGGCCCTCCGGCCCGCCGACCGCGGCGACAAGCGCGGCGCGAACCGCCAGGTTGCCGGAGATCAGCAGCGCGTCCAGTGTGGCCACCAGCAGAAAGACCGGGAACGAATCGACAAACAGGTACGCGACGGCGACGGCGGCCTGCACCAGCTGTAGGACCGCCCGGAGGCTTCGCGGATCACGCCGGTCGGCCAGCCCGCCGAGCGGCACGCTGGCGGTCAGCCCCACCAGACCGGCGAGCGTGAGCCCCAGCCCCACCCGCGTCGGGCTCAGCCCGACGACGCGAGTGAGGTAGAGCGCCGAACCGGTCACCCACAGCCCGGTCCCGACGGTGTTGGCGAGCGTGGCCAGCGACAGGGTACGCAGCCGACCCGGCGGCGGCAGCGGCGACAGAGACCGCCAGCGGCCGCGAATCCCCGCCCGGGTGCCCATCCACCGACCCTAGAGCCGACGCACGCACACCGATGTCCCGAACGCTGCGGCACCCGTCACAGCTCGCCTCCAATGTGTTCGTTGCCCCAGCGACCGCTACCCACAACGGGCCATCCGGATGCAGAGGCGAAGGGCCTGGTGAACGTCGAGGTCGTCAGCCTGGCGGTCCGTCCTCCTGGGGATGTTCACGTACCTGGATCCCGATAGCGGGCTGCACCTTCCGCCTATACGGAGGGCAAGCGAATTGGATAAGGACAGAGCAGCAGGACGACTACGACGACACGCCGCACTACCTAAAGTAGAGCGTTCGGCCTCTTGAGGCCCGTGACGCGGTTCGGCCGGCTACCACGTACCACCGGGCCGCATTCGCGTCTCTGGGGTGAGCTGAGAGCCCTTCGCGTTGGCCTCGCGTCGCATCGGTCGGATACCCTTGCCGAGTCCCGCCGCCGGTTGCAACCAGCGGTGGGGTACAGGGCCTGACTTCTGTATATTTGCGAGTGCTTAAAAGCAGCAGGAAGCTCTGGGGTAGGAGTCGCCGACGGCCTCTTGCCTAACTAAATCTTGTTCGCCAGTTTTCAATGTAGTCAAAGCGGAACATCGGGTGCCTTCGCAGGCACTCAATCAGATCTGAGATTCTGCTCAGTCGGTGCAGGAACTCAGCTTCACCAGTCGCGTACTGGTCGAGCTGAGCCCTGCATGGCCTCACTCGACCCGACCCGAGTGAGGAGAGACGGGCAGTGTGGCAGTCGATCATTGAGCCGGTGTTAGCCGCCGGACCCTGGGCGCTCGTAGCCCTCGCGGGGGTCCTCGTAATCGGAAAAGTCCTGGTGGCGCATATCGCCATCCCTGGGACTGAATCCAAAGACCGCGCAGTGATCATCAGAGCAATAGCGGAGATGTTTCGCTGGTGCCGGCGCAGGTAGCTGACGGACGTTGCGGTAGCCGGGTGTGGTGACCATCAGTGACCGCACCCGGCACCCTTGCTCACGCGTCGAACTTGCCGGCCTTGATCCCTTGGACGAAGTCAACCCATTGACCCGCGTTGAAAGCTAGCGCCGGTCCCTGCCGGTCCTTGGAGTCCCGTACCTGCGCGGTGTGGTCCGTGTACCGGGCCTCTACGCACGCGCCGTTGCCGCCGCTGCGGGTGCTGGTGCGCCACTGGTTATCGAGCGCCCTCATGGCGTCTCCTTGTCACGAAGTTTCTTGATCAATGTGGTTGATGCGGTAGGCGACAGCGCGGCTGCCCGCAGGTTGCTGAACACCCGTGCACACCTGTCGACGTCCTCGCCCTCAGCGTAGAGGTCACCGGTCAGTCCCTCGATGTAGACCACTCCGGGACCTTCCGCAAAGCCAAGGATATGGAAGCTGGACATCATCGACGCGTAAGCGCCCTCGCGAAACGGGATGACCTGGACAGTGACGTTCCAGCGCTTCTGGGCTTCGAGCAAGGTCGCGAGCTGTTCGGCCATGACCTCCGGTCCGCCGATCTGGCGGTGTAGTACCGCCTCGTCGATGACCGCAACGAGCTTCAGTTGACCCTCGGTCAGCAGCTTCTGTCGTTCCGTCCGTGCGGCGACTCGCTGGGCCACACCATCCGGGGTTGGTTGCGAGGCGTCGGCGCTGATGATTGCTCGGGCGTACTCAGCGGTCTGGAGTAGGCCGGGTACCACAAGCGTTTCGAAGTTGAGGATTTCGGACGCTGCGGATTCCAGGCCGATGTACTGGCGGTAGGAGTTCGGCAGGTCGCCGTACTTCGCCCACCAGCCGCGCTGCTTGCCGCTGCGGGCCATGGACAACAACGTCTCCCGCAGTTCGGCATCGACGACGCCGTACAGGTCGAGCAATGCGTTGAGCGCTGGACCCTTCAAGCCGACGCGACCCTGCTCGATCCGGCGCAAGGTGCTCGGTGAGACTTCGATCAACACGGCGGCTTGCTCGACAGTGACGCCTGCTTCCTCGCGTGCTCGCTTGAGCTGTGCGCCGAGCTGGAATCGCAGGAACGTCGGGCTCTCCATGAGCGCCATGATGCCTCGCCTCCCTCGCGTTCGTGCGGCCACACGCCGTGCGCCATTGACAACCGTAGGTCATTGACCCCGCTTAAGTGCGCGCGCAAGATGGTGGTGCGAACTACACCACGCAAACGCGAGGGAGTGAACATGTCCAGGCGCGTGCCCTACGGCGAATATTTGGCGGCGGTAGCGATGACCCTGGCTCGCAGGCATAGGCCCGTGTGGTCGTGGGTCAGGTGGCGGAACGTCTGCAAGTGCGGGAACGAGTTGCCATGTCAGGCCAGGCACAAGATCCCGATCAACCGGGGCCACTGGCCGGGTGAGAGCTGATGACCACACACGGACCGGTCCTGCCGCTCTGGCTGTGCGAGGGGTGCGACAAGCCTTGGCCCTGTGCCAGACGCCGCGCGGAGCTGCTGGCCGAACAGGAGCAGGTGCCGCTGGCGTACTACATGAGCCTGTGCCTGATCTCTGCCGGACAGGACATGAGTTGGGCACCCCCGGATGTGCTCCGACGCAGGTTCATCGGTTGGCTTGCATGAAGGCGGGAGACGTCGTGTTCATCGGCCCGGACTGCTCGGTGCAGTTCACGGGGGACCGGACGCTGTTGATGCGGGTGGTGTCCCTCGGCGAGGACGACCCCTACAACGACTGGGTGTGGATCACGGGATACGTGCTCGACGCGCAGGGTATGGCCACGGCCAAGCGTGAGCTGTACGTGATCAAGTCCGGGCTGCGTTCCTCCCCCGCACCCATGGTGATCGGAAAACCGGGGCGTAAGGAGCGCGTCAGTCGGCGCGTACGGGCCTAGCAGGTACGGGGCTATCGGGCACCCTCACCAACGCTCAGCGCATGCATCCGCCGGCTGGTGGCGCACGAGGGTCACGTTCGTCGGTGGTAGTGGTTGCGGCGGGGGACCTGTGTGGGGTCGAGCCAGGCGGGTGGGATGAATTCGGGGTGGCCGTCGCCGCCGAGTTGGATGGTCCAGTCGCTGTGGTGGAGGTGTCGGTGGTGGTGGCCGCAGAGCAGGACCGCGTTGGCCAGGCTGGTGTCGCCGCCGTCGGCCCAGTGCCGGATGTGGTGGCCGTCGCACCAGCGCGGCGGGCGGTCGCAGCCGGGGAAAACGCAGCCCCGGTCGCGCAGGACGAGGGCGCGGCGGAGCGGGCCGGCGATGAGCCGGCGTTGCCGGCCGACGTCGAGGACCTGACCGGCGCCGGTGAGGACGGCGGGCAGGATGCTCGCGTCGCAGGCGAGCCGCCGCACGGCCTCGGGGGTGAGCTGCAGGCCGGTGTCCAGAGCGCCGGTGCCCAACTGCCGAGTCAGCCCGTCGTAGCTCGTGGTGACGACCACCTGGGCGAGGTCGCCGCCGTTTTCGGGTAGCTCGCCGGTGCGCAGGGCCAGCCGGCAGACGTCGGCGATGGCGTCGTGGCGGCGCTGGCCCGGGGTGCGGGTGTCGTCGGGACCGGTGGGCGCGGTCAGCGGGTCGATGGCGGCTCGTAACGCGGCGGCGGCTTCGGTGTCGAGGATGCCGGCGAGGCGCAGCCGACCGTCGGACTGCTCGCTGATCGTGACGTGCCGGTCGCGGACGGCCCGGGACTCCTGTGCCCGCAGCGCGGCCTCGGCGGCGGCCTCGGCGACGTCCGGGGCGACGTGGTCGAGGATGCGGGTGCTGAGTTTTCGCAGCAGGGTGGCGTCGAACTGCGTCGCCCACTCGACGAGAACGCCGACGGCCTTGTCGGCCGCCTCCGCGCCGGCGCTGGCGTGGACGGTCTCGACCGTGCCGGCGATGACCCGCACCTGCTCCAGGTCGACAGTCCCGCCGGCCAACGCGTCCCGCACGCCGGCCGGGGCGGCATCGAGCGCCGCGGCCAGCTCGACCAGGCGTCGGGCGGCACCGACCCCGAGGCGTAACCGGTCACGTAGCCACACCGCAGTCGAGGACGCGCCCTGCGCGGTCGCGGTGCCTCGACCGTCCAGCTCGCGGACGAGGGTCAGCTTGACTGCGGCCAGGCGATGCTCGATGCGGTGTGTGGCGTCCAGCGCCGCCACGAGATCGCGCTCGGAGACGGCCCAGGCCGCCGTGTCGAAGCAGGCCGCCACGGCAGCCTCGGCCTGCTCCAACGCTTCAATCACACCCACAGATTAGAACAGACGTACGACAATTTCTGTCGTCTGGGCGCCCCGGGGAGCGCCACCCGAGTCTGGTGTGAGCGCGTCACAGCGGTACGAGGTAGAGGGTGCGCGGCCGCAGGACGGCGGCAGTGGTGACAGGCCCCGGATCAGCGCGCAGGATCGCGGTCAGGGCTCACCGCCCGAGTCGCTGGCGATGCCACTGTTGTAGGCCTGGTTGTCGTTGCCGCCGTACCCCTTGCCGCGCATGGTGCCCCGGCGTTGGCGGCGCTGACGGTGCCCGCTCGCCTGAATCGCCTGGCGCGCCCGGCGCATCGTCTCGTCGGTTCCGGCCGGGGCGCGACGCCGCCGCGCGAAGACCAGCAGCGTGGCGAGCAGCAGCGCAGCGAGCAGCAGGACGACTACCCCGACCAGGACCCACGCTCGTCCATCCATGCTCGCGATGGTAGGTGCGCGGGCCACGTGAGCCGGTGGCCCCCCGGGTGCGGGAGGCCACCGGCTCGACGAGCGTCGGTCAGGAGAGCGAGCAGGGTTTGCCGTTGACGGTGACCAGGCCCGGGTTCGGGTTGGCGCCGCCGGAGGTCGTCGCGTTGAAGCCGAACGTCACAGTGCCGCCGGGTGTGATCTTGGCGTTGTGTGACTCGTTGCGGGCGGTCACCGTGGCGCCGGACTGGGTGACCTTCGCCAACCACGCCTCGCGGACGCGCTGGCCGCCGGTGAATGCGAAGCGCACGCTCCAGCCGTTGACGGCTGTGGCACCGGTGTTGCGGATGGTCAGCTGTGCGGTGAACCCGGTGCCGCCCTGCCAGGTGCCGTAGTTGCTGTAGTTCACCGAGCAGGTGATGGCCGGCACCGCGCCGGCGTCACCCTGGTCGGCCAGGAACGAGGAGATCCAGGTCAGCGCCGAGTTCCAGTTGATCGCCACCTCGTTCGTCGAGTACGAGTTGATGTCGTCGACGTAGCAGAACATCGGGGCGCAGCCGGGGAGCAGCTGTGCCACGAACGGGTCCTGCAGGGCCGCGTTCGGGCCACCGGCGAGGGAGCCGGCGGGCGGGTGGGGCAGGTTCGGGTCGAGTTGGTTGCCGAAGATCCGGCTGTGCTGGTTCTGTGCGGCGTGCTCACCCCAGCCCGTGACGTAGGAGATGTTCAGGGCGTTGCGGCCGAGGATGTAGTCCATCGCCTGGACGGCGCCGTCGCGGTAGGTGGGGTTCCGGGTCAGGTCGAACGCGGTGGCCAGCACGACCGCGTTGTTGATGACGTTGCTGTTGCCGCCCCAGAAGTAGCTGTTGGCGTCCCCGGGCATCGGCAGCCCGTACGCCTGCCGGCGCAGCTCGGCGAGGTACGCGTCGGCCGCGGTGGTGACCGAGGCGCGGACCCGGGTGAGGTCGGCGGTGGGCAGCCCGCTCGGCACTGTGGCCAGGTCGAGGCGGCCCAGTGCCGCCGTGCTCTGCCAGCCGAAGCCGCGCGGGTCGAACACGTTCCCGGTGTGGTGCGGCGACGCGGTCAGGTCGGTCAGGTAGGTCTGCGCACCGGTGCTGAGGTACAGCTCGGCCGCCGCCCAGTAGAACTCGTCGGTGACGTTGCTGTCGTCGTACGCGCCGCCGCCGGTGCCGTCGGTCGGGCTGGCGTACACCGCGGGGTGGGCCTTGGCCGCGGCGTAGGCCTTGGTCGCGGCGGTGCCGCAGCGGGTCGCGAACGCCGCGTCGTAGGGGGCGAAGAGCCGCGCGCACTGGGCGGCGGTGGCGGCCAGGTTGAGGGTGGCCGCCGTCGACGGCGGGTGCAGCTCACGCGGCTGCGGGTCGTCCTGCGGGGCGAGCGGCAGCCCGGTCCAGTTCTGGTCGTGGATCTTGTGGTGGACCATGCCGGCCAGCGGTTTGCCGGCCGGTACCTGCATGCGCAGCAGGAACTCCAGCTCCCAGCGGGCCTCGTCGAGGATGTCCGGCACACCGTTGTCGCGTTCGGGCACCCGCAGCGTGCTGTCGCCCAGCTCCGCGCCGCCGTCGGCGGTGGCTGCGGTCTTGGTGCGCTCGAAGGTGTTCAACAGTTGGTAGGTGGCGATGCCGCCGTTGACCACGTACTTGCCGTGGTCGCCGGCGTCGTACCAGCCGCCGCGCACGTCCAGCGAGTAGTCGCAGACGCCCGGTTGGCAGGGCACGTTGGTGTCGCCCTTGTTGGGTGCCACGTCGAGATGACCGGCGGGGCGGGCGTACTCGTCGCCGATCAGGTCCCCGTCGATGGCGATGCCGCTGCGCTGGGCGTAGAAGAACTGCAGCGAGTCGGAGCGCAGCTGGTCGTAGAGGGCGCCGGAGATGTCGAACGGGTGACTGGTCTCGCCGTCGACGGTGAGCGTCAGTCCGCTGCCGGGGGTGCGGTAGCTGGAGAAGTCGACAGTCTGCACGTTCTGCCCGGAGGCGGCGTCGACGCCGCGTGCGGTGGTGGTGCCACTGGCCACGACGGCACCGGCACCGCTGCGCAGCTGCCAGGGCAGCGGGTCGGCGGACTCGGTGACAACTGTGGCGTTCTTCGGCCCACCGGGCAGGTAGCCGACCTGGTTGACGCGGACCCGTGGCCCGGTGTCCGGCACGTACGGCTCGGGCGGTTCGCCGCCGCGCAGCGAGACGTCGTCGAGGCAGATGGTCTGCGCCTGGGCGGAGCCACCGACCTGGAAGATCAGCTGGGCGCTGGGGTTGCCGTCCGGGACGGTGAAGGTCTGCTCGACCCGCTGGGCGGTGCCGGTCGCGGTGGCGTCCACTGCCGCGTACGTGGTGTACGGGGCGGTGCCGAGTTGCAGCACGGCCTTGACGGCGGCGCCGGGGGTGGCGGAGACGGCGAAGCCGAGGGTGTATTCGGCGCCCGCGATCAGCGGCACCCCGTCCTGGCCGATGCCGGCGTCCCAGGGGTTGGCCAACCCGGCCGGGACGGTGGTGCAGAGCCGGCCGTCGGTGACCGCGAGTGGGCCGGTGCCGAAGGAGAACCAGGGGCTCACCCCGGCGCTGAAGTCGCCGTTGTCGATCTGCTCCGGGGCGTCCGGTGGTGGCTCGGCGTAGGCCGCGCCGGCGCCCGCGCCGGTGAGGGCCAGGGTGGTCGCCGCAGCCAACAGGAGGCGGCGTCGGGATCTCGTCACGAGGAGTCCTTCCGGACGGGTGGGGGACGGTGGTGGTGACTGTTTACCTGGGAGCGCTCCCAGGTATCGGCTCGATGTTTCCAGCGGCGGCATCCCGTGTCAATTGATCTGACTGGATGGGTTCTGGCGCGCGACGAGGGCGAGCGCCGCTTCCGGCGCGGCCCGGAAGGCCGGCGGGCGGACGTGAGATTGGCCGCGCCACGCGCCGTCGTCCTGATCTCCTAGAGACAACTGCGCCCTTCGCCTGGCAGGCTGCCTCCCATGACCCTGAAGCTGCGTTCCGTGGGAACGAGCGACCGTGGGCTGATCCGCAGCGGAAACCAGGACGCCCTGCACGCCGGGAACTGGCTCGTCGCCGTCGCCGATGGCATGGGCGGGATGGCCGCCGGCGACCTGGCCAGCTCCCTCACCATCGACGCGGTGGCCCCGCTGGACGTGGAGACCCCCGAGGACGCTCTGGTGGCCGCGCTCGAAGGTGGCATCGCGTTGGCCACCTCCCGGATCCGGCAGGCGGTCGCCGAGGATCCCGAGCGCCAGGGCATGGGCACCACGCTGACCGCCCTGCTCTTCGCCCGGACCGGCAGCTGCCTGGCCCTCGCGCACGTCGGCGACTCCCGGGCCTACCTGTTCCGCGAGGGCGTGCTCAAGCAGGTCACCCGGGATGACACGTTCGTCCAGATGCTTGTGGACCAGGGCGTGATCACCGCGGACCAGGCCAGCAGCCATCCGCGCCGTGCCGTCGTCACCCAGGCCCTGCAGGGTGAGGAGGTCAGCCCGTCGTACTCGACGATGGTGCCCCGGGCCGGCGACCGCTGGCTGCTGTGCAGCGACGGCCTCTCCAACGTCGTCCGCCCGGACACCCTCACCGAGGTGCTCACTGAGTATCCCGACCGGACCGCCTGCACGGGCAAGCTGATCGATCTGGCACTGCACGCCGGCGCGCCGGACAACGTGAGTGTCGTGGTGGCCGACGTCCTGGAGGAATAGGGCCGGCGCTCAGCGTCGGCGTGGCGCGGCGCGCCGGGTGGGGGTCGCCGTTCGCGGATCCTCCGGCCACGGGTGCCGGGGATAGCGCCCGCGCAGCTCGGCGCGCACCTGCGGGTAGCCGGTACGCCAGAACGACGCCAGGTCGGCGGTGACCGCCACCGGCCGGCCCGCGGGGGAGAGCAGGTGCAGCAGCACCGGCGTCCGGCCGGCACCGACGCGGGGCGCCGCCGACCAGCCGAACGTCTCCTGAAGCTTCACGGCGAGCACCGGTGCGGCCGGGTCGGTGTAGTCCACCCGCACCCGAGACCCACTCGGCACCTCGATCCGCTCCGGGGCGAGCTCGTCCAGGCGGGCGGCCTGCGCCCAGGGCAGCAGCCGGCGCAGCGCCGACGTCACGTCCACCCGGGCCAGGTCGGACCGACGCCGAGCCGCGACCAACTCGGGGCCCAACCAGGTCGCGGCGGCGTCGAGCAACGCCTCGTCGGTGACCTCCGGCCACGGGGCGCCCAGGTGGTGCCGGAGGAAACCGAGGCGTTCCCGCAGTGCCCGTGCCGCCGGCGTCCAGGTCAGCAGCCCCAGCCCCTCCTGACGAAGACCGGTCAGCACGGCCGCCGCCACCTCCGCCCGCTCCGGCCGCTCCAGCCGCCGCTGGAGCAGCTCGATCGCGCCCAGCCGGGTCACTTCCCGGGCCACCACGTCGCCGTCGGACCAGCCGACCTCGCGACTCGTCCGCAGCAGCGGGGCGGCGGCCTCCCGGGCCGTCGCCTCGTCCACCGGCGAGGCCCGACGGATCCGGGCCGACGGCGCGCCGGGGGTGCGGTCCGCGACGGCCACCGCCAGCCAGTCGGACCCGGTCAGCCCCGACCCGGCCATCAGCTCCGCGGCGGTCCCGCCGGTCATCAGGTACGCCGATCCGCCCGGCCGCCGCACCCGGGCCAACCGCTCCGGGTACGCCAGACCGACAAGCAGCCCGGCAGCGAGATCGTCGCTCAGCCCGCCCGAGCCGGTGGCGGTGCGGCTGTCGGTTGGGGAGCCGGAGGGCAACGCCGCGCGCAGTCGACGTACCTCGGTGCGCCAGCGGGCGGTCGCACCCGCGTCGACGCCGCCGCGCAGCCGCCGCCAGCTGGCGACCAGGTCGTCACCGGGGCCGGCCGCGCTCTCCTCGGAGAGCAGGGCGACCACCTCGGCCGCCCGGTCGGCGCCGACCCGACCGGCACCGTCGAGCAGCGCCCGGGCCAGCCGTGGGTGCGCCCCGGCGGCAGCGATCGCCCGCCCCCGCGCGGTGATCCGACCCTCGGCGTCGACAGCGCCCAGGGTTTGCAGGGTGTCCCGGGCCACCGTCAGCGCGGCAGCCGGTGGCGCGTCGGGCAGCGCGAGCCCGACGCCGTCCGGCCGGCCCCAGGCGGCCAGCTCCAGTGCGAAGCCGGTCAGATCGGCGGTGGCGATCTCCGGCTCGGCTCGGGCGGGCAACCGTTCGTGGGTCGCCGCGGACCAGCAGCGGTAGACGAACCCGGGGGCCTCCCGGCCGGCCCGGCCAGCCCGCTGGGTGGCGGCGGCTCGGGAGACCGGCACGGTGACCAGCGCGCCCAGCCCACGGGCCAGGTCGATGCGGGGCACCCGGGACAACCCGGCGTCCACCACCACCCTTACGCCCGGCACTGTCAGGCTGGTCTCGGCCAGCGCGGTGGCCAGCACGACCCGGCGTCGATCGGCGGGGCGCAGGGCCGCGTCCTGCTCGGTGCCCCGCTGGCGACCGTGCAGCGGCAGCAGCGCGACGGTGTCCCGCAGGTCGGCCAGCCGACCGCTGACCGCCGCGATCTCGCCGGCTCCGGGCAGGAAGACCAGCACGTCACCGGCACGCTCGCGCAGCGCCCGCCGGACGGTCGCGGCCACGTGGTCGAGCAGGGCTCGATCCACCGGCCCGGCTCCGGACGCGACGATCGGGCGCGCCGGCGGTGCCCAGATCCGCTCAACCGGGTGCAGCGCCGAGTCGGCCCGTACCACCGGGGCCGGAGCGGACCCGCCGAGCAGCGCGGCGAAGCGGTCGGTGTCCGGGGTCGCGGACATCGCCAGCAGCCACAGATCCGGCCGGAGCGCGGCCCGCGCCTCCACAGTGAAGGCCAGCGCCAGGTCGGCGTCGAGTTGCCGCTCGTGGCACTCGTCGAGCAGCACCGCACCCGTACCGGGCAGCTCCGGGTCGTGGTGCAGCCGGCGGACCAGCAGGCCGGTGGTGACCACCTCCACCCGCGTCGCCGGGCTGACCCGACGCTCGCCGCGCACCGCGTAACCGACGCGGTCGCCGACCCGCTCACCGAGCAGCTCGGCCATCCGTCGGGCGGCGGCGCGCGCGGCCACCCGGCGGGGTTGCGCGATCACCACCCGGCCGCTCACCCGGTCGGCCACGGCCAGCGGCGCGAGGGTGGTCTTGCCGGTGCCCGGCGGGGCGACCAGCACGCCGGCCCCGGCCGCGTCGAGTGCCGCGACCAGCGCCGGCAGCGCCGGGCGTACCGGCAGGTCCACTGTTACGTCGGAGAGCACGGCCCAGTCTCGCACCGGCGCGGGTGCCTCAGGGGCGGCGGACCTCGCCGACGCCGAGCACGAAGGCCCGCCAGGCCACCGGGTCGAAGGCGAGCGAGGGGCCGGAGCGGTCCTTGCTGTCCCGGACGGCGACCTGGTCATCGGCTGTCGCGACCTCCACGCAGTTGCCGTTGCCGCTGCTGCGCGTGCTGGTGCGCCAGTCCGCCCGGGTCAGGTCGTGCGCCGTCATCCGTGGTACCTCTCGTCTGCGTCGGCGTGCCGCAGAGGCGGTCACGCAAAGTAACGAGAAGCCTGCTCCAGGCGGATAAACGATGCCGCCGGATCGAGCGCCATCCGGCACAGCTCCTCGTGCAGAAGGCTATACCGCAGCACCTGGTCGACATCCTCCAGCGCCAGTCCCATCGATAGGTTATCCAGGTAAACCACTGACGCGTCGGCGGTGTCGGCGAAGTTGAGGAGCACATAGGGGGTGCTCATCGCGGGATGCCCGCCGGCCGCGAATGGAAGTACCTGAATTGTCACGTTGGGTAACTGTGCGATTCGACTCATGTGGGCCAGTTGTTCGGCCATCACAGCGGTGCCGCCCACCGGCCGCAGCAGCACCGCCTCGTTGAGCACCACCGACAGGTGGACCGGATCGTCGCGGCGCAGCACCTCCTGGCGACGCAGTCGGGCGGCGACCTTGCGCTCCAGACCGTCCTCGCCGGCGGTGCGCCGGAAGATCTCCCGGGCGTACGCCTCGGTCTGCAACAGTCCGGGCACCGACTCGGCCTCGTACGTGCGCAGCGCCGCGGCCTCCGCTTCCAACCCGACGTAGAACTCGAACCACTCGGGCAGCACGTCGCTGTAGCTCTGCCACCATCCGCGTTGCTGCGCCCCTCGGGCGATCTCGATCAGCGCCTCGGCGTCCGCGCCGGTCACCTGGTACAGCGCGAGCGCCGCCCGGACGTCGCGGGGTTTGATGCCGATCAGCGCGTTCTCGATCCGGGAGAGGTTGCTCTTCGACATGTCGAGCTGGCGGGCGGCCACATCGAGGGTCATGCCCGCGCGTTCCCGAAGCTGGCGAAGCTCCCGGGCGATGCGTCGACGGCGCACGGTAGGGCTGGCGGCGGGTCGGCTGGCGGGGGTGGCGGTCACCGTCCGAGTCTGCCACGCCAAGATCCGCAGGTCGCGCCAGCACGGAGTGCAACTTTCAAATCTGGGAGTTGCGTTGCAGTAGCGGTCGGTGCATCCTTTCCCGGTCGCGATCACTGTGGACACATCTGTGCGGGAGGGCCGTTGCTCATCGCCGACGAGTTCTTTCTGGTCGCCCACAACGACAGTCGTGGCAAGGCGAAACTGCACCCGGCGGCGACCGGGCTCGGGCTGGCCGGCGGGCTGCTCGGCGAGCTGCTCATCTACGGACACATCCACATCTCGGCCGGACGGGTCACCGTCATCGACCGGCGTCCGCCGGCGGACGCGCTGGCGCACACAGTGCTCGACCAGCTCATTGGCGAGTCCCAGCACCAGGAGCTGCGTACCTGGCTCAGTTTCCTGGCGCAGAGCGCGACGACCTCGGTGGGGGAGCGGCTGGCCCGCGCCGGCGTGCTGCGCCGCCAGGAGAGCCGCCGGCTGCTGCGCACCTCGGTCAGCTACCTGCCGATCGACCTCAACGCGGTGGCCTGGCCGGCCACCCGGCTGCGGGCACTGCTCGACCGGCCGGACCCGCCGAGCGTGCCGGACGCCCTGCTGCTCGGCCTGGTCGTGGCCGCGGGGCTGACCCGCGAGGTGCTGTGGAGCGCCGGCCCCCGCGCGCACCACCGGCTGAACGTCCTCGTCCCCGCGCTGCCAGCCCCCCTGAAGGAACTCGTCGGGCACACCGAAGCCGCCGTCGGCGCCGCAGTGCTGCGCGGCATCCCCTGATTCCCCCGGTAACCCCCTACCCCTCCCCTCGACAACCGGAGTAGTCGCATGCCCCCGACATCGACAGTCGACAGACCCAGCAACGTCTCCGAAGCCCTGGCCCGAGGCCGTCTCGGCATCCCCTCGGTGATCTTCTTCGTGCTCTCCGCCGCCGCGCCGCTGACAGTGGTGGCCGGAGTCGTCACCACCGGCTACGGCGTCATCGGGGTGACCGGTATCCCGCTGGCCTTCCTGCTTGTCGCCGCGGTGCTCGCCCTGTTCTCGGTGGGCTACGTGGCGATGTCGCGGCGGGTGGAGAACGCCGGGGCCTTCTACGCCTACATCTCCCGTGGACTGGGTCGGCCGGCCGGCGTCGGTGCCGCCTGGGTCGCGCTGATCGCCTACAACGCGCTCCAGGTCGGGCTGTACGGCACCATCGGTGTGGCGGCCGAGCCGGTGCTCGACCGGATCTTCGGCGGACACCCGCACTGGGCCGTCGTGGCAGTGGTGGCGTGGGCGTTGGTCGGTCTGCTCGGTCTGCTCCGGGTGGACATCAACGGTCTGGTCCTGGCCGCGCTGCTGGTCGCCGAGATCGTCGTGATCCTCGTCTTCGACCTGGGACAGCTCGGCAACCCGGCCGGCGGTGAGGTCAGCTTCGCCACGTTCTCGCCGGACAACCTCTTCGTGCCCGGCGTCGGAGCGGTGCTGGTGCTCGCCATCCTCGGCTTCGTCGGCTTCGAGTCCGCAGTGGTCTTCAGCGAGGAGAGCAAGGACCCGAAGCGGACGGTGCCGATCGCGACCTACCTCTCGGTGGCGATCATCGCCGGGCTGTACGCGCTGTCGTCGTGGACCATGACGGTCGCCGTCGGGCCGGACCAGATCGTCGCCGCGTCCGGTGAGCAGAGCGTCGGGCTGATCTTCAACCTGGCCGCGGAGCACCTCGGCGACACCGCAGTCACCATCGGGCAGGCGCTCTTCCTGACCTCGGTGCTCGCCGCGATGATCTCGTTCCACAACACCACGGCCCGGTACACGTTCGCGCTCGGTCGGGAGCGGGTGCTGCCGGCGGTGTTCGGGCGGACCTCGACAAGCAGCGGCGCGCCGCGGGCCGCCTCGCTGGCGCAGAGCGCCCTCGGTCTCGTGGTCATCCTGCTGTACGCGATCAACGGCTGGGATCCGGTGGTGAAGCTGTTCTTCTGGGGCGGTACCACCGGTGGGTTCGGCGTACTGCTGTTGATCGCCACCACCTCGGTGGCGGTGATCGGCTACTTCGTCCGCTCCGGCGGCGACGAGAACCTCTGGCGGCGAGCCATCGCACCCGGCCTGGCCACCATCGCGCTCTTTGTGATCATCTGGTTGGCCGTGTCGAACTTCGCCAACCTGCTCGGTGTCGCGCCGGACTCCACCCTGCGCTGGGCACTGCCCGCCGTGTACCCGGTGGCGGCGCTGGTGGGCATCGGCTGGGCGCTGGTGCTGCGCAACAACCGTCCGGACACGTACGCCCGGATCGGCCTCGGCGCGGCGAGCGCCGCCGTCACGCCGGAGACGGCGGCGAAGGTGGAGGTGACCCGATGAGCGTGACCATCGAGCGACTCGGGCCCGAGGAGACCACGGTGGTGGCCAACCGGATCGCCGAGGCGTTCACCGCCCTGCGGGTGACGAACTGGCTGGTGCCCGACGCGAGCAAGCGGGAGGCGGTGCTGGCCGGTGACTTCGAGATTCTGGTCGGCCACGCGATGCGGCACGGCATGGTCCACGCCACCGCAGACCGGGCCTCGGTCGCCGTCTGGTTTCCGTCGGTCGGTGAGCCGGCTCCGCCACCGGTGGACTACGACGCCCGACTGGCCGCCGCCTGCGGCGAGTGGACCGACCGGTTCCAGCACCTCGACGAGCTGTTCGCGGCGAATCACCCGCACCCGGACCACCACCACCTGGCCTTCCTGGCGACCCAACCGGGCCGGCAGGGTGAGGGGTTGGGCAGCGCGTTGATGCGGCATCACCACGCGTGGCTGGACGCCAACGGGATGCCGGCGTACGTCGAGGCGAGCAGTCCGCGCAGCCGGGACCTGTACGCGAAGCACGGCTACCTGGCCGGCGAGCCGTTCCGGGTGCCCGACGGCACCCCGTTCTGGCCGATGTGGCGGCAGCCGGCCGACCGCTGACCCACCGCGGACGGACGGGCCGGCGCTGGCCGGGGACCCTTCCCCGTCCGTCACCTGAGCGGAGGTACGACGGTGGGCCGGGTCGACAGACCCGGCCCACCGTCGTGACCTACCTCAGTACGTGCCGTCGAGCTGGCCGCGCAGCTTGGTCAGCGCCCGGGTCAACAGCCGCGAGACGTGCATCTGCGAGACACCGATCTGGTCGGCGATCTGCGACTGGGTCAGGTTGCCGTAGAAGCGCAGCGTGAGGATCTTCTGCTCGCGCTCGTCGAGGGTGGCCAGCGCCGGGCCGAGGGCGACGCGCAGCTCCGCCAGCTCGAACTCGCTGTCCTCGCCGCCGAGCATGTCGCCCAGCTCGGTGGCGCGCTCGCCGTCACCGGTCGGGGTGGACAGGGAGACCGCGTTGTAGGCGCGGGCACCCTCCAGGCCCTCCAGCACCTCTTCCTCGGTGAGCTTGAGGTGAGCGGCGATGTCGGCGACCGTCGGCGAGCGGCCGAGGGTCTGCAGGAGCGAGCTGTTGGCGTCGGAGATGGCCAGCCGCAGCTCCTGGAGCCGGCGGGGCACCCGGATGTCCCAGGTGCGGTCGCGGAAGTGCCGCTTGAGCTCGCCGATGATGGTGGGGATCGCGTACCCGGCGAAGTCGACACCGCGGGACGGGTCGAACTTGTCGATGGCCTTGATCAGGCCGACCGCGGCGGTCTGGGCCAGGTCGTCGGTCGGCTCGCCGCGACCGCTGTAGCGGTGGGCCAGGTGGTTGGCCAGCGGCAGCCAGGCCTCGATGGCCCGGTCCCGCAGCGCGGCGCGCGACGGGTGGTTGGCGGGCAGCGCCGCCATGGCGTTGAGCAGGTCGGCGGCGCTGTCGGTGAGCGCGCGCGGGTCAAGCTTGGTGGTGGCCTTGGCAGTGGTGCTCGGCTGCTCGGTGATCGTTGGCGCGGTCATGGGTGGTCCTCCCTGCACCTCGTCCGCGGACAAAAAGGTGTGACGCTTCGGTTTAACTTTCAATGGGCCGTTCGGGACTCACCTTAACCTGATCGTCTCCCCGAAATCTAGCCGAAAGGCTGAGGTACTTAAGGGGTGTCGCACCACAAATAGCGCAAATCGGGCGAAGGTCGGGAGGGGTGTGATCACCCTTACCCAGGGTTGGGCGCCACTCAGCCGCTCGGCCAGCCCGGACCATCCGGTCAGCCCGCCGGCCCGACCGAGTGGTCAACATGAAATCCGACAGGTGGACAAGAGTGTCGACTATCCGTCGTTGTCCCGCCGGTGGGACCGGCCGTACCGTCGCGTGTACACACCCGGTTCGGAGGCACCGTGCTCGATCCAGCCGCTCCCCAGCTCGTCGTGAACAGTCGCACGCTCTACTTCAGCTGGGTTCCGGCGGACCCGGACGCCGTCGCCGCACTGGTCCCGCCGGGCCTGTGCCCGCGCCCCGACCACCAGGTGTTCCTCAATCAGTACGTCGTCGAGGACGAGACGCAGACCTCCGGCTTCGGCGCGTACTCACTGACCTACCTCGGCGTCTCGCTACTCGGCGTCGACGCGCCCGGCGGGCTCAACCCGGGCGGCTGGTGGACCACCTACGTGGCCTCCAGCAGTGTGGTCCGTGAGTACGCTGCCGCCCGCGGCGCCCCGGTGTTCACCGGCCGGACCCGGATCGAGGTGAACGGCGAGGCCCTGCTCTCCGAGACGGAGATCGACGGGACGACGTTGATCCGGGCACGGTGCCGAGTGGGGGAGACCGGCCACGCGATCAGCAGCGGGCACCACCGCTACTTCACCCGCCGCGACGGCCAACTCCTCAGCTCGGTCTACCCGTTCGTCGCCGAACCGGTCGCCCCGTTCGAGATCGAGTCGGTGGAGTTCCTCCAGCCAGGGCACCCGATGTACGCGCTCCGCCCGGCCAACCCGCTGACCATCGGCTTCGGCTACTACTCGCCGCGCTCCTCGTTCGCCTACCCCGGTGGGCTGAGCGTGCATCCCGTCGTCGCCGCGGCGGAGCCGATCCGGTCCACTCACCAGGTGCCGGCGAGCCTCGCCCGCAGCGGCCTGCCATCCGGGTCGTAGACCAGCCGGTACACCGGCAGCGCCCAGGCGCGGGTGAACCACGGCAGCCGCTCGGGGCGGTGCGGGCGCAGCCGGCCGGGCGGTCGCTCGCCCACCTGGCCGTCGTCGTACCACCGTTGTAGCGCGTCGGCGGCGCCCGTGACGGCCGCGACGGCGTCCGCCGGGTCGAGCAGGTCGGCGTCGTCCGCGCCGTCCGGGTCCCGGTCCAGGTGCTCGCGCCAGAGCCGTAGCCGCAGGTCCCGGGCGAAGGTCCGCGCACCGTCGCCCTGGCCGGCCGGGTCGGTGGGCGCCCGCTGGTCGCGGGTGTCGTCGAGCACCGCGCAGGACAACTCGCTGTCGTGCGTCCAGGACCGGCGGTTGAAGTTGTCGCTGCCCACGCTGGCCCAGACGTCGTCGATGACGCACACCTTCGCGTGCACGTAGACCGGGTCGCCGGCGTGGTTCTCCACGTCGAACACGTGCACCCGGTCGGGTGCGGCCCGTTCGCACAGCGACAGCGCCTGCTCGCGGCCGACCATGTTCGGCGGCAGCGCGAACCTGCCGTCCACGTCCGGGTGCCGGGGCACCACGGCGATCAGGTGCAGCTCCGGGTTGTCCCGCAGCGCGTGCGCGAACAGGTCCGCCACCTCGGCCGACCACAGGTACTGGTCCTCCAGGTAGATGAGTCGGCGGGCGCGGCGTACCGCCTTGGTGTAACCCCGGGCCACGGTCCGCTCGCCGTCGGGTGCGAACGAGTAACGCGGGCGGACGGCGGGGTAGGTGCGCAGCACCTGGATCTGGTGCGGACCACACTCGGGCGGGTCGGCGGGTTGCTCGGGCAGCGGGTCCGGCCGCAGGTCCGCGCCGCGCAACCGGTCCCGTAGGTAGGCCGTCGGGTTCTCCGAGTCCAGTGGCATCGGGTCGGTCCAGCGTTCCCGGAACAGCGTGTCCAACGCGCCGACCACCGGGCCGCGCACCGCGAGCTGCACGTCGTGCCAAGGCGGGTTGGGCCCGTACCGGGGCGACATCTGCACCGGCTGCGGATCACCGTGGTGAGCGGCGTCGTCGCGCCGGCTGTGGCACAGGTCGATCCCGCCGGCGAACGCGACGTCCCGTTCGGGCGCGGCCAGGTGCCGCAGCACCACGAGCTTCTGGTGGTGCGAGCCGCCCCGCCGGACCCGCTGGTCGAGCAGCACCTCACCGCCGGCCGCGGAGATCGTCTCGCTGAGGTCGCGGTTTTCCGCCTCGCTGTAGGCGAGCACGTCGAGGTGCGAGCGCCAGATCAGTCCCTTGACCACCACGCCGCGCTGGGCGGCCTGGGCGAAGAGTTGGGCCACGGTCGGGCCGTCGGGACGCAGCCGCTGGTCCGGGTCACCGCGCCAGTCGGTGAAGAACAGGTGGTCGCCGTCGGTCAACGCCTCCACCTCGTCGACCAGCCGGTCGAAGTACACGGCACCGTGAATCAACGGCTCGGCGAGGTTTCCCGTGGTCCAGACGGGTAACCCAGACACCGGGTTGGCACGTTCCTGCGCGGTGAGGAACCAGTCTTGTAACGGCACGTCCAGCCCCCCGGAGGTCGACTACGTCCTCACGGTAGGACCCCCGACGCGGGTCCGCATGCCAGGCCAGCCTAACGGTGACCTGGGTGACGCCCACGCCAGCACGCGATACAGCCGAGGAGGCCACACCATGCCCCGCGAAACAACGAATCCCGTGACCGAGTACCGCGAGCCGGCGGTGGAGAGCGAACGGGGCGCGCTGGTAGCGGTGTTGGTGATGGTGATTCTGGGTGTCGCCGGGATATTCGCGGTCTCCTGAGCCGCCTGGGCGCCCCGTCCGATCGACGGGGCGCCGGCGGCGATCTTGCTGGCTCAGGTCAGGGCCGCGCGCCCTGGCCGCCGGTGTGCGGGACCCGCTCGGTGGGGATCACGCCGAGCCGACCGGCCTTGAAGTCCTCGAACGCCTGGAGCAGCTCGTCGCGGGTGTTCATCACGAACGGGCCGTACTGCGCCACCGGCTCCCGGATCGGCTTGCCGCCCATGATGTAGAGATCCAGCGCCGGGGTGTTGCTGTCCTGCGCGGTGTCGGCGCCGAACCGCAGCGCGTCGCCCGGACCGTGCACGGCGAGCTGGCCGGTGCGTACCGGCCGCCGGTCGGTGCCGACCGTGCCGCGACCGCCGAGCACGTACACCAGGGCGTTGAAGTTGGGCTGCCAGGGCAGGTCGACCTGCGCTCCCGGTTGCACAGTGACGTGGGTGATGGTGATCGGCGTGAAGGTCGACCCCGGGCCGCGGTGCCCGGCGATCTCACCGGCGATGACCCGGATCAGCGCGCCGCCGTCGGGCGTGGTGAGAAGCGCCGACTGCCGGCCCCGGATGTCCTGGTAGCGGGGCGGGTTCATCTTGGCCGAGCGGGGCAGGTTGACCCAGAGTTGGGTGCCGTGGAAGAGCCCGCCGCTCATCACCAGGTGCTCCGGCGGCGCCTCGATGTGCAGCAGGCCGCTGCCCGCCGTCATCCACTGGGTGTCGCCGTCGGTGATGGTGCCGCCACCGCCGTTGGAGTCCTGGTGGTCGAAGATGCCGTCGATGATGTACGTGACGGTCTCGAAGCCGCGGTGCGGGTGCCACGGCGTGCCCTTGGGCTCGCCCGGCGCGTAGTCGACCTCGCCCATCTGGTCGAGGTGGATGAACGGGTCCAGGTCGGCTGTCGACACCCCGGCGAAGGCTCGACGGACCGGGAAGCCCTCACCCTCGAAGCCGGTGGGCGCGGTGGTCACCGTGCGGACCTTGCGGAAGGTGGTGCTGTCGCCGAGTTGGGGCAGGCGCGGCAGGACAACGACGTTGTCGACGGTGATCGCGGGCATCGGGGGGCTCCTTAGCGGGTGGCGTGGGTGGACGAGGCGGCTCGGGCCGCTCCCAGGCGGCGGCCGAGCCGGTCGAAGACCCGGGTGAGGCAGGCGACCTCGGCGTCGTCGAGGTCGTCCATGAGGTGGGCCCGGACCGACGCCAGGTGGTGCGGCGCGGCTTCGGAGAGGGCGAGCAGCCCGGCGGCGGTGAGCACCGCCTCGCTGCCGCGTCGGTCGTCCGGGCAGGGCTCCTTGCTGACCAGGCCGCGGCGCTGCATGGAGGAGATCTGGTACGTCAGGCGGCTGGGCGAGAAGATGAGCCGGTTGGCCAACTCGCCCATCCGCAGCCGCTGCCCCGGTGCCTCGGAGAGTAGGACCAGCACGTGGTAGTCGGCGAAGCTCAGCTCGCTGTCGGCGCGCAGGTCCTCTTCCAGCTGGGTGTAGAGACGCTGGCTGGCCTCGATGTAGGCGCGCCAGGCGGCCTCTCGGGTGCGGTCCAGGCTCTCGGTCATGACCACGACGATAGCACTACTTAAAAATTTAACTACCGGTGTCGAGCGTTGCCTGGGTCACCTTTTCGCGGTCGAACGGACGGTTCCTGCAACTTTTAAGGATCTGAACGTGAGACCGGCGGCGCGGTGCTGGCACGGTGTGCCAGACTGCCGCCTCGTGGAACATGTGGAACTCACCGCCGCCGACCTGCTGCTGCGTCCGTGGCGAGACGAGGACGCTCCGGCGGTGCGCGACGCCCTGCGCGACCCGGCCATCGCCCAGTGGAACCCGCAGGGTGGCGGCCCGATCGACGACGAGGTCGCTTTGCTCTGGGTCCGCCGCCGGGCTGACTGGACCGCCGGCGACCACGTCTCCATGGCGGTGACCTCGGCGGCCGACGGGAAGCTGCTGGGTTCGGTGTCGCTGCACTCCATCCACCACGGCGACGCGTCCATCGGTTACTGGACGGCGCCGGCGGCGCGCGGGCGGCAGGTGGCGGTGCGGGCCGTCGTCCGCCTCACCGACTGGGCGTTCACCGACCTGCGGCTGCACCGGGTGGAGCTGTGTCACGCGGTGGCCAACCCGGCGTCCTGTCGCGTCGCCGAGCGGGCGGGCTACCTCGCCGAGGGGACGCTGCGCGAGTCGTACCGGTACGGCGACGGTCGCCGCTACGACGAGCACCTGCACGCCCGTCTGGCCACCGACCGTCAGCTCACCCGTTGACCTTCCGGAGGAACGCCGTGAGGGTGGCCCGGACGCGGTCGATCCGCTCCGGCAGGGGCAGAGGCTCGGGCATCGGCGGCCCGGCGTGCTTCTTCCCCCGCACGTAGAGAGAGCAGGCCAGGTCGGAGCACATGTACGTGCCGACGGAGTCGCCCTGGCGTCCACTCGGACCGGCCTTGGGGGCGGTCATCAGCGAGACGCCGTCGCTCAGGTGCGTGGTCAGGCAGAGCGAGCACATGCTGCGCCGCACGCGCCCGGCCTGGTGCGTCGCGGCCCGCAGCACCACTGCGACGAGCCGGCCGTCGAATTCGGCGAGCAGGTAACCCCGCTGCGGCGCCGCCGGGTCCCGCCAGCCGAGGAAGTCGAGGTCGTCCCAGGGGCGCCCGGCCAGATCGTTCGGCACGGTCAGCCTCTTCGCCGCACCCTGACTGCAGTTGACGAACGATCTGCGGATGACGGATTCGGTAACGGCTAACATAGGTAGTAGCCTAGCCCTCTTAGGCAAACAATTAATAAGGCTAGGTTTGGGGTGTGCTGCATGGCACGTGCGGGGGTGACAGTCGAGCGCCTCACGCTCGCCGGGGCCGAGCTGGCCGACGAGGTGGGCGTGGAGAACGTGACAGTCGCCGCGCTCGCGCGCCACTTCGGCGTGAAGGACGCGAGCCTGTACTTCCACCTCAGGAACGCCCAGGACCTGCGGGTCAGGATCGCTCTGCTGGCTCTGGCGGAGTTGGCCGACCGGGTCGCCGCCGCCCTCGCCGGCCGCGCCGGCAAGGACGCGCTGGTGGCCTTCGCCAACGCGTACCGGGACTACGCGAGACAGCACCCCGGCCGCTACGCCGCCATGCAGATCGACCTCGACCCGGAGACCGCCGCCGCGAGCGCGGGCGTCCGACACGCCGAGATGGCCCGGGCGATCCTGCGCGGCTACCGGCTCTCCGAGCCCGACCAGACCGACGCCGTCCGGATGATGCACAGCACGTTCCACGGGTTCGTCAGCCTGGAGAAGACCGGCGGCTTCCGACACACCTCGCGGGCGGCGGACGACTCGTGGTCGCGCACCCTGGACGCCCTCGACGCCGTCCTGACCAACTGGCCGCCGCGATGACGGTCATGTCGTGGGCGCTGTGACGTTCACCAGCCAGTCGGTCCCGAACCTGTCGGTGCACCTGCCGTAGCGGGCACCCCACGGCGATCTGGCGAACGGCGCAGTGACCGTGCCGCCGGCGCAGAGTCGCTCCCAGTACCCGCTGAGTTCCGCCTCGTCGTCACCGCCGAGAGTGATCGACGCGCCGCCGCCGGCCCCGTCCCCGGGCGTCCGGTCCGAGCCCATCAGCACGATCCCGGTCGCCCCCTTGAGCATCGCGTGCGCGACCAACTCGTCCTGCGCGGCACCCGGCGACGCGTGCAGGTCGGCGAACGTGGTGATCTGGACGCTGCCCCCGAAGACCGACCGGTAGAACTCCATGGCCTCCCGGGCGTTGCCGTCGAAGCTGAGGTAGGGGCTGACCCGGGCGGTCATCGACTCACCGCCGCGGCGAGCGGGCGGCGCTGCGCGGTCCGCTGCCGGAGCAGGACGAATCCGAGGCCCGCCAGGAACCAGGTGGCCAGGACCGCGAGGGGTACCAGCGTGTGCGCGCCGTCGAAGTAACCGAAGTTGTTGACCGCGCGTACCGCCGCGCCTGGGGGGAGCTTCGCCGAGATCGCTTGCGCCCATCCTGGCAGCAGGTCCACCCCGATCGTCGCTCCGCTCGTCGCGTTGCCGATCGTGGTGAGGGTGAGGACGGCGAGGGCGATACCGGCCGGGCCGAGCCAGGCCCCGAGAGCCTTCGTCGTGAAGGCGCTGGCGGCCGACAGGAGAATGAGCGAGAGGGCGAGCAGTGGGAACGGTGCCGTCAGCGACCCGTACACCGGTCCCGCGACCGTCGCCGCGATCACGCCGATCAGTACGGCGAATCCACCCATCGCGAAGAGCCGGTGGCGGAGGCGCACCTTCGCGGTGACCGCCGTGAGCCCCTGCGCGAGGACGAACGACGAGAGGGTGACGCCGAACACCACGTAGAAGGCGGACAGTCCGCGGCTGTCGTAGGTCGCGAGCGGCACGATGTCGTGCTCCTGGACGGTCGCCCCGGCCCTCGCGGCGAGACTGGCGACGAGTTGACGCGCGGCGCCGCTCTCGCTGAACCCGCTCGCACCGGCATAGTCGAGTGTCAGCGAGCGGGGCGAGGCCGCGCCGAGTACCGCGACAGCGTCGCCGTCGCGCACCAGGGCCTCTCCGGCCGCGAGGCTCGGGACCTGCCTGACGGCGACAGCGTCGCCGAGCCCGGCATGGGCGGTGGTGGCCAACTGCTCACCCACCACGGCGATCGGCAGGTGCGTCGGCGCGGGACTGCGTTGCAGCCCGACATAGACGGCGATGAACGCCGTGCCGATGATCAGTCCGGTGAGCACGAGCGAGATCCAGGCTCGGCGTTGCGTGGTGACGGGTGCGTTCGCGTCCTACGAGGTTCGGGTGACGACGACATGGGCGCTTCCTCGGGTAGTGTGGTTTGAATGTCCAACCAGACGAACCGTAGCACCGATGGTTTGAAATCCAAACCAGAGCGGGACACTCTCGCTGTGGCGCTCGACGCAGTCAACGACAGGTGGTCGCTGCACATCGTGCGAGCGCTCGCCTTCGGTGCCTCCCGATACACCGAGATCCTGCGAGCCGTCGGCGCACCCAGGGACGTCCTCGCCGCCCGGCTGCGCAAGCTCGCCGAATCCGGCATTCTCCAGCCGCGCTCCACCGAGAACGGCAACGCCGCCGGGTACGAACTCACCCAGAAGGGTCGAGACCTCGGGCAGGTCATCCTTGTGCTCAAACGCTGGGGAGACACCTACAGCGACGCCGACGTACCCAAGGTCGATTTCATCCACGACGTCTGCGGCGAGGTGTTCGTCGCCGAGGTTCGTTGCCAGGCGTGCGGTCGGCCGCTGCGGTCCGGGGAGTTGTCCCTCGACCGAGCATCCGACACCTGCTGACGCCTAGGCTCGGTGGGTGGATGATCTGGAGTTGGCCGACTGGCGAGAGCGGGTCGCCCGGCTGTACCTGTCCGACGTCGACCTGACCGGGTTCCGCGCGGGGCGCGACGAACTGTTCGCCACCCACCCGCAGAGCCCGATCCCGGCGGCGGAGCGGAGCGGCTTCTCCGGGGTGCGCTATTTCCCGCCCAACCCCGACGCCGTGGTGGAGGCACCGCTCCGGCCGGCCAGCGGCGAGCTGCGGATCGACACCGGCGGCCCGGACGGGGTGGTCGCGTACCGGCGGGTGGCGGTGGCCGAGACGCCGTGGGGGCCGCTGACCCTGTGGTGGATCGAGGCGTACGGCGGCGGGCTGTTCGTGCCGCTGCGCGACGGCACCTGTGGGCGGGACACCTACGGGGGAGGCCGCTACCTCACCGACACGGTGAAGGGCACCTTCGGTCGGGGTGTCGAGCTGCTGTCCGGCGACCGCGTCCGGCTGGACGGCAACTACCTCTACAACCCGAGCTGTGCCTATGACGATCGCTGGGCCTGCCCACTGGCACCGCCGGAGAACCGGGTCGAGGTCGACATCCGGGCCGGGGAGTTGACATACGCGACACACGGCCACGGTGGTTGATCCGCGCCGCCACAACGGCACGACGAAACGGCCGCCCCGGCGTGCTGCCGGGACGGCCGGTCGAGCGTCGTTCAGCGGGCCCCGTCGTTCAGCGGGCCTTGTCGCTCATCGGGCGTTGTCGCTCAGCGCGCGTTGGCCGGCGAGCCGGGCATCTGCATCCGGCCCATCAGCTGTCGGGCCTGGTCGGCGAGCTGCGCGTCGACAGTCACCGCGTACTGGCCGGCGCGCAGCGAACTGGCCGAGGTGAAGTCCCTCTGCCCGCCCGTCATCGCGTGCGCGACCGCGCCGAACACGGCACCCCAGATCGCGCCGATGACCAGCCCGACCACGATCACCGCCAGCCAGTTGCCGACGGTGAAGATGCCGAACAGCAGGCCGATGAAGAGCCCGAACCAGGCGCCGGTGCCGGCGCCGAGCAGTCCGGCTCGACCGGTGGTCATCCGCCCGAGCACCGTCTCCACCAGGGTGAGGTTGGTGCCGACGATGGCGGTGTGCTCCACCGGGAAACGATTGTCGGCCAGATAGTCGACGACCCGCTGCGCGGCCGGATAGTCCGGGTACGAGCCGATCGTCACTGTCGGCGGGCCGGTCTCCGGCCCGTGGCCGTTACCGCCGTCCGGTCTCGACAGGCGACCGGCCGGTCCGGTTGGAAGCGGGTCGCCATCCTGTGTGCCGGGCCGCCACGCGGCGGTCGGCCCCGAAGCTGACGTCATGAGCATCCTCCCTCGTCAGCCTGCCGCGTTCCCGCCCACGTCGACCGGTAACACCGGCCGGCGCGGCGCGGGCCATCCCCGACCGAGGGGAATGGGTACGGGTGCCTCGGGTAGCCAGTCAGGTGGAGAACGGACAGATCAGTGACTACGGGTTCCTCGCCGACGGCCGCAGCGCGGCGCTGGTGGACGCCTCGGGCTCGGTGAACTGGTGGTGCCCGGGCCGGTTCGACGCCCCGTCGGTGTTCGGCCGGCTGCTCGACGACGGCGCCGGACACTGGTCGATCCGGCCTGAGGGCGACTTCACCGTGGAACGCTGCTACCTCGACGACACCCTGGTGCTGCGGACCGTCTTCCGCACCGCGCAGGGGGAGGTCGCGCTCACCGACGCGCTCGCCTTCGAGCCCGGCAGCCGTGGTCACGACATCGGGATGCACCCACCGCAGGTGCTGGTCCGCAGCGTGCGAGGACTCACCGGTGCGGTGCCGATGCGGGTGCACTATCGGCCCCGCTTCGAGTACGGGCGCACCATCGCGTACCTGGTTGAGCGGGAGGACATGCTCGAGGCGATCGCCGGGGCCGCGCGGCTCACCTTCCGCAGCAGCGTGCGGCTGGCGTGCGGCGACGATGGCGATGCCACCGCGACCTTCACCGTCCGTGCCGGCACGACCCACAACTTCACTCTCGGGTACGCCCCGACCTACGACGCCCCACTGCCGGAGGTGCCGGACGCCGACCAGACGATCGCCGACACCGTGGCCGGCTGGCGGTCCTGGGCCGACGAGCACGACTACGACGGCCTCTACGCCGAGCAGGTGCGGCGCAGTGGGCTTGTGGTGCAGGGCATGACGTACCGGCCCAGCGGCGCGGTGGTGGCCTCGGTGACCACCTCCCTGCCGGAGAAACTCGGCGGGGACCGCAACTACGACTACCGCTACGTCTGGGTACGCGACTTCAGCCACACCCTGCGGGCGCTGTGGCGGGCGGCGTGCTTCGACGAGGTGCGGCGACAGTTCGCCTGGTTGGGTCGGGCGATGGGCCGGATCGACGACCAGCCGGTGCCCATCATGTACGGGGTGCTGGGGGAACGGGACCTCACCGAGCACCGGCTGGACCAGCTCGGCGGATACCGCGACAGCCCGCCGGTGGTGACCGGCAACGACGCCTGGCGGCAGCGGCAGAACGACATCTACGGCGCGGCCATGGAGGCCGCCTGGCTGATGCGGGACCAGCTGGAGCCGTTCGACCCGGAGGTCTACCACCTGCTCCGGGTGCTCGCCGACCAGGCCGAGCGGGACTGGAAACAGCCGGACGCGGGGATGTGGGAGGAGCGTGGCGTCCAACACCACCACGTGTCCTCGAAGGTGGAGTGCTGGGTCGCACTGGACCGGGCGGTCCGCTTCGGCGACCGGCTCGGCGGGCCGCAGGACCTGGCCCGCTGGGCGGCGGCCCGGGACGAGGTACGCGCGGCGATCCTCACGCGAGGGTGGAGCGACAGGCTCCAGTCGTACACCGGGATCTTCGATTCCGACGAACTGGACGCGTCGGTGCTGGTGATGCCGCTTGTGGGTTTTCTGCGGGCCGATGACCCGCGGATGCGCTCGACGGTCCGCGCGGTGGAGCGAGGGCTGTCGCACGACGGCCTGCTGCGCCGCTGGGACGGTGACCCGGCGGGCTTCGTCATCTGTTCGTTCTGGCTGGTGAGTTGCCTGGCGTTGGCCGGTGAGCGGGAGCGGGCGCACGAGTTGTTTCGCGCTCTGGCTGGTCGGGTCAACGACCTGGGCCTGTTCGCCGAGCAGATCGACCCGCTCACCGGCGAACAACTGGGCAACTTCCCGCAGGCGTTCTCGCACATCGGCCTGATCAATGCCGCCGGTGTGCTCACCGACGTCGAGCGGGACCTGACGTTGCGCGAGTGCGGGATGCCTCCGGCGCACTTCACCCCGACGCGTCGCTGAGGCCGTACTTTCGTCTAAATCTTGACAACTTTCGATCCGTTGACGTGAAGTTCTATCGCCTTCCAGTGAAAGGCGTTAATGTCCGGGACACCGCGGTGCTCCTCCAGTCGGCGGGAGCGGCACCGAGATCCCCCGGACAGCTGGAGGTCTCGTGTCCCGCACTCCGCGTCGACGTCTCGTCGCCGCCACCACCCTGCTCACCGTCCTCAGCACCCTCAGTCTCGCCCCACCGGCCGCCGCGCGTGCTGGCACCGAACGCCCGGTCACTGTCGCCTCGGCCGGCGCGGCCCTGGCACCGCCCGCCACCGTCGGGTTCGAGAAGATCGCCCTCGACGGCGGGCTGTCCATGGGAGAACCGATCGAGTTGGCCGTCGCCCCCGACGGCAAGGTCTTCTCCATCAACCGGGGCACCAGCAGCGGCGGCGGCCAGGTCCGCCTCTACAACCCGGCGACGAGGTCCACCACCGTCGCGCTGACACTGCCACTGGACGCCCGCTTCGAGGACGGCCTGATCGGCATCACCCTGCACCCGAGCTTCGCGAGCAACCGCTGGGTCTACCTCTTCTACTCGCCCAAGGTCACCCCGTTGGTCAACCGGATCAGCCGGTTCACCTTCAATCCGTCCACGTCACTGCTCGACCCGGGCAGCGAGGACCTGCTCATCGAGTGGCCCACCGAACGGGAGCTGTGCTGTCACTCGGCCGGCTCGATGAGCTGGGACACCGCCGGCAACCTCTACTTCGCCGTCGGTGACAACACCAACTCCGGCGGCGACTCCGCCGGAATGGCCCCGATCGACGAGCGGACCAGCCGCAACGCGCAGTACGACGCCCAGCGCACCGCGGGCAACACCAACGACCTGCGCGGCAAGATCAACCGAATCCACCCGGAGAACGACGGCAGCTACACAGTGCCCTCCGGCAACCTCTTCGCCGCCGGCACCGCGCGCACCAGGCCGGAGATCTACGTGATGGGGGTGCGCAACCCGTACCGGATCTGGGTGGACCGCAAGGCCAACAACACCCTCTACTGGGGCGAGGTCGGCCCGGACGCCGGCGTCGACCTCGCCAACCGTGGCCCGGCGGCGTACGACGAGTTCAACCGGGCCAACGGGCCGGGCAACTACGGCTGGCCGTACTGCGGCGGCCCCAACGTCGCCTACAACGACTGGGACTTCGCCACCGCCTCGCCGCGCGGCTGGTTCCCGTGCGGCGGCTCGACCGGCCCGGTCAACAACTCACCCCGCAACACCGGTCTCCAGCAGCTCCCGGCGACGAAGCCGGCGCTGGTCTGGGAGCAGCACGGCGGCAGCGAGGACTGGCCGGCGCTGGACAACCCCGGTGGGTGCGGGTCGCCGAACCACGTCGAGGTCTACCACTACGACCCCAACCTCGTCTCGGACGTGAAGTGGCCGGCCTACTACGACAACAAGTGGCTCATCTCCGAGTACTGCCGCAACTGGATCAAGGAAGTCCAGTTCGACAACGGCAACCCGGCCACCGGCGTGCCCACTGTCATCGAGCCGGTGCTCGCCGGCATGAGGTTCGTCCACCCGATCGACTGGCAGTTCGGCCCGGACGGCTCGCTCTACCTGCTCGAATACGGAAGCGGCTACTTCTCCGGCGCCGCCGACGCCGGTCTCTACAAAATCAACTACGTGCAGGGCGGCCGATCGCCGCTGGCCAAGGCCACAGTCAACAAGGACAACGGGCTGGCTCCGCTGGCGGTGACCTTCTCCAGCGCCGGCAGCTCCGACCCGGACGGCGACCCCCTGACGTACGCCTGGGACTTCACCGACAACGGCAGCACCGACTCGACCGCCGCGAACCCTTCCTTCACGTACTCCGCAAACGGCACCCACAACGCCCGACTCACCGTCAATGACGGCACCGGACGCAGCGCGACCACGTTGGTGCCGGTGGTGGTCGGCAACAACCGGCCGACGGTCACGCTGAACGGGTTGCCCGCCGGCGGGCTCTTCGACTGGGGGCAGGACCTGACCGTGAGCGCCACCGCCAGTGACCCGCAGGACGGCACGCCGGCCTGCTCGGCGGTGGTCGTCCGGGCCGCGCTCGGCCACCAGGAGCACGCCCACGAGGAGGGGGAGGGGACCGGCTGCGGCGCGACCTTCAACACCGGCCCGGTGCACGCCGGCCCCGACTCGGTGCTGTTCTTCGTCCTGCGGGGCAGCTACACCGATCGCGGTGCGACCGGCTCGGCCGGCCTGACCGGGGAGAAGGAGATCATCCTCTTCCCGAAACAGTGGCAGGCCGAGCACCTCGTCCAACTCAACGGGCCCAAGGTGATCGACCAGGCGGCGGCCGAGGGCGGCAAGCGGCTGGGTGACATCCAGAGCGGCGAGAACGTCCGGCACCACGCCGTGAGCCTCAAGGGCATCACCGGCGTCCGAGCGCGCGTCTCCTCCGGCGGCCCCGGTGGCACCATCTCCTTCCGGTACGACTCACCGACCGGCACCGAGGTCGCCCGGATCCCGGTGCCGAACACCGGCGGCTGGGACAACTACACCGAGCTGAGCGCCACGGTGACCAGGCCCGACGACGGCACCCACGACCTGTACCTGGTCTTCACCGGCGGCAGCGGCGCGCTGCTGGACCTGGACAGCTACACCTTCACCGGCCCGGGGGTCGGCACCGGTGGGGCGCGCACCGGCGAGGTCAAGGCCCTCGGCAAGTGCGCGGACATCGCCTCCAGCCAGACCGCCAACGGCACCCCGGTGCAGACCTGGACCTGCAACGGCACCGCGGCGCAACGCTGGACCCTGCCCGGCGACGGCACGGTACGCGGACTCGCCAAGTGCCTGGACGTGAAGGCGAGCGGCACCACCGACGGCACCCTCGTGCAGCTCTACGACTGCAACGGCAGCGGGGCCCAGCAGTGGGCCGCACAGCCGGACGGCAGCCTGCGCAACCCGCAGTCCGGCCGTTGTCTGGACATCCCCAACTCCGACCTCACCGACGGTCGGCAACTGCGGATCTGGACGTGCAACGGCACCGCCGCGCAACGGTGGACCCTGCCCTGACCGGTCCCTGACCGGTTCCGTGTCCCCGCCGTCCACCCGCGTCCCCGGGTGGGCGGCCGGGGCGCGGGGGAGAATGCCGGGATGCGGCTGGTACTCACGGCGGACACCCACCTACCGAAGCGGGCCCGCGATCTGCCCGGGCCGCTCTGGGCGGCGATCGAGGAGGCGGACGTGGTGGTGCACGCCGGCGACTGGGTGGACGAGGCGTTGCTCGACGCGATGACCGCGCGGTCGCGCCGACTGATCGGGGTGTACGGCAACAACGACGGGCCGGCGCTGCGCGCCCGGCTGCCGGAGGTGGCCCGGGTCGAACTCGACGGCCTGCGCGTCGCCGTGGTGCACGAGACCGGACCACGTACCGGTCGCGAGAAGCGGTGTGCCGCCCGGTTTCCCGATGTCGACGTGCTGGTCTTCGGGCACTCGCACATACCCTGGGACACCGAGGCGCCCGGCGGGCTGCGACTGCTCAACCCCGGCTCGCCCACCGACCGGCGCTCCCAACCGCACGCCACCTACCTCAGCGCCACGATCCGCGCCGGCCGCCTGACCGAGGTGACGCTGCACCGCCTGACCCGCGACTGACCGCCGGCAACGGTGCTGGCCGGGTCCTGATCGACTCCGTTTCCTTGATGTCGCGGTGTCCAAGCCTCGCGGACACCGCACTGTCAAGGAAACGGAGTCGACCAAGGAGTGGGTTACTGGCCTCGGCCCGTCTCGGCCTGGAGCTCGTCGATGCGCTTGGACGCCTCGGCCTTGGTCAGGTCCGCGGGGAGCTCCGTGTCGGCCTCCCGGGCCAGCGTGCTCAGGTAGGACTCCTGCGCGGCCGTGGGCGGTTCGTCACCGGTGACCCACTCGTCCGGGTCCTTGATCGCGGCATTCTGGTCGGCCTGCTGGTTGCTGCGGTCCGTCATCGTCATCATCCTCTCTTCGAACAGGTGTGCCAGTACCCTGATCTCACTGGTTCATACCTGTCCGCCGGCCGCCACCTACGATCACCGGATGAGTGTGGACCCTTCGCGCGTGGTGGTGGTCGGGGCGGGCATCGCCGGGGTGGCCTGTGCGGTCGAGTTGACCCGGGCCGGGGTGCCGGTGCAGGTCCGGGAACGTGGGCACGTCTGTGGCGGCCGGATGGCCAGCAAACGCTTCGAGGGCCGGCCCGCGGACATCGGCGCCGCGTACTTCACCGCCAGCGACCCGGACTTCGCAGCGCTGGTCGAGCGGTGGCGCGCCGCCGGGCTGGTCCGGGAATGGACCGACACCTTCCAGGCCCACGACCGCACCGGGCGCCGGGACGTGCCCGGGCCGATGCGCTTCGCCGCGCCGCGTGGGCTGCGCTCCCTCGTCGAACACCTGGCCGGCGAGGTGCCGGTGACCGTCGACCGGCTGGTGCTCGGCGTGGAGCCCGGACCGACAGTGGACGGCGAGTCGTGCGCGGCGGTCGCGCTGGCCATGCCGGGCCCGCAGGCCGCCCTGCTCCTCAACCCGGACCTGACCGCCGCCACCCAGGTCGTGCAGGCGCAGCGCTGGTCACCGACACTGGCCGCGGTGCTGCGGTTCCCGACCCGGCGCTGGCCGGACTTCCGGGGCGCGTTCGTCAACGACCACCCGGTCCTCACCCTCGTCTGCGATGACGGCGACCGACGCGGCGACGGCGCGCCGGTGCTCGTCGCGCACACCCTGCCGGAGTTCGCCGCCGGGCACCTGGCCCAGCCCACCGGGGCCGGGCCGGCCATCGAGCAGGCCGTCCGGGACCTGTTGGGACTGCCCGAGCAGGCCGTTAACGTGCACGTGCACCGCTGGACCTACGCGAAGCCGACAAGCGCCGCCGCCGGCGACACCCACCACCTCGATGCCGACGGGATCGGTCTGGCCGGCGACGCGTTCGGCAAGCCCCGGGTGCAGAGCGCCTGGCGCTCCGGCCGGGACCTGGGCCGAGCCATCGCCGCCCGGCTGACCTGACCCGTGCCGACTCAGGCGTGGTCGGCTGGCCTGGTCGGTGCGCTCAGGCGTGGCCGGCTGGCCTGACGGGTGCGCTCAGGCGTGGCCGGCTGCGGCGACCGGCCGGGCGTCGGCGTCCCGCTCGGCCGGGTCGGAGGTCCGCTCGCCCTCCCGGTCGAGCAGCTGCATGACCGGGGTCGCCGTGATGCCGTGCGCCACCACGGACACGAGCACCACCAGCCCGACGGTCGCCCAGAGCAGCTCGGCCTGCGGGAAGTCCGCCTTCGTGGTGGCGTACGCGAGGTAGTAGAACGAGCCGACACCGCGGATGCCGAACAACGAGATCACCCAGTGCTCGGCCGGTCGTCCCGGCGCGCCCCGTAGCGACAACCAGCCGACCAGCGGCCGGACCAGGAACACCAGCGCCAACCCGACGGCGGCCGCCGGCCAGGTCAGCGGGGCCAGCAGACCACCCACGATCGCGCCGCCGAGCAGCAGCAACAGCACCAGGGTGAGCAGCCGTTCAACCTGCTCGGCGAAGTCGTGCAGCACCGAGTGGAACTCGTGGGTCCGCTCGGCGGCCCGGATGGCCCGCGCGGCCACGAACACCGCCAGGAAGCCGTACCCGCCGACCACCTCCACCAGCCCGTACGCCAGGAACGTGGCGGCCAGCGCCAGGAAGCCCTCGGCGTGCCGGGCCAGTCGCAGCTGACGGGGCGCGCGGAAGAACAACTTGCCGAGCAACCAGCCGATCAGCAACCCACCGCCGACCCCGACGCCCACCTTCCAGAGCACGTCCACGGTGAACCATTCGGCCATCCAGTCGCTGGGGGCGAGGCTGGTCGAGGCGATGGCGATGGCGGCGTAGACGAACGGGAACGCCAGCCCGTCGTTGAGGCCGGCTTCCGAGGTCAACGCGAAGCGGACCTCGTCCTCGGAGTCCTCCACGTCCGTCGGCTCGCCGACCTGCACGTCGGCGGCGAGCACCGGATCGGTAGGGGCCAGCGCGGCGCCCAACAACAGGGCGGCGGCCGGCACCAGGCCCGCCCACCACCAGCCGAGCAGGGTCACCGCCGCGATGCACAGGGGCATGGCGATCGCCAGCAGCCGCCAGGTGGACGACCACCGCCGCCAACTCAACGGTCGGTCGATCTTGAGCCCGGCGCCCATCAGCGCGACGATCACACCGATCTCGGTGAGGTGGGTGGTCAGCTCCGGGTGGGCCAGCGGGTCGGGTGTCGGCAGCCCGACCGGCAGCAGGAACACCAGCATGCCGAGGGCGAGGAAGGCGATCGGCATGGACAGCGGACGCCGCTCCAGCACCCGGGGCAGGATGCCCGCGAGCAGAGCGCCCAGACCCACCAGCGCGAACGCCACGTCTACCGGCTCCACGGCACCACCCTTCGACCGCACCCGCGGGGCGCGGGCAGGTGGTGACAGACCTTGCCCCGCAAGGGCTCCGGCTATGCGCGTACGTGCGGGTGAACGGAGTGACCCTCACCTCGGTCGGGTCAGCGGCGAGTCCGCCAATTCGTCGAGCAGCGCGGCCGGGTCGTCGTACACCGCCACCGCGCCGGCACCGGCGAGCTCGCCACGGCTGGTGCCGCCACAGGTCAACCCGACGCACGGGATGCTCAGCTTGCCGGCCGCGACGACGTCCCACACCGAGTCGCCGACGAAGACCACCCGCTCGGCGGCCAACCCGGACTGCTCCAGCGCGGCGACCAGGATGTCCGGGGCCGGCTTGCTCTGCTGGGCGTCCGCCGACGAGGTGACCGTGTCGATCACGTCGTCGGCGGCCAGCGCCCGGCGCAGCGCTCCCACCTCGGGTTCCGACGCGGAGGTGGCGAGCACCACCCGCAGGCCGCGCTCGGCGCAGGCGCGCAGCAGGTCGGCGGCCCGGGGCAGCGGGGTGAGACGTTCCCAGTACTCGGCGTACAGGGTGTCGTGCGCGTCGCGTAGCTTCGCGTCGGCGTCACGGTCCCGCTCGGGGCCGAGCAGATGGTCGAGGAGCTTGTCCGAGCCCATCCCGATCGAGCGGTGCACCACCGCCATCGGCACCGGCTGGTCGGTCTGGCGCAACGCCTCCCACCAACTCACAGTGTGCAGGTAGGTGCTGTCCACCAGGGTGCCGTCGACGTCGAAGAGGACTCCGGCGGGCTGGTCGGTACGCATGGGCGTCCTCCTACCCGTCGGACGTCTCAGGGATGCGCGGTCGGCGGCGTGAGAATCTCGAACCAGACAGTGGAGCCGCGGACCGACGGGTCGGTGCCCCAGGCGTCGCTGAGCTCCTCGATCAGGCCGAGGCCACGCCCACGACTGCTCAACGTGTCGGTGCGGGTCCGGGTCACGGTGCCCCGGGTGCCGGAATCGGCGACCGAGACCAGGAGACGCTCGGGGCTGAGGTCGATCTCCACTCGGGCGGCGGTGCCGGCGTGCAGCAACGCGTTGGTGGTCAGTTCGCTTGTGCACAGCACCGCCGCCCCGATCACCGACTCGGCCACCTGCCACTCGGTGAGCTGGCCGGTCATCCAGTGCCGCACCCGGCTGGGCGCGGTCGGCTCCGCGGGCACCTCCATGCTCGCCGAGCGACTCGGCTTGAGCGCGTGCTCGACCGCCAGCACTGCCACGTCGTCCTCGGTGCTGCCGGGCACCGCTGCGGTGGCCACGGCGCAGAGGGCGCGGGGGTCGCCACTGCCGGCCTTCGCGACGGCGTCGCCGAGGGTGGCCAGCCCGGCGGTGAGGCTCTGCCGACGACGCTCCACCACCCCGTCGCTGAACAGCAGCAGGGTGTCACCGGGGCGGAACGCGACAGTGGTGGTGGGCGGCCGGCCGCCCAGACCCAGCGGGGGGCCGGCCGGCATGTCGACGTACTCCGCGTAGCAGCGGCCCTCCGGGTCGCTGCGGCGGATCAGCGGCGCGGGGTGACCGGCGCTGGCCAGTGTCAGCTCCCGCCGCTCCGCGTCGATGACCCCGAACGCCACTGTGACGAAGAGTTCGTTGGTGCTGGCCTCCGCGCCCAGGCTGGTGACCAGCCGGTCCAACCCGGCCAGCACCGCGTCGGGGGCCGGGTCGGCCAGTGCCAGCGCGCGCAGCGCGGCCCGGACCTGTCCCATCCGCGCCGCGGCCTGCACGTCGTGACCCGCGACGTCGCCCAGCACCACGCCGAGCGCGCCGCCCGGCAGGAGGAACGCGTCGTAGAAGTCACCGCCGGCGGCGTTGCCGTCCACCCCCGGGTCGTAGCGGGCCGCCACCCGCAACCGGGGCAGGTCCGGCAGGTGCTCCGGCAACATGCTGCGTTGCAACAACTGGGCCGTGCCGTGCTGGGTCTCGAACCGGCGGGCCCGCTCCGCGGCCTGGCCGATCAGCTCGACCGACGCGGCCAGCAGCGCCCGCTCGGCGGGCGACCAGGTGTGCGGCACCTGGTAGCCGACCGCCAGCCCGCCGCGCACCACCGAGGTGCCCAGGGGCAGCGCCGCCATCGAGCGGACCTTCTGGTCGTGCCGGTCCACCGCGATCTCCCGCAGCGGTTGCCCGTCGCGGACGAAGAACGGGCCGCCGGAGCGGGCTGCCTGCACCACCGGGGCCGACCAGCCCGCCGGAGCGCGCCGCCAGAGCGGAGGAAGCCGCTCGTCGGCCTCGTCCAGCAACTCGCCGCGGACCCGGCGCACCATGCGCCAACCGCCGCCGCCCTCGTCGACCGCGAACGACGCCTGGTCCGGGTCGAACGTGGTGATCGCGTACCGCAGCGCCACCCGGGCCACGTCGTCGAGGGTGAGCGTGCCGGCGAGCGCGGCGGCCACCTCGCTGAGGCTCTGCAACTGCTCGGTGACGTGCGTGGTCTCGGTCGCGACCGTCAACGTGCCGACGATCTTCCCGGTGCTGTCCCGCACCGGCGAGTAGGCCCGGGTGAAGACCGCCTGCTCCACCGTCGCGGAGTGCCCCCGCACCAGCGGCAGGGTGGACTCCTTCTCCAGGAACGGCACGCCCTGCCGGTAGGTGCGCTCGAACACCTGACCGACGCCGGGCAGCGCCCAGATCTCGGCGAACACCTCGGCGGCCGGGCGGCCGAGGGCGCTCGGGTGTTTGGTGCCCAGCAGTTCGGCGTAGCCGGCGTTGTAGAGCAGGACGAGGTCGTCGCCGTACGCCAGGGCCATCGGCATCGGCGAGGCGAGGATCAGCTCGATCACGGCCCGGACCGCCACGTCCCAGCTTTCGGGTGGGCCCAGCGGGGTGCCGGCCCAGTCGTGGGCGAGCACGGCAGCGGCCGTACCGGTGCCGGTGGACGCATCCGGGACCGGAGTTGCTGGCGTGGGGACTCGCCCGACCGTTCCTGGCATGTTCGCAGCCTAGTCGGCCCGTCGGAAAAGGCATCCGATCATGGCGGTGGTGCGTCGCCGCCATCGTCGGGCTGCCCATTTGGGCAGTTCAGAACCCCTGATCGTCGGTCGGCCGGGAAAAACGCCGCGCGTTGCGCGGACTGCCGGACCGGTAGCCGGGTATGCGCCCGGCGCAGTCCATGCGACAGGAGGGACATCATGCTGAAAACCCTCGCGGTCCGGCAGGCCGACATCGGCGATGCCATCGCCGACACCTGGAGGTCGGTGCTGCTCTTCATCCCGAAGGCAGTGGCCTTCATCGTCATCCTGGTGGTCGGCTGGCTCATCGCCAGAGCCGTCCTCAAGATCGTGGATACGGTGCTGGAACGGGTGCACTTCGACCAGGCGGTCGAACGTGGCGGTATCAAACGGGCCCTGGAGAGAACGAAGTACGACGCCTCCGACATCCTGGCCAGACTGGCGTACTACGCCGTACTGCTGTTCACGCTGCAGTTCGCGTTCGGAGTCTGGGGGCCCAACGCGATCAGTGACCTGATCAGCGGCGTGGTGTCCTGGCTGCCGCGGGCGTTCATCGCGATCGTCATCGTGGTGGTGGCGGCCGCGATCGCCAACGCCGCCCGGGATCTGGTCACCGGGGCGTTGGGCGGGCTGTCGTACGGCAAGGTTCTGGCCGACCTCACGGCGATCTTCATCATCGCGCTCGGCGTGATCGCCGCCCTGAACCAGGTGGGTATCGCCACCACTGTGACGACCCCGGTGCTGATCGCGGTGCTCGCCACGGTGGCCGGCATCCTGATCGTCGGTGTCGGTGGTGGTCTCGTGAAGCCGATGCAGAACCGCTGGGACGGCTGGCTGGATCGGGCCGCCCGGGAAGCTCGGGCGGTGCAGCAGCAGCGTCAGGCCAACGCGGCCGGGCGGAGCGACGTGGAGCGGCAGATGGCCGACCGCGGGGGCGATCGTACCCAGGCGATGCCTCGGGTGGACGAGGCTTCGCAATACCGTTCGTAGCGAGGCGAGACGGCACGGCAGGTGGGGAGGGTGTTCCGCGTACGACGCGGGGCGCCCTCCCCGCGCCGGTCAGGCCCCGTCGAGCGAGCGGGCCAGCGCGCAGACCGCGAGCAGTCGGGTGAGCAGCCACTCGGGGCGGCTCCAGTCCATCGGCCCGTCCGGCGGCGCCCACCCGTGCTCCAGCGCGGCGGCGCGGACCCCTTCGGCGTAGCCGGCGAGGGCCGCGGCGGTCAGCGGCTGGCGGTCACCGTCGAGGCTGTCCCGCACGGCAGCCGCGTGCTGGTCGACGAGGGCCAGCAGCCCCGGTCGCGCGGCGGCGGCCGCGAGCCCGACGGTGCCGAGGGAGACGGTGAGGGCGGCCAGGGTGGACCGCGCCGAGTCGACGGCGGTACGGGTGGCGACCCGGTTGAACGGCACACGCATGGTGACCGAGGCTAACCGACAGGTGACGGCGTTGACGTCGGCCACTTGGCGGATGTCGGCTGCGCCACTGGACGTTCAGGGCTGACCGCGGGGGTTGATCCGGCGCAGACGGGGCAGCAGGAGAAGCAGAGGCGTTTCACGGCACGGAGGCAGACGATGGGACAGCAGCCGGACGGACCGGACGAGCAGCACCGGCGACCGTCCGAGGTGAGCGACGCGACGGTCGCCGCGCTCGGCAAGCTCAGCGAGGCGCTGGAGTGCGTGGAGCGGGCCCGGGGGCAGCTGTACTCGGTGCACCAGCTGATCGGGCACGCCGACCTCATCCTCGGCGACGCGGTGGAGCAGTTTCGCGCCGCCGGGCATGCGCAGCTCGCCGACCGGATCGACACGGAGTTGCTGGGCCGCAACGTCATCGCCGGGCGGTGGACGTTCCAGATCGTCGAGGACTTCGACGACGGCTATCATGCGCTGTTCCGGGAGTTGGACCAGCAGGCCCGTGACGAGTTGGTGGGCGGACGACGCCACCTCTACGAGGCGCAGATGAAGGAACGCCGTCGCAGCCGCGGCCGACCGGGGCACGAAGCCCGGCCGGGCAGCGCGGGTTAGTTCCTTGTCGCGTCGGCCGGGCGCCGCCGCGCCGCGTCATCGGCGATGATCACGGTCGCCACCATCAGGGCGACGCAGAGGCTGAACAGCCATGACTCGTCGGCGACCAGCCGGGCGGACACTGGTGCCTGCAGGGCGGCGAGCAGGAAGCCGAGCCAGGCGAGCCGGCGCTGAGGCGTCGAGAGGATTCCGGAGCCTTGATGCATCCTGAAATTCTTACGCGAGCCGGTCCGTTTGCCGTCCTCCGATCGGCCGATTCTGGATGAGCTGTCCGTTTTCTCGACCGTCCGGACACGACTTCTTTGCGTACCGCGCAATCGGGTGCCTGCGGCACTAGGGTGCCCCTGCGGCAGGATGGTGACCCGTGTCCACCGCGCCCGCACGTCCCCGTGCCGCCCTGCTCCTGCTGGCCTACCTCGCGTTCGTCAGCCTCGGCCTGCCCGACGGCCTGCTCGGTGTCGGCTGGCCCTCGATCCGGGGCGACTTCGACGTACCGACCGAGGCTGTCGGCCTGGTGCTCACCGCGGGCACCGTCGGTTATCTGACCTCCAGCGTGCTGGCCGGGTTCACGCTGGCCCGGGTCGGCGTGGGCGCGCTGCTCGCCGGCAGCACCCTGCTGGCCAGCCTGGCCCTGACCGGCTATGCCCTGAGCCCGGTGCTGGCCGTGCTGGTGGGTTGTGCGCTGCTGCTCGGGCTCGGGTCCGGCGCTGTCGACTCCGGGCTCAACGCGTACGCCGCCGGGGCCTTCGGGCCGCGCCACATGAACTGGTTGCATGCCTTCTTCGGCCTGGGCGTGGCGATCGGCCCGCTGATCATGACCGGGGCGCTGAGCGCCGGACTGACCTGGCGCTGGGGTTACGGCATCGTGGCCGCCGCCCAGCTCGCGCTCGCCACCGCGTTCGCGCTCACCGTGCGGGCCTGGCAACGCGGCCGCCCCGCCACCACCGGGGCCGCGACCGCACCGGCCGTGGGGGTTCCGATCCGGGCGACCCTGCGGTTGCCGGCGGTGTGGTCCGGGACGCTCGCCTTCGCGCTGTACGTCGCCATCGAGGTGTCCGCCGGCCTGTGGGCGTTCCTGCTGCTGACCGAGGGGCGGGGCCTGAGCGCGGCGGTGGCCGGCGGCTGCGTCTCCGCGTACTGGGGGAGCCTCTTCGTCGGCCGGGTCGTGCAGGGCGTGGTGGCCGAGCGCCTGGGGGCCACGCTGGTGTTGCGCGTCAGCCTCGTCGGAATGGCAGTGGGCGCCGGGCTGATCGCCGCCCCCGGGCCGGCCGCGCTGGCGGTGCTCGGCCTGGTCGTGGTGGGGTTCGCCGCCGCGCCGGTGTTCCCACTGCTCACCCTCACCACCGCCGAACGGGTCGGCGCGGCCCACGCGGACCGGGCCATCGGGTTGCAGATCGGCGCCGCCGGCATCGGCGCGGCGCTCGTCCCGGCCGGGCTCGGTGTGCTGATCGGCAACACGTCGGTGCAGGTGCTGGGCTCGGCCCTGGTGGTGCTCGCACTGGCGCTGATCGCGCTTTACGAGTGGGGCGCCCGTCGCTCGACCGGCCGGCCCACCGGGCCGCCGGTGCCCGCCCAACCCGCCGGGCAGGGTCAGACGTCCGGCCCGGTCCGGCCGGTGGTGGAGGGGCGGTAGGGGCGCTCCGGGTCGGTCGCCTCGCGACTGTTGCCCCGGGCCCGCCCGTCGCGGTCCGAGGCGGCCGGCCCGTGCCCGAACGCGGCTTCCTCGCCAGCGTCGTTGCCGGTCACGTCGTCGGCCTGCCCGTCGAGGCTGGAGCCCGACACGGCACGCTCCAGCTCCTCCAGCGGAAGCCGTTCCTCGTCCCGCCACACCCTGATGTTGTCGTCGGTCATGTCTTGAGCCGTACCCGGGCGCGATGATCGCAAACGGTGCCACGCGACCGGACCCGGGTACGGCGATGGCCGCCGGGGATTCCGGCGGCCATCGGGTGTCGTGCGGGCGGGGATCAGGGTTGCGGACGGTCCACCGCGCCGCGCCACGCGCCGGTCTCCTGACCGCGCCGCTCGATGTAGGTCTTGAACCGCTCCAGGTCGCCCTTGGCGCGCCGGTCGACGATGCCGAGCTTGTCGCCGGCCTGCTCGACCACGCCGTGCGGCTCGAACTCGAGCTGGAGGGTGACCCGGGTCTTGTCCGCGTCGAGCCGGTGGAAGGTCACCACGCCGGCCTGCTGGGTGCCGTCGGTCGAGCGCCAGGCGACCCGCTCGTCGGGAAGTTGTTCGGTGATCTCGGCGTCGAACTCGCGCTTCACCCCGGCGATGTCCACCGTCCAGTGGGTCATCGTGTCGGAGAGCTGCCGGACCTCCGACACACCCTCCATGAACTCGGGGAACTCCTCGAACTGCGTCCACTGGTCGTACGCGGTGCGTACGGGCACGGAAACGTCCACATGTTCGGTAACGCCACTCATCTGGGAACCTCCATCAGCCGCCGGTGGTCATCGGGTCGGGGGGCGACCCGTCACCAGCGAGTTGTCTCGTTCTTGTTGCCGAGAGCGGCCCACACCTCGGAGACCGTCTGGTAGAGGGTGCCCTCGGGCAGGCGTTCCAGAGCCGCCACGATGTCGTCCGGCGCCTCGTTCTCGCGGGCGCTGGCGATGAGCACCAGGCGGTCGCCCGGCAGCGCGCTCATCGAGATGAACCGGCCGAGCCGGCTGCGCTGCTCGACGTCCGTGGAACTCATCCCCTGTGGGGTGCCGGTGCGCAGGTCGCCGGCCGGGGCGGTGGTCGTCTCCGGCTGGTCCTCGCCAGCCGGCTCCGGCACCCGCGACTCGTCGACCCGAGAGCCACCGGTCCCCGGCCCCTGCACGAGGCCGCTGACCTCCTGACTCATCTGTTCGTCGATCCTCGGTCCGTGCTTGCTGTTGCCACGCTCCATGCCTTCTGCGCTACCCGGCACCCTGCCCGGTAAACCGGCACCGGGCCACGAACGGGCCCAGGGTCCGACTCCGAACCGGACGAGCGGCCCGAAACCGGTGGCTCAGTCGTCGGCGAGCTTGCGGGGCGGCAGCACCGGCCCGTCCGGGTCGACGTCACCGGCCTGCAACTGCCGCCCACGCTGCACCTCGGCGTTGATCTGCACTCCCAGCATCAGCGCCGAGTTGGACAGGTAGAGCCAGACCAGGAACGCGATGGCCGCGCCCAGACTGCCGTAGGTGGTGTCGTACGAGCCGAAGTTGGCGACGTAGAGGCCGAAGCCGAAGGAGACCGCCGTCCAGGAGACCAGGGCCACCACGCCGCCGGGGGTGAGCCAGCGGAAGCGGGGCTGGCGCACGTTCGGCGCGATCCAGAACAGCAGCGACAGCAGCACCATCATGACCATGGCGAGCACCGGCCACTTCGCCACGCTCCACGCCGTCCGGGCCAGGCCACCGGCGTTGATCAGGTCGCCGACCGCGTCGGTGACCGGACCACTGACGATCAACGCGAGGGCGACCACCGCCAGCAGCACCAGCGACAGCGCCGCCATACCGATCTGCAACGGGCGCAGCTTCCACACCGTCCGCCCCTCCCGCACCCCGTAGACGGCGTTGGAGGCCCGGGTGAACGCGCCGATGAAACCCGACGCGGACCACAGCGCACCGAGCAGACCGAAGCTCAGCAGCAGCTTGGGGTTGCTCTGGTCGAGCACCACGGCTCGGATCGCGCCGACCACGCCGTTCTCGTCGTCGGTCAGCACCGAGCCGGCACCCACCTGCTTGGCCAGGTCGACGACGGTGTCGACGGTCTGCTCGCCACTGAAGAGCAGACCGACAAGGGCCACCACCACGATGGCGGACGGAAAGAGCGCCAGGACCCCGTAGTAGGTAAGCGCCGCCGCCCAGTCGGAACAGTTGTCGTTGACGAAATTCTGCACGCTGCGGACCAGCACCCCACGCCAGGTCCGCCAGCTCAGCTGCCGCATCCGGTGGGGAACGGACGTGTCGCGCGCGCCATCGCGCGTCGTACCGGGCTCCGTGGTCGTCATGCCCGCTCCCTGCGCCCCGGCCACCGGTATGACCGGTCGTCCGGTCGGGCCTGGTCCCGCCGATACCCGGATCGGGAAATCGAGAAACCCGACCGCCGTGCGCGCCCGTTTAGGCCGGGACGCCGGGGGAACGTCAGGAGGTCTGACCGACACGGAGGAGGACGAGATGCCCGGGCGCGAAGACCTGCCCAGCACGCTGCGACGCTCCCCGGAGAAGGCGCAGCGCACCTGGGAGAAGACGCACGACTCGGCGGTGGAGACCTACGGCGAGGGGGAGCGGTCGCACCGCACCGCCTTCGCCGCGGTGAAGCACCAGTTCGAGAAGGTGGGCGACCACTGGGAGCCGAAGGGCCGCAAGGGGCCAAGCGACAGGCAGGCCGCCGGCGGCGGGCCGGAACGGCGAGCCCCCACCGCCGGTGGAGTCGACGCCAACGCCAGCAAGGACCACCTCCTGTCGGTGGCCCGCGAACTCGACGTACCCGGCCGGTCCAGCATGACCAAACCGGAGCTGGTCACGGCGATAGAGAAGGCCAACGACCGGGCCACCCGCAAGGCTCGCGGCGACTGATCCACCATCGCGGGCGGAAACCACGGACACGGTACGGGCGGACGCGCCACCCCTGCGTCCGCCCGTACCGTTCACCAGTGCCCGCCGCCCGGGGCCTCGATGTGCACCGCCTTCGTGGCGGTGAACTCGTCAAGCAGTTCCGGGCCGTAACCGAAGCCCTGCCCGCTGGCTCCGCGCGGGTGCGCGGCGCCACCCGGCGCGCCGCCGAACACCGCGTTGACCTTCACGGTGCCCACCGGCAGCTCCCGCCAGGCCCGCTGGGCGTGGCTCATCGACGTGGTCAGCACGGTGGCGGCCAGCCCGTACGGGGAGTCCGCGGCGCAGCGCAGCGCCTCGTCGAACGAGTCGACGACCACCACCGGGGCGACCGGACCGAACGTCTCCTCCCGCACCAACGGCATGTCGTGCCGGCAGTCGGTGACCACTGTGGCCGGATAGAATGCCCCCGGCCCGTCCGGCACCTCGCCGCCGAAACGCACCCGGGCGCCGGCCGCCACCGCCGCCGCGACCAGCCCGTGAACCTGGTCCCGGTGCCGCCGGTCCACAAGCGGACCCAGTTCGGTGTCCGGGTCCCGGCCCGGCCCGACCCGCAGGGCAGCGGCACGCCGCACCAGCGCGGCCACGAAGTCCTCGGCCACCTCCCGGTGCACGTAGATCCGCTCCACCGCCACGCAGAGCTGCCCCGCGTTGGCGAACGCGCCAAGCGCGGCCTGGCTGGCCGCCCACTCCGGATCCACGCCCGCGTCGACGATCAACGGATCGCTGCCCCCGTTCTCCAGCAGCACCTTCGCGCCGGTGCGGGCCGCGGCGGCGGCGATCGTCCGCCCGGTCGCAGTGGATCCCACGTGCGCCACCACGTCGACCTCCTGGGCGGCCAGCGCCGCACCGACCTCGGGGCCGCCGGTGAGCAGCGACAACACCCCGGCCGGCAACGCCTCATCCAGTGCCCGGGCCAGCAGCCACCCGGTCGCGGGGGTCCGTTCGCTCGGCTTGTAGAGCACCACGTTCCCGGTCACCAGGGCGGCGCCGAGCAGCCCGCAGGAGACCGCCACCGGGTCGTTCCAGGGCGTGAGCGCGGCCACCACACCGCGCGGCTGCGGGGACAGGAAGTCCAGCGCGTCCGTTGCGCCGTTCAGCGTCCGCCCGCCGCGCAGCGGGGCCAGCTCCGCGTACTGTCGCAGGGTGCCGATGCCCGCCTCGACGCCACCGCGGGCGTCCGCCGACGGCTTGCCCATCTCGGCGGTCACCGCCGCCGACAGCTCCCCGACGACCGCCGCCACCGCGTCCGCGGCCCGGTGCAGTGCGGCGGCCCGCTCGGCCGGCGCGGTCGCCGCCCACTGGGCGGCCACGTTGCGGGCCGCCTGCGTCGCCTTGCCGACCTCGTCGGCGGTGGCCACCGGCACCGTGCTGACCGGCGAACCGTCCGCCGGATCGCACACCACCAGTTCACCGCCGTCGCCGCCGGCGCCCCACACCCCACCCACCAACTGCGCAACCGTGTACATGCGGCGCTGCATGCCCCGGCCCCGGCGGGGCAAACGCGTTTCGCCCGGTTGCACGCCGGGTAGGCGGATCGGATGACAACCACCGCCGCGCAGAGCGCGGACGCCGTCGTCGTCGGGGCCGGTCACAACGGCCTGGTGGCGGCCAACCTGCTGGCGGACGCCGGCTGGGAGGTGGTGGTGCTGGAGGCGACAGCGGTGCCCGGCGGCGCGGTCCGCTCCGCCGAGGTGACAGCGCCCGGCTACCTGAGCGACCTCTACAGCTCCTTCTACCCGCTGGGGTACGCCTCACCGGTGCTGCGCGGGCTCGACCTGGGCCGGCACGGCCTTTCCTGGCGGCATGCGCCGGACGTGCTGGCGCACCTGCTGCCGGACGGTCGGGCCGCGGTGATCAACCGAGACCCCGACGTCACTGCCGCCTCACTGGAGCAGTTCGCCCCGGGCGACGGCGAGCGCTGGCTCAACGCCTACACCGACTGGTGTGCGGTGGCCGAGCCGATGCTGTCGGCGATCACCACGCCGTTCCCACCGGTGCGCGGCGGGCTGGGCCTGCTGCGTCGGCTGCGCGTCGCCGGTGCGTTGCGACTGGCGCGACGCCTGGTGGTGCCGGTCCGCAAGCTGGGTGACGAACTCTTCGACGGCGCCGGCGGGCCGGCCCTGCTGGCCGGTTGCGCCCTGCACACCGACCTGTCGCCGGAGGAGGCCGGCTCCGGGGTGTACGGCTGGCTGCTGGCCATGCTCGGCCAACAGATCGGCTGGCCGGTGCCCGAGGGCGGCGCGCAGCAGATCACCAACGCGCTGGTGGCCCGGCTACAGGAGCGCGGGGGGACGATCCTCTACGGCGCCCGCGTCGACCGGGTGCTCACCGCCCGCGGCCGGGCGATGGGGGTACGCACCGAGGGCGGCACGCTGTGGCGGGCCCGCCGGGCCGTGCTCGCCGACGTGCCCGCGCCGGCGTTGTTCCTCGACCTGGTCGGCGCGGCGGCCCTGCCGTCGCGGCTGGTGGAGGATCTGGCGCACTTCCGGTGGGACGGGTCGACGCTGAAGGTGGACTGGGCCCTCTCCGCGCCGGTGCCCTGGACCAACCGGGAGCTGGCCGGCGCCGGCACCGTGCACCTCGGCGCGGACCTCGACGGGTTGACCCACTACGCGGGTGAGCTGGCCCGTGGTGAGCTGCCCCGCGACCCGTTCCTGCTGGTCGGGCAGATGTCGGTGGCCGAACCCAGCCACTCTCCGCCGGGCACCGAGTCGCTCTGGGCGTACACCCACCTGCCGTTTCGTCGGGACTGGCGCGCCGAGGACGTCGCCGGGCACGTGCAGCGGATGGAGGACGCGCTGGAGGCGGCGGCACCGGGTTTCCGGCACCTGGTCGTCGGCCGTCACGTGGCCGGGCCCGCCGAGCTGGAGCGGGAAAATCCGAGCCTGGTCGGAGGCGCGCTGGGCGGCGGCACCGCTGCCGCGTACCAGCAGCTGTTCCTGCGCCCGATCCCCGGCCTGGGCCGAGCGGACACGCCGGTGGACCGGCTCTTCCTGGCCAGTGCGTCGGCGCACCCCGGCGGCGGGGTGCACGGCGCGCCCGGGGCGAACGCGGCCCGCGCGGCGCTGGCCCGCGACCGCGCCCTCACCGGCCGCGCGTACGCCGCAGCCATCGCCGCCGCCCACCGAACGATCTACCCCAACTAACCCCACCCCCTGCCCCACCCCCCTGCCAACCTCGGTGATCAAGAGATTGGCGTCAGATTTTGGAGCGTGGATGACGCGAACCTCTTGATCACCGAGACGAGGTTCGGAGGTTGGGGGTTGGGGGTTGGGGGTTGGGGGTTTTAGGGGGTTATGTTGCGGTGTTTGCTGCGCAGGCGGAACGGCATCAGGGCGCTCTCCACCTTGGTCGCGGTGGTCATCTTCGAGATGCCGTCGCGCCGCTCCTCGAAGCGGATCGGCACCTCCAGAATGGTGTGCCCCAACTTGGTGGCGAGGTAGTGCATCTCCACCTGGAAGCTGTAGCCGTTGGACTGCACCCGGTCCAGACCGATGTCGCGCAGCGCGTCGGCCCGCCAGATCTTGAAACCGGCGGTCAGATCCCGGATGCGCACCCGCAACAGGGTGTGCACGTAGAGGTTCGCCCAGCCGCTGAGGGCCCGGCGGTACAGCGGCCAGTTCTCGTCCAACTCCCCACCGGGCACGTAACGGGAACCGATCACCACGCTCGCCTGGGTGGACAGCAGCGCGCCCAGCATCCCCGGCAGCGCCTCCGGCGGGTGCGACAGGTCCGCGTCCATCTGCGCCACGTACTCGGCGCCGCCCTCGATGGCCCGGGTCATCCCGTCGACATACGCCCGGCCGAGGCCCTCCTTGCCGGCCCGGTGCACGACCTCCACCCGGTCCGGATGCTCGATGGCCAGCTTGTCGGCCACGTCGCCGGTGCCGTCGGGGGAGTTGTCGTCGGCGACGAGGATGCGCAGGCCGGGCAGCGGCAGGGTGAGCAGCCGCTCCACCAGCGTGGGCAGGTTGCCCGCCTCGTTGTAGGTGGGCACGACGACGGTCAGGCGTGCGTCCCGCCACGGCGACGGTAGCTGCACAGGCTCGATCATGCGGACATCCTCGGTTTGCGGACAGGGGGCTCCCGGAAAGGGTATCCAGTTGTCACATTCGGGTTGAAGAGGCACCCCTTCCGGGCGTTGCGGATGGCGGTGCAACGCCGCGCGGGGCATCGATCCCGCTGGTGGCGACTGGTGCGTGCCGGTGGCCGCGACGAGCGGTAAACGCTTGCGACCGCGTCGATGCCGCCGACCAGCGGTCACCGTCGGCGGCGGACGGCCCGACCGACGCCGGCGCTCGCTCCGGTCACCACAACGGTCCGCGTCACGGCGCACCCTTCTGCCGGGTGGCGATGTCGGAGAGTCGGTTCAACGTCTCCCTGTTACGCAGGTGCAGCACCAGATCGTTGATCTTGTTGCGGACCCAGCGCAGCGGACCGGCAGCGAAGTCCTCCCCGATGCGGACCCGGGTGGAACCCTCGCCAACGGGTTGCAGGGTGAACGTCACGATCGCCTCGCCAGCCGGCCAGAGACCGGCCCGCAGCACCAGCCGGTGCGGTGGCTCGCAGACCAGCACCGTCGACGCGTCCTGCAACGAGAACGGCCACGGGCCGGCCCGGTGGTGCAGTTGGCTGCCCACCCGCGGCCACGCGTCGTCGACGTCGCGTACGTGTGCGGTGCCGACCACCCAGTCGCTGTACGTCCACCCGTCGGCGAGCACGTCGAACACCTGCTGCGGGGGAGCTTCGATCACTTTCTCCACAATCGCCACTGGGCTCCCATACCCGCGTCACGGCAGGGCTAACGGTCGGCGGGTTAGCTTCTCCCGTGCGGCGGGTAAGGCCGACCCGGGGCACCGCTGGCGGCGCTGGCCCAGCGCGTTGTCGACGACGTTTACTCCTCGGGGCGCAGGGAACCCGCCGGCTGTGCGACAGGACCAGGAGGATCCGTATCAGCGCAGGTCAGCCCCGGTTTACGCCGCTGCTGACCGCGCCGGTTCCGCCGGGTCCGGGCGTACCGCCGCCGGGAGCCCCCGACCCGTCCTGTACGACGCGGTGTTGCTGGACCGCGACGGCACCCTGATCGAGGACGTGCCGTACAACGGCGACCCGGAGAAGGTGCGGTCGGTGCCGGGGGCGCGGGCGGCCCTGGACCGGTTGCGGGCGGCCGGGCTGCGACTGGCGGTCGTGACGAACCAGTCGGGCCTGGCCCGGGGCTATTTCACCGGGGCGCAGATGCGGGCCGTGCACGCCCGCGTCGAGGAGTTGCTGGGCCGGTTCGATGCCTGGCTGGTCTGTCCGCACGACGACGCCGACGGCTGCGACTGCCGCAAGCCGGCGCCCGGGCTGGTGTACGCCGCAGCCCGCGAGCTGGGCACGACCCCGTCCCGGTGCGTGCTGGTGGGCGACATCGGCCGGGACGTCGCCGCCGCGCTGGCTGCGGGGGCGGCGGGAGTGCTGGTACCCACCCCGGTGACCCGGCCGGAGGAGATCGCCGCCGCCGGTTGGGTGGCCACCGATCTGCCGGCGGCGGTGGACGAGATCCTGCGCCGCCAACAGGCCGTGCAGCCCGCGACCCGGCCCGGGGGACCGGTGCGGACAGCGTTGGTGGTCCGGTCGGATTCGGCGGGGGACGTGCTGGTGACCGGGCCGGCGATCCGCGCCGTCGCGGCCGGGGCGCAGCGGGTGGTGCTGCTGTGTGGTCCACGCGGCCGGGCCGCCGCCGACCTGCTGCCCGGGGTCGACGAGATCATCGAGCACCCGCTGCCCTGGATCGACCCGACGTCGGGGCCGGTCGACCCGTCGGCCCTGCGGAGCCTCACCGCGCGGCTGGGCGCGGTCGGTGCGGACCAGGCGGTGGTGTTCACCTCGTTCCACCAGTCCGCGCTGCCGCTGGCGCTGCTGCTGCGGATGGCGGGAATCGGCCGGATCGCGGCGATCAGCGACGACTACCCGGGTTCGCTGCTGGACATCCGGCACCGGGTGCCGGTGGGCGTCCCCGAACCCGAACGTGCCCTCTCCCTCGCCGCCGCCGCCGGCCACCGGCTGCCCGACGGCGACGAACCCGTGCTCCGGCTGCGCCGCGACGCCGTGCCGCCGCGCCCGGCCGATCTCGGCGACCCGGGGTACGTGGTGCTGCACCCCGGCTCGGCCGCGTCCAGCCGGGCCTGCCCGCCCGAGGTGGCGACCCGGATCGCCGGGGCACTGACCGCCGCCGGGCACCGGGTGCTGGTCACCGGCGGCCCGGACGAGCGTGCGGTCACCGCCCGCGTGGCGGCGGCCGGCGGCACCGACCTGGGTGGCCGAACCGACCTGGCCGGGCTGGCCGCGATCATGGCGGACGCCAGCGCGATAGTGGTCGGTAACACCGGTCCCGCGCACCTGGCCGCCGCGGCCGGCGTGCCAGTGGTGAGTCTCTTCGCGCCGACCGTCCCGTTCGGCCAGTGGGGGCCCTACCGGGTGCCCACCGTCCGGCTCGGCGACGCCGCCGCACCCTGCCGGGACACCCGCGCGACCAACTGCCCGGTCCCCGGGCACCCCTGCCTGCACGGCATCGACCCGGACGAGGTGGTCGACGCGCTGCGGACGCTCACCGTCAGCGGCGGTGGCCGGCGATGAACATCCTGCTCTGGCACGTGCACGGTTCCTGGACCACGTCGTTCGTGCACGGCAGCCACCGCTACCTGATCCCCACCACACCCGACCGCGGCCCCTACGGCCTCGGCCGGGCCCGCACCTACCCCTGGCCGGACAGCGCGGTCGAGGTCACCCCGGAGGACCTGCCGGACGCCGACGTCGACGTGGTCATCCTGCAACGGCCCGAGGAGATCGACCGGGCCGAGGCGTTGCTGCGCCGCCGGCCGGGTCGCGACATCCCCGCCATCTACGTCGAACACAACACCCCGAAGGGCGACGTGCCGAACACCCGGCACCCGATGGCCGACCGCGACGACCTGCTCATCGCCCACGTCACCGGGTTCAACCAGATCTTCTGGGACACCGGGGCCACCCGCACCACTGTGGTCGACCACGGCATCGTCGCCCCCGCCGTCTCCTACACCGGTGAACTCGACAGGCTCGCCGTGGTGATCAACGAGCCGGTCCGGCGGGGTCGGGTCACCGGCACCGACCTGCTGCCCCGGTTCGCCGAGATCGCCCCGCTGGACGTGTTCGGGATGGGCGTCGCCGGCCTGGCCGACCACCTCGGGCTGCCCGCCGACCGGCTCATCAGCCACGACGACGTACCCCAGGACCGGATGCACGCCGAACTGGCGCGGCGGCGCGCGTACCTGCACCTGTGCCGGTGGACCTCGCTCGGGCTCAGCCTCATCGAGGCGATGGCGATCGGCATGCCGGTCGTCGCGCTCGCCACCACCGAGGCGGTGACGGCGGTGCCGCCGGAGGCGGGCGCCCTCGCCACCCGGACCGACACCCTGCTCGACGCCGCCCGCCGGTTCATCGCCGAACCGGCGACCGCGCGCCAGGCCGGCGCGGCGGCGCGCGCCGCCGCGCGGGACAGGTACGGCCTCGACCGTTTCCTCGCTGACTGGGACCGGCTGCTGGAGGAGGAAGTATGCGGATCGCGATGATCTCGGAGCACGCCAGCCCGCTCGCCGTCCTCGGAGGGGAGGACGCCGGCGGCCAGAACACGCACGTCGCGGAGCTGTCCGCCGCGCTCGCCGCCGCCGGGCACGAGGTGCGGGTCTACACCCGCCGCGACGCGCTCGACCTGCCGGTGACCGTCCGCAGCCCGGACGGGTACGACGTGGTGCACGTGCCCGCCGGCCCGGCCGAGCCGGTGGCCAAGGACGCGCTGCTGCCGCACATGCGTGAGTTCAGCAGCTGGCTGATCGAGCGCTGGCGGGGCGGGGACTGGGTGCCCGAGGTGATCCACGCGCACTTCTGGATGAGTGGCCTGGCGGCGCTGACCGCCGGTCGGCAGACCGGGGTGCCGGTGGTGCAGACCTACCACGCGCTGGGCACCGTGAAGCGCCGCTACCAGGGCGTGCAGGACACCAGTCCGGCCCGCCGGGTGTCCTATGAGCGCGAGTTGGGCCGCTCGGTGGACCGGATCGTCGCGCAGTGCCGCGACGAGGTGGGCGAACTGGTCCGGATGGGCGTACCCCGGTCCCGGATGACAGTGGTGCCCTCCGGAGTCAACCTCGCCACGTTCGCCCCGCTCGGGCCGGCCGCCGAGCGTGAGCCGGGACGGGCCCGGATCCTCACCGTGGGGCGGCTTGTCGAACGCAAGGGCTTCCAGACCGTGATCCGGGCGATGGCCCTGGTCGGTGACGCCGAGTGCGTGGTGGTCGGCGGCCCGCCCGAGGGGCTGCTGGAGACCGACCCGTACGCCCGGCGGCTGCGGGCCCTGGCCGAGACCTGCGGGGTGGCCGACCGGGTGCACCTGGTCGGCGCGGTACCCCGGGAGGAGATGGGCCGCTGGTACCGCTCGGCGGACCTGCTTGTCGCCGCACCCTGGTACGAGCCGTTCGGGCTGACCCCGCTGGAGGCGATGGCCTGTGGGGTGCCGGTTGTCGGCACCGCCGTCGGCGGCATCCGGGACACGGTTGTCGACGGGACGACCGGTGACCTCGTGCCGGCCCGGGACCCGCAGGCGCTGGCCGCTGCCATCCAGGGCTTGCTCGACGACCGGATCAGGCGGTTCACGTACGCCACGGCGGCGCGTGAGCGGGCCCGCGCGCGGTACTCGTGGGCGGCCACCGCCGAGCGGCTGGTGGAGGTCTACAGCGAGGTCGCCGCCGTTCGCCGACCGGCGCGGGTGGTGGCCTGATGCCGGCCGGCAGCCTGCTCGACACCCACCTGACGAACCTCGCCGCGGCACTGGTGCCGTACCGGCGGTGTGAGTCCCAGTTGGCCCGCTGGGGTGCGGACCTGGCCCACCGGCTGGCCGCCGGGGGACGCCTGCTGGTGGCCGGCAACGGCGGCAGCGCGGCCGAGGCCCAGCACCTCACGGCCGAGCTGGTCGGCAAGCTCCACCACGACCGGCAGCCGCTGTCCGCGATCGCGCTGCACGCCGAGACGAGCGCGCTCACCGCCATCGCGAACGACTACGGCTACACCGACGTGTACGCCCGTCAGGTGCGCGCCCACGGCCGCCGTGGCGACGTCCTGCTGCTGCTCAGCACCAGCGGCAGCAGCCCGAATCTGGTCAGCGCCGCCCAGGCCGCCCGAGACGCCGGCCTGACCACCTGGGCACTCACCGGCGCCGCCCCGAACCCCCTCGCCGACGCCTGCGACGAGGTGCTGGCCGTCGCGTCGCCGGACACCCAGGTCGTGCAGGAGTTGCACCTCGTGACCAGTCACCTGCTCTGTGAGTACCTCGAACAGGAGTTGGCCGCGACCACGGACCCGGCGGTCGGCCACCACGTGCCGGCGGATCCCGCCCCGGCCGGTCGGCTCGGGTCCGGGCCGGTGCGCGCCGGGGTCGACGTGGTGCTCGACGGTGGGTCCGGACAGCAGGTCGACGCGTGAGGGACGGGGAGGTAGGCGTGAGGGGACCGGTGGTGGTGCTCGGGGACACCCTGCTCGACCGGGACGTGGAAGGGGTGGTGAACCGGCTCTGCCCGGACTCCCCGGTGCCGGTCCTGGACGAGAGCGCCGCCAGCGACCGTCCGGGTGGCGCCGGTCTGGCGGCGGTGTTCGCCGCCGCGCAGGGCGCCGAGGTGGTGCTGGTGACCGCGCTCGCCGACGACGCCGGAGGGGCCCGACTGAGCGCGCTGCTCGCCGCGGCCGGCGTGCAGGTGTACCCGCTGGCACTGGCCGGTGCGACGCCGGAGAAGATCCGGCTGCGGGCCCGGGGGCGGGTGCTGCTGCGCCACGACCGGGGCGGCACGTTCGGGGAGCCGGGTCAGCCCTCCGACGAGGTGCTCCGGGTGATCGGCGCGGCGTCCGCGGTGCTGGTCAGCGACTACGGCCGGGGAGTGGCTCGGCAGCCGGCGCTGCGCGACGCGTTGTCCGCCACCCGCGCGCCGGTGGTGTGGGATCCGCACCCGCGCGGCCCGGCGGCTGTCCCCGGCGTCCATCTGGCCACTCCGAACGAGTCGGAGGTGCGCGAACTGGTCCCCGCACTGCCCGGTGCCTCCCGGCTGGCCACCGCGTCGCGGGGTGCGCAGGGGCTGCGGCGACGGTGGCGGGCCGGTGCGGTAGCGGTGACGCTGGGTGGGGACGGCGCGCTGCTCTGCCACGCCGGGTCGACACCGCTTGTGGTGCCGACCCCGGGCAGCGCCGAGGGGGACACCTGCGGGGCTGGCGACCGGTTCGCGGCCGCCGCCAGCCTCGCGTTGGCCCAGGGCGCGCTGGTCTCCGAGGCGGTGCAGGCGGCGGTCGCCGAGGCGTCCGCGTACGTGGCCGGTGGGGGAGTGGCGGCGGCGCTGCCACCGCCGGTGCGTCCCACGCCGACGAGCTTCGCGGGTCCGGGCGGCGACCGGGTGGGCGTCGCGGCGGTCGCCACGCTCCTCGGTGAGGTACGGGCCGCGGGCGGCACTGTGGTGGCCACCGGCGGTTGCTTCGACCTGCTGCACGCCGGGCACGTGGCCACCCTGCAGGCGGCCCGCCAGCTCGGCGACTGCCTGATCGTTTGCGTGAACTCGGACGCCAGCGTGGCCGGGCTGAAGGGGCCGGATCGGCCGGTGATGTCCGAGGGTGACCGCGCTCGACTGCTGGCCGCGCTGAGCTGTGTCGACGCGGTGCTCATCTTCGACGAGCCGACCCCGGACGCGGCGCTGTCCTGGGTCCGGCCGGACATCTGGGTCAAGGGTGGCGACTACGCCACCGGCGGTGGCGACGACGCCGCCACCCTGCCGGAGGCGGAGGTCCTGCGCCGGTGGGGTGGGAACACGGTGGTGGTGCCCTACCTGGACGGTCGCTCCACCACCGACATGATCGTTCGCTCCATCGGGGAGCGCACCCGATGACCGCCACGCGGCCCGGCGCCGGGCCCACCGTCCTGGTCACCGGCGGCGCGAGCGGGCTCGGTGCCGCGGTGGTCGCCGCGGTGGCCGCCTCCGGCGGTCGGCCGGTCGTGCTGGACCGGCAACCGCCGGCCGACGGCGTGTCCTGGACCGAGTGCGACCTGGCCGACACCCGGGCCGCCGAGGTGGCCACCAAACACCTCGCCGAGCAGGCCGGCGGCCTGGACGCGGTGGTCACCGCCGCCGGCACGGACGTCCCGGGTCGACTCGCCGACGTGCCGGGGGAGACCTGGGACCGGATCGTCGCAGTGGATCTGCTCGCCACCGCGGCGGTGATCCGGGCCGCCCTGCCGTTCCTGCTGACGTCCCGGGGCCGCATCGTCACTGTCGCCTCCACGCTGGGCGTCAAGGCGGTCAGCGACGCCACCGCCTACTGCGCGGCGAAGTTCGGCGTGGTGGGCTTCACCCGCGCGCTCGCCGCCGAACTCGCCGGTCAGGTCGGCGTCACGCTGCTCATTCCGGGCGGGATGCGCACGTCGTTCTTCGACGAGCGCGACCCGCAGTACAAGCCGGGGCCGGACGCGATCCTCAACGATCCCGCCGACACGGCCGCCGCGATCATGTTCGCGCTCCACCAGCCGCCCGGCTGCGCGGTGCGGGAGCTGGTGGTCTGCGCCGAGCAGGAGACCTCGTACCCGTGATCCTCGTGCTGCGCGCGCTCGGCGTCGGCGACCTGCTCACCGCGGTGCCCGCGCTGCGGGCGTTGCGGGCCGCGTACCCCGGTCCGGAGTTGGCGCTCGCCGCGCCCGTCTGGCTGGCGCCGCTTGTCGACCTGGTCGGCGGCGTCGACCGGCTGGTCGACACCTGCGGGTTGGATCGGCCCCTGCGGGCCGGGTCGGCGGTGTCGGTCGCTGTCAACCTGCACGGACGCGGCCCGCTGTCGCACCGGTTGCTGGCGGCCACCCGGCCGGGCCGGCTGCTGGCCTTCGCGAACCCCGGTGCCGGCTGCGTCGACGGTCCGCGGTGGTCCGTCGACGAGCACGAGGTGGACCGGTGGTGCCGGCTGCTGTCCTGGTACGACATTCCCGCCGACGCCACCGACCTCGGTCTGCGTCGGCCCGGGTCGGCCGGGCTGCCCACCGGTGTCACAGTGCTGCACCCCGGCAGCAAGGTCCCCGCCAAGCGGTGGCCCGCCGAGCGGTTCGCCGCGCTGGCCCGGACGCTCACCGACCAGGGGCACCGGGTCCTGCTCACCGGCTCGGCCGACGAGCGGGCACTGGCCGCCCGGGTGGCCGACGCGGCCGGCCTGCCGTCCGACGCCGTGTTGGCCGGCCGGACCGACCTCGGCGCGCTCGCGGCGTTGGTGGCCAACGCCCGGCTGGTGGTCAGCGGGGACACCGGCGTGGCTCACCTGGCCACCGGGTTCGGCACCGCGTCGGTCGTCCTCTTCGGGCCGGTGCCGCCAGCGCACTGGGGGCCGCCGGTGGACCGGCCCCGGCACCGGGTGCTCTGGGCCGGCGAGGGAGATTGGCCGAAATGGGACGGGGTAGGAAGCCACCCGACGATGGCGGCTCTGCGCCTCGACGAGGTGCTGGCCGCCGTCCAGGAGGTGGAAAGGGTGGTGCGGGTCTCCGGTGCGGTTGCGGCGTAGCGACCCGGGTCGACCGGGGTACGGACGGCGGCGGCGCGGTCGGGGCTGGCTCTTCGTCGACCCGACCGGAGATCCGGTCCGTGATCCGGCGGTGCTGGCCCGGTTGCGGGAGCTGGTCATCCCGCCGGCCTGGCAGAACGTCTGGATCGCGCCGCACGTCAACGGGCACATCCAGGCGATCGGGATCGACGCGGCCGGGCGCAGGCAGTACATCTACCACCCGCTGTGGCGCGAGCAGCAGGACGAGGCGAAGTTCGACCACATGCTGGAGGTGGCCCGGCGGCTGCCGGTGCTGCGGGAGCGGGTGGGCCGTGACCTGGACGACCGAGGGCTGGGCCGGGACCGGGTGCTGGCCACTGTGGCCCGACTGTTGGACATGGGCATGTTCCGGGTCGGCAGCGACCAGTACGCGGCCGGCGACGACCCGACGTACGGGGTGTCCACGTTGCGCCCCGAGCATGCCCGGTCCCGGCGCGGCTGCGTGGTCCTGGTGTTTCCCGCGAAGGGTGGCATCGAACAGGTACGCCGGATCGAGGACCCGGAGCTGTGCCAGGTGCTTGTCAATCTGCGTCGCCGCCGGCGACAGGCGGACCGGCTGTTCGGCTACTGGGATGGCCGGGAGTGGCGCGACGTGCGCAGCGACGAGGTCAACGGCTACCTGCGCGACGCCAGCGGCGGGGAGATGACCGCCAAGGACTTCCGCACCTGGCACGCCACAGTGCTCGCCGCCACCGAGTTGGCCACCGCCGGCCCGGCCCGCTCGGTGACGGCCCGGCGCAGGGCGGTGGTCGCGGTGATGCGCGAGGTGGCCGAGCTGCTGGGCAACACCCCGACGGTGGCTCGCGCGTCGTACGTGGATCCGCGGGTGGTCGACCTCTACCACGACGGGGTGGTGGCGTCGGTGGACCCGCGGGCGCCCCGCGAGGAGGCCGAGCGGATCGTCCTGGAGTTGCTGGAGAAGGCCTGACCGGGCGTGGGTTCAGGCCGTTCGCCGCCGGATCAGGGCGTCGATGCCGTCGAGGATCCGGTCCAGGCCGAAGGTGAACTCGTCGTCGGGGTCGTCGTCCTGGTTGAGCACTCCGGCGTCCAGCACCCGCTGGAGTGCCGGGAAGCGGGCCGGGTCGATGAGTCGGGCCACCAGCCGGCCGTACGCCGGCATCATCTCGCTGGGCTCGACGCCGGCCGCCCGGCTGCCCTCGGCGATCTGCGACGTGAGGGTTGCCTCGTTGCGGACGTACCCGGTGATCAACAGGAGCGCGGACATCTTCTCGCCCTCGGCGAGCGCGGTGCCGTCGAGGCAGCGCAGCCCGTCCTCCATCCAGCCGAGCTGCTGGGGGGTGATCGGCGGGCCGCTGATCGGCACGTGCAGCAACCAGGACCGGTGCCGCAGCGCCCTGTGCTCGGCCCACGCCCACCGGGTGAGGCCGGCGCGCCAGTCGTCCTCCGGCGGGGGCGGGCCGGGGGACGGGCCGTACCCCATGTCCACCATGAGCATCAGCAGCTCGTCCTTCGAGCCGACGTACCGGTAGAGGGCCATCGTGGCGGCGCCCAACTCCTTTGCCACCCGGCTCATCGAGACGGCGGCCAGACCGTCGGCGTCGGCCACCCGTACGGCGGCGTCCACGATGGCGGGCACGCTCAGGCCCGGCCGGGGGCCCTTGGGTGGGCGGTCCCGCAGCCCCCAGGCGTTCTGGATGGACGCCGGGAGCACCGGTCCGCTGTCGTCTGTCTTCGCCGCCACATTTCCTCCTTGCCCCGTCATCCTAGTTCTGCGTATGGTCTACGCATAACAGCGTACGCCATACGCAGAGAGGAAATGGATCATGACGAGGATGACCACACCGGCACCACGGGCGGGCCGGCGGGAGTGGATCGGGTTCACGGTGCTGATGTTGCCGCTGCTCCTGGTCTCGATGGACGTGTCGGTGCTCTACTTCGCCGTCCCGTTCATCAGCGCGGAGTTGCGCCCCTCCGCCACCCAGCAGCTCTGGATCTTCGACATCTACGGCTTCGTGCTGGCCGGGCTGCTCATCACCATGGGCGCCCTGGGTGACCGGATCGGCCGACGCCGGCTCCTGCTGATCGGCGCCGGCGCGTTCGGAGCGGCGTCGCTGCTGGCCGCGTACGCCGACAGCACCGCGACGCTGATCGCCGCGCGCGCCGTGCTCGGCGTCGGTGGGGCCACCCTGATGCCCTCCACGCTCGCCCTGGTGCGCAACATGTTCCACGACGCCAAGCAGCGCGGCACCGCCATCGGCATCTGGACCGCCACCCTCACCGGCGGCATCGCGATCGGCCCGGTGCTCAGCGGCATCCTGCTGGAGCACTTCTGGTGGGGCTCGATCTTCCTGATCAACATCCCGGCGATGCTGATGCTGCTCCTGCTCGCCCCGCTCCTGGTGCCCGAGTTCCGCACCGCGGCGACCGGGCGGTTCGACCTCGTCAGCGCGGCCCTGTCGCTCGGCGCGCTGCTGCCGGTGATCTACGGCATCAAGGAGATGGCCCGCGACGGCCTCAGCCCGGTGCGGGTGCTCGCCATCGTCGGCGGCCTGCTGGTGGGCGCGCTCTTCCTGCACCGGCAGCGGACCCGGGCGTACCCGATGGTCGATCTCGCGTTGTTCCGCCGTCGCGGCTTCGCCGGGTCGCTCGCTGTCAACCTGCTGGCGATGTTCGCCATCATCGGCTTCGCCATCTTCACCACCCAGCACCTCCAGCTGGTGCTCGGCCTGAGCCCGCTGCGGGCGGCACTGTGGAGCCTCGTGCCGTCCCTGGCGGTGGGTGGAGTCGCACCGGCCGCCGCGGCGCTCGCCCAGCGCGTCGAACGGGCGTACCTGATCGGCGCGGGCTTCGCGATCGCCGTGCTTGGTTTCGTGGTGCTGACCCAGGTCACCCCGGACTCGGCGCTGTGGGTGCTGCTTGTCGGCGCGAGCATCTACGCGGGCGGCCTGGTGATGGTGATGTCGCTCGTCACCGAGCTGGTCCTCGGCGCGGCGCCGCCCGAGCAGGCAGGTGTGGCATCGGCGCTCACCGAGTCCAGCAGCGAACTGGGCGGCGCGCTGGGCATGGCGATCCTCGGCAGCGTGGGCGCGGCGGTCTACCGCCGCGAGATCGTCGACGGCCTGCCGGCCGGGCTGCCCGCCGACACCGGCGCCGCGGCCCAGGAGACCCTGGGCGGTGCGCTCGCGGTCGCCCAGGGGCTGCCGGCGGAGCTGGCCGACGCGGTGCGGCACGCCGCCGGAGTCGCGTTCACCGACGGGCTGCACCTGGCCGCGTACGCGGCGATGGTGGTGATGCTGGCGGGCGCGGTGACCGCGCTGGTGACACTGCGCGGCCTCCGGCCGGGCGACCCGACCGCGACCGAGGCGCTCCCGGCCGACCGCGCGCCGTCCGGGCACCCGGACCCGCTCCCGGCGTCGCACGCTGCGGCGTCGGCCGAGGCGTAGCCGCCCGCCCCGTGTCGCCGGGCAGTCCGCTCGGGGGCGGTCAGTCGGTGAGCACGTGTGCGAGCCGGTCGCGGAAGCGCCGCTCGGAATCGCTTACCGACTCGCCCCCGATGCCCAGCAGCCCACCGCTGGACGCGGCACCCACCACCTGCTCGGCGATCTTCACGAGCCAGTGCTTGTACGCGCCGGCCTCGCCCTCGTCGATGCGGCCGGCCAGCAGCGCGGCGGCCTGGCCGGCCCGCACCAGCACGTCGTCGATCAGCGCCCGCGGGTCGTCGGGCGCGATGACCGGCAGCTCCGCACCGGTCTCCGGGTCACCGACGCGGGTGACGATCTCGCCGGCCACGGCGGCGACCAGGGGGCTGGCCGACTCCCGGCCGGCGGAGATGGTCTCCAGCCCGGCCGCGGTCTCCGCCATGGTCCGGCGGGTGCCGTCGGACTCGGCGGCGCTCGCCGCGGTCAGGACCGACTGCGGCAGGCCGACAAGCAACCCCCACTCCCCGTCGGAGAATCCGAACCCGGTGTACGCCGGCTGCTCGATCACGACAACGCCCCTTCCGCCCTGCTCTGCTTGGTCAATCGGTGCTCTGCTTGGTCAATCCACCGGGCCCGACACCGGTGCCCGGGTCAGGCTAGTCCAGGGTCAGCAGGCCCTGTTCGGACACCACGCGCACCGACAACGTCTTGTACCCGACCTCATCGAAGAGAACCGTCATCTTGTCCTCCTCGTAGGAGAGCACCATGCCGACTCCCCACTCCGGGTGACGTACGTGGCTGTGCACCGGGAACGGCCCGACCGCACCCTGGTCGGCGACGCTGGTGCCGTTGTGGCAGTTGTCGCAGTGCCCGCAGACCTCGGTCATCTGCTCACCGAAGTAGGCAAGCAGGGTCTGCCCCCGGCAGGCGTTGGTCTCGGCGAAGGCCCGCATCATGTCGGTGCGGGACCGGGTCACTGTCTGCTGGCGCTCCGCCTCGGCCAGCGCCGCGGCGGCGGCGTCCACCGGGGTGGGGGAGTAGCGCGGGGCGCCGATGCGCTGCCGCGCGCGTGGTTCGGCGGCGCCGATCTGCTCCAGCAGGGAGAGGTACTGGCCCAGCTTGCGCGGCCCGAGGCCGGTGGTCTCGCGAAGCTCGGTCTTGGTCGCCGCCTTGCGGCGCAGCAGAGCGGCAAGGTCGCGTAGCTCGTCGACGTCGGGCAGACCGCCGCTGAAGAACCGTTGCAGGCCCACGTCCTCGGCCCGCCAGAGCAGCAGCACCCGGGCCGGTTGCCCGTCGCGCCCGGCCCGGCCGATCTCCTGGAAGTAACTGTCTGGCGAGTCGGGCAGCGCCATGTGCGCCACCCAGGCGATGTTCGGCTTGTCGATGCCCATGCCGAACGCCGAGGTCGCCACCATGATGGGGACCTCGTCGGCGAGGAACGCCTCGTGCAGCTCGGCGCGCGCGCCGACCGCCATCCCACCGTGGTAGCACTGCGCCGGCAGGCCGGCGTCGGTCAACCGGGTGGCCAGCTCCTCGGCCGCGCGGCGGGTTGGCACGTAGATGATCCCCGGCCGCCCCTCGTCGCGCAGCAGCGTCATCAGACGTCGCCACCGGTAGTCCTCGTCCGGGCAGTGCGCCACCTCGAGGAACAGGTTCGACCGGTCCAGCCCGGAGACCACCACGTCCGGCTCGCGCAGCCGCAGCCGGGCGATGATGTCGTCGCGTACCGGTGGAGAGGCGGTGGCGGTCAGCGCGACCACCGGCGGCCGGCCGATGCCCTCGATGAGGTGCCCGAGCGCCAGGTAGTCGGGCCGGAAGTCGTGCCCCCAGGCCGAGATGCAGTGCGCCTCGTCGATCGCCACCAGCGCCGGTTTCAGTGCCGCGACCTCCGCCATCCGGTCCGGGTTGCTCAGCTGCTCCGGTGTGATGAACAGGAACTCCGCCCGGCCCTCGCGGACCTCGGTGATCGCCTGGGCCTGTTGGCTGGGCGACTCGTTCGAGCTGATCCGCACCGCCCGCAGTTCCGGGCGTTGCCGCTCGTTGAGAGAGGCGATCTGGTCCTGCTGGAGGGCCAGCAGCGGGGAGATCACCACGGTGGGGCCGGGGATCAGGCTGGCCGGGATCTGATAGATGGCCGACTTGCCGGCCCCGGTGGGCAACACCACCAGAGCGTCACGTCGCTTCATCACCGCGCGCATGGCGGCCAGTTGGTTGGGCCGTAGCGCCTTCCAGCCAAAAAGGCTGCGGGCCGCGCGGCGCAACGTCATCGAATGCGTTGACAGTTTCATCGAGGGCCGGAGGTACCCGACCCCACGACCGCCGAAACGCGTTTGGGCGATCATGGGGTCGGCGGATCCGGCGTCAGCGCAGTCGGGGCAGCACCTCGCGCTGGTAGAGGTCGAACAGGCCCTGGTAGTGCGGGCCGGTGTTGGCGACGTAGACCTCGTCGAAGCCGGCCTTGGCGTACTTGTCGATCATCTCCAGGTGTGCGTCGACGCTGTTGCCGCAGACGAACGCCTCCTTGACCATCTCCGGCCTGACCAGCTCGGCGACCTGCTCGAAGTGTCGGGGTGAGGGCAGCACCTGGGACAGCTCGCCGGGCACCCCGGCGTTGGGCCAGCGCTCGTACGCGATGCGGACGCCCTCGTCCTCGCTGTCGGCGTACGCCGCCTTGAAGCCGGCCTGGCACGGCTTGTCGCCGCCGCCGTTCGCGCGGAAGCGCCGGACCATGTCGCCGTCGGGCATGGTGCTCACGTAGCCGTCGCCGATGCGGGCGGCCAGGTCGATGGACTTCGGGCCGAAGCCGGAGACGTAGATCGACGGTGGCGTGTCGGGCAGCGTGTAGATCCGGGCGTTCTCCACTGTGTAGTGCTTGCCGCGGTGGTTGACGAAGCCGCCGTCCCACAGCTTGCGCAGCACCTCGACGGCCTCCTCCAGCATCTCCAGCCGGACGTCGGCCGGCGGCCAGGCGTCGCCGAAGATGTGCTCGTTGAGGGCCTCGCCGGTGCCGACGCCGAGCACGAAACGCCCGCCGTGCAGCACCGCGCTGGTCGCCGCGGCCTGGGCGATCACGGCCGGGTGGATCCGCACCGTCGGGCAGGTCACGGCGGTGGTCACCGGTAGCGAACAGACCTGGCTCAGCGCGCCGATCATCGACCAGACGAACGGGCTCTGACCCTGCGCGTCCACCCAGGGGTGGTAGTGGTCGGAGATCCACAGCGCCTCGAAGCCGGCCCGTTCGGCACCGCGCGCCTGCTCCAGCAGCTCGGCCGGCGTGAACTCCTCACTGGACAGGAAGTATCCGATCTTCATCGTTTCCCCTTCGGCGCGCGGACCTGCTGATGGGGAATGCCGTACCCCGGTCGCGGTCGGCCACACACGGCTCGCCGGACCCGGATCGGTGCGGGGCGCTCAGCGCCGACCGAACATCGCCCGGATCGCGGCGAGCAGCAGCAGGGCGCCGACCACCAGGCCGAGCAGGCGTACGCCGGGGATGTCGGCCGGGCTCGTCGCGTCGGCCAGCAGGGCAGGGTCCATCCCCGCACTCTCCCGGGGAGCGGGCGGCCAGGCAACTGTAAGGTTTATTGACTATTGAATCGCCCGGTGTGACCATGGCATGACCGCCTGCCGGTGGCGGTGCGCCGAGGGCGCGTGAGAGATGGGGTACGGGGGCCGCATGAGCGAGCGCAACCAGTGGGTCGACGGGGGCGCACCGTCGCCGGTGATCGACGCCGAGCGCCAGGAGGGGGTGGCGTGACCACACCCACCGGGCACCTCCCGGCCCTCGCCGCCGCCGTCCTCCAGCCCGGTTTCGTCGGCACCACCCCGCCAGCCTGGGTGTGCCGTTGGCTCGGCGAGGGCCTCGGCTCGGTGGTGCTCTTCGCCCGCAACGTCGTCGACCCCGAGCAGGTGGCGGCGCTCACCGCGACGCTGCGCGCCGAGCGTCCGGACGTCGTCGTGGCGATCGACGAGGAAGCCGGCGACGTCACCCGACTCGAGTCGGTCCAGGGCAGCTCCCGGCCCGGCAACTTCGCCCTCGGGGTGGTCGACGACCCCGAGCTGACCGAGGCGGTCGCCCGGGACCTCGGCGTCGAGCTGGCCGCGGCGGGGGTCACCCTCAACTACGCCCCGGACGCCGACGTCAACTCCAACCCGGCGAACCCGGTGATCGGCGTCCGCTCGTTCGGCGCCGACCCGGCGCTTGTCGCGCGGCACACCGCCGCCTGGGTCAGCGGGCTCCAGGCCGGCGGCGTGGCGGCCTGCGCCAAGCACTTCCCCGGGCACGGCGACACCCGTGTCGACTCACACCACGACCTGCCCCGGATCACCGCCGACCGGGACCGGCTGGACACCTGCGAGCTGGTCCCGTTCCGGGCCGCCGTCGCGGCCGGGGTGCAGGCGGTGATGACCGGCCACCTGCTGGTACCCGCGCTCGATCCGCAGCTGCCGGCCACCCTGAGTCAGCGCATCCTGGGTGGGCTGCTCCGCGACGAGATGGGCTTCTCCGGGGTGGTGGTGACCGACGCCGTGGAGATGCGCGCGGTCGCCGACCGGTACGGCTTCGCCGGGGCGACGGTCCGCGCCCTCGCCGCCGGAGCCGACGCGATCTGCATCGGCGGCGAACGGGCCGACGAGCAGGCGGCCCGCGAGCTGCGCGACGCCATCGTGGCCGCTGTCGTCTCCGGTGAGCTGCCCGAGGAACGCCTCGCCGAGGCGGCCAAGCGCGTCGGCCAACTCGCCGCCTGGACGATGGCCGCGCGTGCCGCCGGACCGGCCGGAGCCCGCGGCGCCGCCGACGTCGGGCTCGTCGCCGCCCGTCGGGCCGTCCGGGTCACCGCCACCGGCAGCGCGGCCGGCGCGCTGCCGTTGACCCGCGCGGCGCACGTCGTCGAGTTCGAGCCGCTGCGCAACATCGCCATCGGCGCGGAGACCCCGTGGGGCATCGGCGCACCGCTGGGTGAGCTGCTGCCCGGCACGAGCACGGTCCGCTACGCCGAACCCGACGTGCCGGCCGACCCGGGTGCCGGGGCGGGGGCCCGCCCGCTGGTGCTGGTGGTCCGGGATCTGCACCGCCACGACTGGATGCGCGCCGCCGTGCGACGGGCTCTCGCCGCCCGACCGGACGCGGTGGTGGTCGAGCTGGGCGTGCCCGAGGTGGTCACCGGGGCGGTGCACCTGGCCACCCACGGTGCCACCCGGGCCAGTGGCCGGGCAGCCGCCGAGGTGCTTACCGGCGCCCGCTGAGCCGACCGTCGGGCTTACGGCAGGTCGGCGACCAGGTCGGCGTACTCGGGGTTCTTGTCGATGTACGCGGCCATGAACGGGCACTGCGGCACCACCGTGGTGCCCCGGGCGCGGACCTGGTCCAGGGTGCCCCGCAGCAACGCCCCGCCCACGCCCCTGCCCTGGAAGCCCCGGTCCACCTCGGTGTGCGTGAAGACCAGGACCTCCCCGCGCATCAGGTACGCGGTGAAGCCGGCCAGCGCGTCGTCCACCAGGATCTCGAAGCGGTGCTTCGCCGGGTTGTCCTCGACCAGGGTGCTCATCCGGCCATTCTCCCCGCCCCGTCGGCCACCGCGTCCAGTTCGCCGAGCAACCGGTCCACCTCGTCGGCCGTGTTGTAGTGGTAGATGCTGGCCCGCACCGCGCCGCCGCTGTCGCGCAGACCCATCAGCTGGAAGTACTCGTAGGCGTAGTAGTCGCCGACGGAGAGGCAGAACCCGGCGGCGCCCAACGCCTGCTGGGTGGCCGCCGGTGACATCCCGGCGACCCGGAACGACACAGTGGGGCAGCGCCGGGCCGGCGAGCCGTACACGGTGATCGCCGGCCGCTCCGCCAGCCCGGCGAGCAGCCGGTCCAGCAGCGCCTCCTCGTGCGCCTGGGCGGCGGCCAGGCCGGCGCGCAGCCGCGCCCGCCGATCCCCGACCGCGTCCGGGTCCAGACCCGCCAGGTGGTCCACCGCGGCGGTCACGCCGGCCAGCAGCGGGAAGCTGGGGGTGCCGTACTCGAACCGGTCCGGCACGGCGTCGGAGGACGGAACCAGCTTCGCCGGGCGCAGCGCCGCCCACCGGGCCGGGTCGGCCACCATCGCCGCCAGGTGCGGTCCGGACCACTTGTACGCGCTGGTGACCAGCACGTCGGCGCCGAGCGAGGCCAGGTCGGACGGCCCGTGCGGAACCGAGTGCACCCCGTCGACGCAGACCAGCGCGCCGACCGCGTGTGCGATCTTGGCGATCGCCGGCACGTCCGGCACGGTGCCGATGGCGTTGCTGCCGGCGGTCACCGCGACCAGCCGGGTCCGCTCGCCGACCAGGTCGGCGTACTGGGCCGCGGGCAGCTCGCCGGTGTGCCGGTCGACCTCGGCCCAGCGCACCGTCGCGCCGGCCGCCTCGGCGGCCTGCACCCACGGTCGGACGTTCGCGTCGTGGTCGAGCCGGGACACCACCACCTCGTCACCGGGACGCCAACCCGCGCCGAGCGTGCGGGCCAGGGTGTACGTCAGCGCGGTGGCGCTCGGGCCCAGCACCACCCCGGCCGGGTCGGCGCCGAGCAGGTCGGCCACCGCCGCGCGGGCCTCGGCCACCAGCTCCAACGACCGGCGACCCGGTATGAAGGCGGCACTGCGGTTGCCGACCGCCGTCCGCATGGCGTCGGTGACCGCGTCGATCACACCGATGGCGGTCTGGGTGCCCCCGGCCCCGTCGAAGTGCACGAAACCCTCGGTCAGGGCGGGGTAGGCGGCCCGGGTGCGGGCGATGTCGAAGGGCATGTCCCGGACCCTAGCCGGTACGCCCCGGCCCCTGGTCGGCCACCAGGTGATCACCGTTGGGTGGAGGTGTCGCCGATGTCTCGTACCCTTGGCGAGGTGACGAACCGACCCGCCACCATGCCCATTCCCCCCGTCCGCCGCGCCGCCGGTCTGTTCGCCGGTCTGGCGCTCGGCCTCGCCGTGCTCGCCGGTTGCAGCTCCCAGGGCGCCTCCACCGACTGCGGGCTCGACGCCTGCACCGTCACCTTCGAGCGGGGTGTCGACGCGAGCGCCACCATCCTGGGCGTCGAGGCCAAGCTGGTCGGGGCCGATGGTGACCAGGTGACCGTCGAGGTCGCCGGCGAGCAGCTCAGCCTCACGATGGGGCAGCAGGCCGCCGAGGCCGGCGGCTTCGCGGTCACCCTGGACAGCGTCACCGACCAGCAGGTCAAGATTCGCGTATCGCGCAACCCGGGCAGCTGACCTGGGCGGGCGGCGGTGGCCGACGTTTGGGGATCTCCAGAATCGGAGATTGTGGCAGCATGTCACTCACCCGTAGCGCCGAAGCCACCGCCTCCCGAACGGCGGACAGCCGGTGGCTGGAACTCCTCGCCCGGGCCGGCTTCATCGGCTACGGCATCGTCCACCTGCTCTTCGCCTGGTTGGCGTTGCAGATCGCCTTCGGCACGTCGTCCGACGACGGCGACCAGTCCGGCGCGCTGCGTACCCTCTCCGAACAGCCCCTGGGCAAGTTCCTGGTCATCGCCACCGCGGTCGGCCTGCTCGCGATGGCGATCTGGCAGGCGCTGGAGGCGGCGGTCGGGCACCGCGCCGAGCGCGGCAGGGAACGCGTCACCGAGCGGCTCGCCTCGGCCGGCCGGACCATCGTCTACCTCTACTTCGCCTGGACCGCCTTCAAGGTCTTCAAGGATGTCGGGTCGAACAGCGCCGACCAGCAGGAGGCGTTGACCGGCAAGCTGATGACCTCCAGCGGTGGCCGCTGGCTGGTCGGCCTGGCCGGGCTGGTGCTCGCCGCGATCGGTGTCGGCCTGGTCATCTACGGGGCGGTCAAGCGGTTCGAGAAGCACCTGAAGACCGGCGAGATGAGCCCGAAGACCCGGACGCTGGCCCGCCGGCTGGGCATGGCCGGATACATCGCCAAGGGCGTCGCGTACGGCATCGCCGGTCTGCTGGTCATCGTGGCGGCGGTGAAGTACGACCCGGAGAAGGCCCGAGGTCTGGACGCCGCGCTGCACACGCTGCGCGACCAGTCGTACGGCGTGTTCCTGCTGACCCTGGTCGCCCTGGGCATCGCCGCCTTCGGCGTCTACTGCTTCCTCCAGTCCCGGTACCGCAAGGTCTGAACTGGTCGATTACAGGAACGTCGGGCACTCTTGGGCTTTTGCCCGAAGTGCCCGACGCCTGGTCGAAGGGAAGCCCCGAAAACGTGCAGAGTTATCTCGAAACGGTCGTCGCCGCGCTCGTCGCGGCGGCGGTCGCCCTGTTCCTGGTCGAGGTCGTCCACCGGCTCACCCGGCGGTTCGGCCGCCGGTCGCAGCTGCTGACCGAGCTGACCGACCACGCGCACCGCCCGTTCCAGGTCGCCGGGACGGTCCTCGCCGTCCAGTTCGCCGTCCGCTTCAGCACCGGGTACGCGGTTGGCGAGAGCTGGCGGCAGCAGCTGCTGCACCTGCTCGTCCTGGCCGTCATCGCGACCGTCGCCTGGCTGGTCGCCGCGCTGCTGGTCGTCGTCGAGGACACCGCGCTGGCCCGGTTCCGGGTCGACGTGCCCGACAACCGGCACGCCCGGCGGGTCCGGACCCAGGTGGTGATGCTGCGTCGCCTCACCATCGCGGTGATCGTCATCCTGACCGTCGGCGTGATGCTGATGACCTTCCCGAGCGTGCGGGGCATCGGCGCTGGTGTGCTGACCTCGGCCGGCGTGGTCGGTGTGGTGGCCGCGCTCGCCGCGCAGAGCCTGCTCGGCAACGTCTTCGCCGGCCTCCAGCTCGCCTTCAGCGACGCCGTCCGGCTCGACGACGTGGTCGTCGTCGAGGGGGAGTGGGGTCGGATCGAGGAGCTGACCCTCAGCTACGTCGTCGTGCAGATCTGGGACGACCGGCGGTTGATCCTCCCCACCTCGTACTTCACCAGCAAGCCGTTCCAGAACTGGACCCGGACCGAGTCGGCGGTGCTCGGCACCGCCGAGTTCGACGTGGACTGGGCGGTGCCGGTGCAGACCATGCGCGAGGAGCTACGCCGCCTGGTCGAGGGCACCGAGCTGTGGGACGGGCGGGTCTGCGTCCTGCAGGTCACCGACGCCACCGGCGGGATGGTCCGGGTGCGGGCTCTGGTCAGCGCCGCCGACGCGGGCAGTCTGTGGGATCTGCGCTGCCTCGTCCGGGAGCACCTGGTGGCCTGGATCCGGGACAACCGTCCGACGGCGATGCCCCGGATGCGCACCGAGCTGGGCGACGCCAGCAGCAACCTGCCCTGGCAGTGGGTGCAGCCGAGGCGGCCAGCACGCCGCCCGTCCGACACCGAGGCGCCCGACGACGCCCGCGTCTTCGGCGGCAGCGACGACGGCGACGCCCGCAGCGAAGCCTTCGTGGGCCCCGAAGAAGCCCGCACCTGACCCTGGGAGGTTTGGGCCGGCTTGGGCGGGGGATGTGCTGCCGGACATCTCTGGCGTGATCGGCTGAGCCGACTCTTCGGCGCGGCGTCCGGAAACGGGAACGGTGGGCCGCTCGTCGCGTTTTAGGATTGACGGGCGGCAACTCCGGGCATACAGCGCGGTGATAGGGAAAGGAGGACAGCATGGCTGACGTGGCGAACGCCCGCACATCCCACAACGGGAGCGAGCCCTCCACCGCCGAGTTGGTGCAGCGGGCCACCGAGCAGGTCTCCCGCCTCGTACGGGACGAACTGGCGCTGGCCCGGGCGGAGTTGACCCAGAAGGGCAAGCACGCCGGCATCGGGATCGGCCTGTTCGGCGGCGGCGGCGCGCTGGCGTTCTTCGGCCTGGGCGCCCTGGTCGCCACGGCGATCCTGCTTCTCGACCTGGTGCTGCCCGCCTGGGCCGCCGCGCTGATCGTGGCGGTGGCCTGCTTCCTGGTGGCCGGCATCCTCGCCCTGGTGGGCAAGAAGCAGGTCAGCCGTGCCGTCCCGCCGGTGCCGGCGGCCACGGTTCGCAGCCTCCGGGCCGACGTGGACACCGTCACCGCCGCGGTGAAGGACAGGGGACGGCAATGACGGGCAACGGGACCGGCGACACGGACGCGCTCCGCGAGGAGATCCGCCGCACCCGGGTCGAGTTGGGCGAGACGATGGAGGCGTTGGCCGCGAAGGCCGACGTCAAGGCGCGTCTGAAGGAGTCCGCCGAGCAGGCGAAGGAGCGGATGCGCGAGCAGGCGGCGCAGACCGTCGCCCGGGTTCGCGGGCAGGCCGTGCGGGGCGCCGGGAAGGCGCGGGCACAGGCTTACGAGAAGGGCGGGATGGTGCGCGCGCAGGCGCACGACAAGGGCGAGTTGGTGCGCCGCAACCCGGTGCCGTGGGCGGCGATCGCCGCCGGTGCGGTGGCGACAGTGGTGGTGCTGATGATCGTGCGGGGGAGGCGTAGGTGAGCAGGAGCATCGGCAGGGTCGCGTACCGGCCCGTCGGCGTGTTGTTGGGTATCGCCGCGGGCGCGGCGGCCGGGGCGATCTTCCGGCAGGTCTGGAAGGTCACAGCGGGCGACGGTGAGGCGCCCAACGCCACCGACGAGGATCGCGGCTGGGGCGAGATCCTGGCCGCCGCGGCGTTGCAGGGGGCCATCTTCGCGGTCGTCCGGGCCGCCGTGGACCGGGGCGGGGCGGTCGGTGTCCGCCGGATGACCGGCAACTGGCCGGACTGACCACCCAGCGACGTCAGCCCTCTTCCCGCATCGATGGGAAGGGGGCTTTCGCATGGCTTCGGACGCCGCCCAGCGGAACTGAGGCATCCGTCAGGTCACATGTCGGAGAAATTCGTCGGAGAGGTCGTGACAGACTTTTTGCCTCCGTGATTTGCTGGTCCACGCTGCTGAGAGATGGCGTGGGTTGAGAGAAGTCTCCTTCGTGGAGGCCGCCTCAGACGCCGCTGCTCGAAACGGCCAATCGGCCGCACGGCGTGCACGGCCACCAGTTTTTAGAGGGAGATTCACATGGCTCAGGGAACCGTGAAGTGGTTCAACGCTGACAAGGGCTTCGGCTTCATCACCGTCGATGGTGGGGGTGCTGACGTGTTCGTCCACTTCTCGGCCATCCAGTCCAGCGGCTACCGCTCGCTGGAGGAGAACCAGCGGGTGGAGTTCGAGATCGCTCAGGGTCAGAAGGGCCCACAGGCCGAGCAGGTCCGTCCCATCTGAGTGAGACGGCCGGCTCCCGCCGGCCAGTGGGACGATCCGGTCAGGGTCGTTTCGAAGCCCCGTATCCCGTCCGGGATACGGGGCTTCGCCCCCGGCGGGTCAGTTCCGGCGGCGCGAGCGCAGGCCGAGCCAGAGCACCACCAGCCCGGCCAACGCCACGAGCGGGCCGAGCACCGCCCAGATCCTCTCGTCGGTCATGACGCTGCCGGTGACGTAGCCGAGGCCCTGCACCGTCCACACCGCACCGATCACCACGGCCACCAGGCCGAGGGTGAGCGAAAGCCAGCCCCTCATCGCGATTCCTCTCCGCCGCCCGGAGCGGCACGCCGTCCACCAGCATCCCTGGTCGGGCGGCGCGACGCGAGCTCCCCGGGCGCGCCAGTCACCACCGGTCGTGCACCTGCGGGCGGATCAGCTCGTCGTAGATCTCGCGTACGGCGGCCAGCTGGCCGTCGGTCAGCGGCGACAGGGCCGCCGTCTCGGCGTTGCGCCGGGCCTGCTCCGCGTCGCGGGCACCGGGGATGACGACGGTGACGCCCGCCTGGTCCAGCACCCAGCGCAGCGCGAACTGCGCCATCGTGCGGTCCGCGTCGACAAGCGGCGCCAGCCGGCGTACGGCGGCCAGGCCCCGCTCGTAGTCGACCCCGGAGAACGTCTCCCCGACGTCGAAGGCCGCGCCGTGCCGGTTGTAGTTGCGGTGGTCGTCGGCGGGGAACTCGGTGTGCTCGTCGTACCGGCCGGAGAGCAGGCCGCTGGCCAGCGGCACCCGGGCGATGATGCCCACCCCGGCGGCGGCGGCCGCCGGAAGGACCCGCTCCAGGGGCTTGTGGCGGACCGCGTTGAGGATGATCTGCACGCTCGCCACCCCCGGTCGGGCGATCGCGGTGAGCGCCTGGTCGCAGGTCTCGACGCTGACGCCGTACCCGGCGATGGCCTTCTCGGCGACGAGGGTGTCCAGGCCGTCGAAGACCTCGTCGGAGGAGAAGACGGCGGTGGGCGGGCAGTGCAGCTGGACCAGGTCCAGGGTGTCCATGCCCAGGTTGGCCCGGGACCGGTCGGTCCACTGCCGGAAGTTGTCAAGGGTGTACGCCTCCGGCCGCTGCTCGACGCGACGGCCCATCTTGGTGGCGACGGTCAGCCCGGCGTCGGGTCGGGTGCGCAGGAAGCGGCCGATCAGCTGCTCGCTGCGGCCGTCGCCGTACACGTCTGCGGTGTCGAGGAAGGTGACCCCGTCGTCCACGGCGGCGGCGAGCACCGCCATCGCGTCGGCCTCGCTGACGGTGCCCCAGTCTGCGCCGAGTTGCCAGGCGCCCAGGCCGACCGCCCCGACGGTCCGGCCGAGCCGGTTGAAGCTGCGCTGTTCCATGCCCCGAGCCTAGTGATCGGGTTGCCGGCCTGCCACGCGAGCCGTACGGTAGCAAGACGGACGTACGGTTTGGGAGGCAGTGATGTGGGATCCGACAACCTACCTGCGCTACGGCGACGAGCGATCTCGGCCGTTCCACGACCTGGTCGCGCGGATCCCGGCCGACCGGCCCCGGACGGTGGTCGACCTCGGCTGCGGCCCCGGCCACCTCACCGCCACCCTCGCCGAGCGCTGGCCGACGAGTCGGGTGCGCGGCCTGGACTCCTCGCCGGAGATGATCGACCGAGCCACCGCCCTCGGCGCTCCCGTCGACTTCGCCGTCGCCGACCTGCGCGACTGGCGTCCCACCGGCGACGAGGACGTGGTGGTCAGCAACGCGGCGCTCCAGTGGGTGCCCGGCCACCAGGAGCTGCTGCGTCGCTGGGCCGCCGAGCTGCCCACCGGCGCGTGGCTCGCCATGCAGGTTCCCGGCAACTTCGCCGCCCCCTCGCACCGCGCGTTGCGCCAGGTCGCCGACGGGCCGGCCTGGCGGGCCGCTGTCGCCCCGCTGCTGCGCGCCGACCCGGTCGACGACCCAGCCGACTACGCGGCCCTGCTGACCGCCGCCGGCTGCGCGGTGGACGCCTGGGAGACTACCTACGTGCACCTGCTGCCCGCCCGGCCCGCCGCCGACCACCCGGTGCTGGCCTGGATGGAAGGCACCGCGCTGCGTCCGGTCCGGGCCGCGCTGGACGCCGCCGGCTGGTCGGCCTTCCGGGCCGAGTTGGGGGTACGCCTCGCCGCCGCCTACCCGGTCCGGCAGGGTCAGGTGTACTTCCCGTTCCGCCGCGTCTTCGTCGTCGCCCGCACCGGCGACAGTGCAGAGGAGAGTCCGTGACCGACCCGTCCGCCTTCATCGCCGGCCTGCCCAAGGTGGAGCTGCACGTGCACCACGTCGGCTCCGCCTCGCCCCGGATCGTCGCCGAGCTGGCCGCCCGCCACGAGGGACGCACCCCCGTGCCGGCCGACCCGGAGGCGCTCGCCGACTACTTCGAGTTCCGCGACTTCGCGCACTTCATCGAGGTCTACCTGAGCGTCGTGGACCTCATCCGCGACCCGGAGGACGTCTGGATCCTCACCCACGAGGTGGCCCGGGAGTTGGCCCGCCAACAGGTCCGGTACGCGGAACTGACAATCACCCCGTACTCGCACGTGCGTCGGGGCATCCCCGCGCCGGCGTTCTGCGAGGCGATCGAGGACGCCCGCAGGCGCGCGGCTGCCGACTTCGGCATCGAGCTGCGCTGGTGCTTCGACATTCCCGGCGAGGCGGGCCTGCCCGCGGCCGAGGAGACGCTGCGCGTCGCGCTGGAGGAGCGCCCGGACGGGTTGGTCAGCTTCGGTCTGGGTGGCCCGGAGATCGGCGTACCCCGACCGCAGTTCCGGCCCTACTTCGACAGGGCCCGCGCCGCCGGGCTGCGCTCGGTGCCGCACGCGGGGGAGACCACCGGGCCGCAGACCGTCTGGGACGCGCTGAACGAGCTGGGCGCCGAGCGGATCGGGCACGGCATCTCCGCCGCGCAGGACCCGGAGCTGCTCGCCTACCTGGCCGAGCGGCAGATCGCTTTGGAGATCTGCCCGACGTCCAACGTCCGGACCCGGGCGGTGGCCAACCTCGACGAGCACCCCCTGCCCCGGCTGGTCGAGGCCGGGCTGCTTGTCACCATCAACTCCGACGACCCGCCGATGTTCGGCACGACCCTCAACGACGAGTACGCGGTGGCGGCCCGCCTGCTCGGGGTCGGCCCCGAGGGGCTGGCCGGGCTGGCGCGCAACGCGGTGACCGCGTCCTTCCTCGACTCCGACGGCAAGCAGCGCATCACGGCCGAGATCGACGCGTACCTCGCCGCCGCCGGTTGAGCCGGTCCGGCCCGTCGCGCCTGATCGCGTGGGGAGCAGGGCGCGCGGCGGGAGCGTGGGTGTGGGGGGACCTGTGACTCCCGCCGCGCGCGCGGCTTCACCGGTCGTGGGTGCGCGTAGGCGCTCGGCCGGTGAAACTGGTGGGTTCGCGTACTGATCCTGTCAGCTCGCGGCCGGTCCAGCCCGCTCGTTAACCGCGATCTAAGGAAGACTTGCGACGGCCCACAACCCGGTCAGTCGTCGGTGGGGCGCTGGCGCGGCCAGCGCCGTCCGGTGGCCTTGGTGTCCCGGGCGTCGCGTGCCATCCGCCCGACCAGGCCGAAGCGGCTGACCTGTCGCGGCGTCGCCTCCGGGTCGGCGAGGAGCATCACCACGCTGGCCCCGCCGAGCCGGGCCCGGTCGATGCTCACCGACCCGTTGGCCTGCAATGCCACCCGCTTGGCGATGTCCAGGCCGAGCCCGGTCGAGCCCTGGTCACTGGTGCCCCGGCGCAGCGCACGGTCCGGGTTGGCGATGCCGGGGCCGGCGTCGTCGATCCGGATCGCCACGTAACCGTCGCGCCGGGACACGGCCACCTCGAACGCGGTGCCCTGCGGGGTGTACCGGAAGACGTTGCCGATCACCGCGTCCAGCGCGGCGGCCAGCTCGGCCCGGGGCACCGGCGCGGGGATGCGCAGTTGCGCGCCGCTCACCCGCTGTGGCCGGTTCTGGTCGCCGGCCAGCGCCGCCCAGAACACCATCCGGTCCCGGACCACCTCGCTGACGTCACACATCGCCGGCCCGGCCTCGTGCGCCACCGACTTGCGGGTCGTCTTGATCAACACGTCGATCTCACCCTCCAGGGTGACGATCGCCTGCCGGATCCGCCGGATGCCGCGAAGCCGGTCCAGCTCCGCCGGGCTGAACGAACCCACGCTGGTGTCGTCGGACTCCAACGCCTCGGCGTCCAACCGCAGCACTGTCAGCGGGGTACGCAGACGATGCGACAGGTCGGCCACCAGCTCACGCTCATCGGTGCGGGCCGCGTCCAGCCGGTCGGCCATCCGGTTGAAGGCGTACCCGGCCTCGGCCAGCTCACGCGGGCCGTTCGGCTCGACGCGCACGCCCAGATCGCCGTCGCCGATGGACAGCGCGGCCTTGACCAGACCTCGGGTCGAGTCCACCGCGCGGGCGGCGACCCGGTCGACCACCAGCACCGCCGCGCCGGCCATCGCCGCGCCGACAGCGAACAGCAGCAGCCAGGTGCCACCGGCGCCCTCGCCCAGCGTCGAGTCCGGGAGGAACACCTCGACCACGGCCGTCCGGTCGCCGAGGACGACCGGGTCGAGCCGGATCACGCCCCCGTCCACGTCGACGACCAGCGACCGCCGGTCGGCACGGGCCCGGTCCAGGTCGCTGCCGGTGGCCCGACCGGCGGATTCGTCAAGGCCCAGGCCGTGCACCACGGGCCGGGTCGGCGCGCCCTCGGCGCTCGCCACCACGGCCCGCTCGACGACTGCCGGGTCGGTGCTCACCGCCAGCGCGCCGGTGACCAACGCGCTGCGTCGGGCCGCGTCGGCGATCGCCTCGTCCCGGCTCTGCTCACGCAGGCTGAGGCCGAGCGGGATCAGGAACGCGAGCGCGACGAGGCTGCACATGCCGGCCGTGAGCAGGGCCAGCGCCGTCCTCAGTCCGGTGCCACCAGCCGGAATCCGACCCCCCGCACGGTGCGCAGGTAGCGCGGCTTCGCCGCGGACTCGCCCATCTTTCTGCGGAGCCAGTACAGGTGAACGTCGATGGTCTGGTCCTCGCCGACCGATGGCTGCCGCCATACCTCCTCCAAGAGTTCCCGGCGGGACACTACCCGCCCGGGTCGTGCGGCGAGATAGGCCAGCAGGTCGAATTCCTTGCGGGTCAGCGCCAGCGGCTCCCCGTCGAGCTGGGCGCTGCGCTCGCCCACGTCCACCCGTAGGCCGCCGACGCTGTGCACCGCCGGCTGCACCGTCCGGCTGGCCCGTCCGGCCCGCCGCAACACGGTGGTGATCCGGGCGTCCAGGTGCGCCCCGGTGAACGGCTTGACCATGTAGTCGTCGGCCCCGGCACGCAGCAGTTTGACCACCGACTGCTCGTCGTCCCGGGCGGTCGCGATGATGATCGGGATGTCGGTGATGCCGCGCAGCATCCGCAGCGCGTCCGAGCCGTCCAGGTCGGGCAGGCCGAGGTCCAGCACCACCAGGTCAGGTGTCTCCGCGGCGACCCGGCGCAGGGCGTCCAACGCCGTACCCACGGCGTGCACGGCGTGCCCCCGGTCGGTGAGGGACCGCAGCATCGCGCCGCGTACGACGTGATCGTCTTCGACCAGGAGCACGGAGGCCACGACAAGACGGTACTGGGCCTGGCAAGTTGATCGCATTGCGACGTGCCTGGCGAGCGGGCAAGCTGGTACGACGATGTCGTTCACCCTGTTCGTCGATGCCCGTCTGGCGCTCGCCCGGGACAGCCTCGCAGGTCTCTCCACCGGCGACGCGCTCGGCGCGCAGTACTTAATGCCGGGGGCCGCGTCCCCGGATCTCACCGCGGGCGCACTGCCGCCGACCCCCTGGGAGTGGACCGACGACACCGAGATGGCCTGCTCGGTCCTCGCCGAGCTGGCCCACTCCGGCGGCGTCGACCCCGACCGGCTGGCCCTGGCCTTCGCCGAGCGGTGTGCTCCGCGCCGGGGCTACGGCGCTGGCGCGCTGGCGATCCTGCGGCTGATCCGTACCGGCACCCCCTGGCCGCTGGCCGCCGCATCCGCCTTCGACGGCCAGGGCTCCTGCGGCAACGGCGCGGCGATGCGGGTCGGCCCGCTGGGCGCGTACTTCGCCGACTCGACCGCCCGTGCCGCGGCGCAGGCCCGCGCCTCGGCCGAGGTGACCCACGCGCACCCGGAGGGGATCGCCGGGGCCGTGGCGGTGGCCGTGGCCGCCGCGCTTGCCGCCCGGGGCCGCCTCGACGGGCACCGGCCGGCTCCCCAGCGCCTGCTCGCCGGGATCGCCGCCGCGCTGGAGCCGGGCACCGAGGTGCACCGGAGCGTGAGCCGGGCGGCCGGGCTGCTCGGCCGACCGGTGGACCGGGTGGTGGCGGAACTCGGCAACGGCTCCCGGGTGACCGCCCAGGACACCGTCGGGTTCACCCTCTGGGTGGCCGCCACCCACCTCGACGACTATCCGGCGGCGATCCGGAGGTGCGTCCAGGCCGGCGGTGACATGGACACCACCGCCGCCATCGTCGGAGCGATAGTGGCCGCGTACACGGGTGTCGGCACCCCCGGCGGCGTGCCCGAGTCGTGGCTGGCCGCCCGCGAGCCGTTACCTACCTGGCTGCCCTGACGCGGTCACCTCGGCGGGCGTCGCGGCCTCGTCCTCGTCCGCGCTGCCGGTCACCTCGGCCAGCGCCGTGGCCTCGGCCGGGTCGCGTCGGCGCCACCGGCTGACCAGCCAACCGATCGCCGCACCGCCGCCCAGCCCGGCCAGCAGGCCGGCGGCCAACATCCCGTCGGCGCTGCCGGACTCCTCGCCAGCACCACCCGCACCAGCGGCCGGGGCGTCGACACCGCTGTCCGCTGCGGCTGGCGGGTCGGCCGCCGGGCCGCCGTGTGCACCGTGGGCGGCCGGGCCCGCCGCGCCGGGCGCCGCCGGCAGCAGGGTGAGCGCCGGGGCCCGGTGCGGACCGGCGGCGTCCGCCCACCGGACCACAGTGCCATCGGCGTACGTCTGGACGACCTCGAAGGTGAGCCGCTCCGCCTGCGGCATCGGTCCCATGGACAGTGCCAGCCGGGCCGGGCCGCTGTCGCTCTCGCCCACCCGGACCCAGGTCACCGCGGTGGTCACAGTGCTCACCCCGGAGGAGTGGATGCCCGCCACCGGCTTGTCCAGGGTGCGGGAGCTGATCCGGGGTGCCCAACCGTTCACCGACATCGGGTAGACCTCGGCGATCGGCGCGTCGACCGGCAACCGGACCTCGATCTGGTTGGTCTTCGTACCGGCCCGCTCCTCCGGCACTGTGAACTCCAGGCGTACGGCGTCGCCCTGCCGAGCCTGGGTCGGGGTGGTCGTCACGTCCGCCGCCTGTGCCGCGCTGGGCCAGAGCAGCAGCCCGGCGGCGGTCAGCGCGGTCACCGCCACGACCCGCCGCCGGCGCTCGCCGCCGTACGTGCTCGCCATCTCGTGCCCCCATCCGTGTCCGCGCGACCGACACCGGTTCCGGCCACACCCTGTAGTTCGGCTCCGAGGTGCGAAAGGTTCAACGCGGCCGTGAGGAAGGTGCCGTTCCCGATCGGGGACAGCGCGACCGATAGCATCGGCAGGAGCCGAGGATCGGCACCGTTTCGTACCGCTTGGAGGAGTCACCGTGTCCGCACCCCGTACCCCCGCCGTGGCCGACCCCGTCGTCGTCGCCGCCGGGACCACGGCGGCCGACGCGGTGGCCGCGGCCGGACTGCCCGCGAACGGCCCCAAGGCGATCGTCGTGGTCCGTGACCCGCAGGGTCAGCTGCGCGACCTGGACTGGTCGCCGGCCGAGGAGACGGTCGTCGAGCCGGTCAGCCTGGACTCGCCCGACGGGCTCAACGTGCTGCGCCACTCCACCGCGCACGTGCTCGCCCAGGCCGTGCAGGACATCTTCCCCGAGGCCAAGCTGGGCATCGGCCCGCCCATCGAGAACGGCTTCTACTACGACTTCGACGTCGACAAGCCGTTCCAGCCCGATGACCTCAGCAAGCTCGAGAAGCGCATGCAGGAGATCATCAAGTCCGGGCAGCGGTTCCGCCGTCGCCGCTTCGGCAGCCTGGACGAGGCGCGCTCCGAGCTGGCCGACGAGCCGTTCAAGCTGGAGTTGATCGAGGTCAAGGGCGAGGGCCTGGACACCGACGAGGTGATGGAGGTGGGCGGCGGCGAGCTGACCATCTACGACAACCTCGACGCCAAGGAGGACAAGGTCTGCTGGTCGGACCTGTGCCGGGGCCCGCACCTGCCGACCACCCGCCTGATCGGCGCGTTCAAGTTGATGCGCTCGGCCGCCGCCTACTGGCGTGGCTCGGAGAAGAACCCGCAGTTGCAGCGGGTGTACGGCACCGCGTGGCCGACCCGCGACGAACTCAAGGCGTACCTGAAGCTGTTGGAGGAGGCCGCCCGGCGCGACCACCGCAAGCTCGGCGCGGACCTCGACCTGTTCAGCTTCCCCGACGAGATCGGCTCCGGCCTGGCGGTCTTCCACCCCAAGGGCGGCATCATCCGCCGCGAGATGGAGCACTACTCCCGCCAGCGCCACGAGGCCGCCGGGTACGAGTTCGTGAACACCCCGCACATCACCAAGGCGCAGCTGTTCCAGACCTCCGGTCACCTGCCGTACTACGCGGACACCATGTTCCCGCCCATGCAGCTGGAGGGCGCGGACTACTACCTCAAGGCGATGAATTGCCCGATGCACAACCTGATCTTCAGGTCGCGCGGGCGGTCGTACCGGGAGCTGCCGCTGCGGATGTTCGAGTTCGGCACGGTCTACCGGTACGAGAAGTCCGGCGTGGTGCACGGCCTCACCCGGGTCCGTGGCCTGACCCAGGACGACTCACACATCTACTGCACCCGCGAACAGATGGCCGGCGAGCTGTCCGCGCTGCTCAGCTTCGTGCTGGACCTGCTGCGGGACTACGGTCTGGACGACTTCTACCTGGAGCTGTCGACCCGGGACGATTCGCCCAAGTTCATCGGGGCCGAGGAGGACTGGGCGGAGGCCACCGAGGCGCTCCGGACCGCCGCCGCGACCTCCGGCCTGGACCTGGTGCCCGACCCGGGCGGCGCGGCGTTCTACGGGCCGAAGATCTCCGTGCAGGCGCGGGACGCGATCGGCCGGACCTGGCAGATGTCCACCATCCAGGTCGACTTCAACCAGCCGGAGCGGTTCGGCCTGGAGTACCAGGCCGCCGACGGCAGCCGGCAACGGCCCGTCATGATCCACCGGGCGCTGTTCGGGTCGATCGAGCGGTTCTTCGGGGTGCTCACCGAGCACTACGCGGGCGCGTTCCCCGCCTGGCTGGCCCCGGTGCAGGTAGTCGGCATCCCGATCCGCGAGGACCACACCGACTACCTGCACGGCTTCGTCGCGGCGCTGCGCGCCGAGGGGATCCGGGCCCAGGTGGACGCGGGTGACGACCGGATGCAGAAGAAGATCCGTACGGCGCAGCAGCAGAAGATCCCGTTCATGGTGATCGCCGGTGACGACGACGTCGCCGCCGGCACGGTGTCCTTCCGATACCGTGACGGCTCCCAGCGCAACGGGGTGCCGATCGCCGAGGCGGTGACCCACGTCCTGGACGTGGTCAGCTCACGGACGAACATCGGCCCCTCCGCCGCCGCCGAGTAACGCGATCAAGCCCCGGTGTCAGATGCCGCAGTTCGGCGCCGACCAGCCGCCGACGGCCGCCACGTGGGTGTGGTCGTTGTGGTCCGGGTAGCCGGGGCCGAGGATCTGCCCGAAGCCGTGGTAGCGGGCCTGCTGGGCCAGCCGGCAGAACGACGGTGACCCGACCAGGTCCACCGCGTCCCCGTACAGGTGCCGGCTGTTGGACGCCCCGCCGACCGCGCTGTTGCAGGCGTAGCTGCGGAAGCTGCTGCTGATCGAGATGGACACGTCGCCGAGGGCGTGCCGCAGGGCCTGGAGCTTCCACATCGAGACGAGCGCGTTGGACCGCGCGGTGCTCGCCGCGACCGCACCGCCGGACCAGTCGCTGTTGCACTTGTTCAGCTCGGGATAACTGAAGTTGGCCGGTGTGCAGTCGTCGTCCTGCAGGGCGTAGAGCCGGTTGAACGTCTGCGGGCCGGCGATGCCGTCCGCGGGCAGCCCGTACGCCTGCTGGAAGCGGATCACCGCCGAGCGGGTGGCCGGCCCGAACGCGCCGTCGATGGTGAGCACGGCACCGTAGCCGGGGTAGCCGGCGACCCGGATCTGGAGTTGCCGGACGTCTTCGCCGGACGCCCCCTGGGACAGGGTGCGACCCCAGGTGTAGCAGCCGTCCGCCTGTGCGGTGCCGGCGGTGAGGGTGATGCCGGCCACTGTGGTGGCGGCGGTCAGGGCGAGTGCCGCGAGGAGCCGGCCGAGCCGTCGGATCATGGGTGACCCTCCATCGATACATGCACGGTTCTGGATGCATGGAATCTTCAGGTTTTGGCATTGATCCGTCAAGAATTTGCAGCAAGGAGTTTTCCCGGCGGCGGGTGTCGCGACTCGACGGGATGGCTCCGTAGGATCGGCTCGTGACAGGGGCGGAACGGCACACGGACACCGGCGGCATGGCGGACGGCCTGGAGCGGCTCTGGACGCCGCACCGGATGACCTACATATCCGGCGAGGACCGCCCGGCCGAGGGCTACGAGAAGCCCACCGGTTGCCCGTTCTGCCGGGCGCCCAAGCTGCCGCCGGAGGACAGCCTGGTGGTGGCCCGAGGCGAGCACGTCTTCGTGGTGCTCAACCTCTATCCGTACAACCCGGGGCACCTGCTGGTCTGCCCCTACCGGCACGTCGCCGACTACACCGACCTGGACGTGCCGGAGACCACCGAACTGGCGTCGTACACCCAGACCGCGATGCGGGTGATCCGCAAGGTGAGCAACGCGCACGGCTTCAACCTGGGCATGAACCAGGGCGGGGTGGCCGGCGCCGGGATCGCCGCGCACCTGCACCAACACGTGGTGCCGCGCTGGGGCGGCGACGCGAACTTCATGCCGGTGATCGGCCGCACGAAGGTCCTGCCGCAACTGCTCGGCGACACCCGCGACCTGCTCGCCCGCGCCTGGCCGTCCTGACCAGCGGCCACCCGATGTCCGGCTACGCGACCGTCCGCGCCGGGCACGGCTAGTCGGCGCGCAGCAGCAACCACTGCACGCTGCGCCGCTCGGTGGCCTCGCCGCACTTGGACACCAGGTGCACCTCGTCGAACGTCGGGCCGAGCGCCGCGAGCGCGTCGAACGCCCCGTCGACCATGGGGGTCCGCAGGTAGTGCGCACCGAAGAACGAGGTGTCGGCATCCCCGTCGGCCGGCTCGATGAGCACGCCGCCGATGTCCACACCCAGCCTCCGCATGTGGCTGATCATGCCGCACCGGCCGGTCGGCTCGCATCCGCGATTCCGGCCCCGGGATCTGCTACGCCCCGGCCCGTGGAGGTGGCACGATCGGCCGATGGCAGTCACGACACGGACGTTGGGGCGCAGCGGCATCGAGGTCAGCGCCCTCGGCATGGGGTGCTGGGCGATCGGCGGGCCCTGGGCGGAGGGCGTCCAACCGCTGGGCTGGGGCGCGGTCGACGACGACGAGTCCGTGCGGGCGGTTCACCGGGCACTCGAGGAGGGCATCACGCTCTTCGACACCGCCGACACGTACGGCGCCGGGCACGGCGAGCGGGTCCTCGGCCGAGCGCTCGCGGGCCGCCGGGACGAGGCCGTGATCGCCACCAAGTGGGGTTACACCTTCGACGAGGCGAGCCGACAGGCCACCGGGGAGGACGCGTCGCCCGGGTACCTGCGCCGGGCCGTGACCGACTCGCTGCGCCGGTTGGGCACCGACCGGATCGACCTCTACCAGCTGCACCTGGCCGACCTGCCGGTGCCGCGGGCACAGGCGCTCGTCGGCACCTGCGAGGACCTGGTGGCCGAGGGCCTGATCCGGGCGTACGGGTGGAGCACCGACCGCCCCGACCGGGCCACCGCGTTCGGTCACGCCGCCGCCAACGCCACCGCCGTGCAGCACACCCTGTCGGTGTTGCGGGACGCCCCCGAGCTGCTCGCCGTCTGCGACAAGTACGACCTGGCCAGCGTCAACCGGGGCCCGCTGGGGATGGGGCTGCTCACCGGCAAGTACTCGGCCGGGTCGGTGCTGCCCCGCGACGACGTACGCGGGTTGGCCCCCGGCTGGTTGGAGTGGTTCCGTGGGGGCCGGCCCGCACCGGAGTGGCTGCGTCGGGTCGGCGCCGTCCGCGCGGCGCTCACCGCCGATGGGCGCACCCTCGCCCAGGGGGCGCTGGGCTGGATCTGGGCGCGCAGCGGCCGCACCATCCCGATCCCCGGCTGCCGTACGGTCGCCCAGGTCGAGGAGAACGCCGCCGCGCTGCACCGGGGCCCGTTGCCGGCGGACCAGTTCGTCGAGGTGGAGCGCCAGTTGGCGGCTCTGCGCACCGCCGCCCTGCTCGACGCCGACCGCCCCCACTGGCCCCCGCCCACGCACCCCACCATCCACCCCTGAGCGGAACACCCGCACCCGTCCGACCCGCACCCGTCCGACCCGCACCCGTCCGACCCGCACCCGTCCGGTCCGCGCCGTCACCGCGTCGGGACTCGGGTGCGCACCCCCACATGTCGGTGCGGTCTCCTGTAGAGCTGCCCCGTATCTGGGGCGGCGGCTCGGTCAGGTCTCGGCTCGCGGGTAGTGCTGCCCCACCTCTGGGGCAGCTCTACAGGGTGTGGACAGGGGCAGGCCAACCCGCCTCGCCGCCCCCGTCGATCATGACTGGTGGTGCCTCGCGGATCGACGGGACCGGGCGGGGCGGAGCGCGGTCAGGGAGTGTGTTCCTTGCGGATCTGGTCGGCGAGGTGGGCGGGCATGGGGTCGTGGCGGACGAACTGGCGGCGGAAGGTGCCAGTGCCGGCCGTCATGGAACGCAGCTCGACGGCGTAGCGCAGCAGCTCGGTGGCCGGCACCTCGGCGCGGACGAGGGTGCGGCCCTCGGTGTCCGGGTCCGGTTCGGTGCCGAGCACGCGGCCGCGTCGGCCGGACAGGTCGCCCAGCACCGCGCCCACCGAGCCGTCCGGCACCCGGATGGTGACCTCGTCGATCGGCTCCAGTAGCGCGGGCTGACCACGGTCGGCGGCGTCCCGCAGGGCCAGCGCGCCGGCGGTCTGGAAGGCCGCGTCGGAGGAGTCGACGCTGTGCGCCTTGCCGTCGACCAGGGTCACCCGCAGGTCCACCACCGGGTGGCCGGCGACCAGGCCGCGCTCCAGTTGGGCGCGGACGCCCTTCTCCACCGACGGGATGTAGGTGTGCGGCACCGCGCCGCCGACGACCCGGTCGACGAACTCGAAGCCGCTGCCCGGGGGCAGGGGCTCGACCTCGATGTCGCAGACCGCGTACTGGCCGTGCCCGCCGGACTGCTTGACGTGCCGGCCGTGCCCCTTCGCGGGCACCGTCAGCGTCTCGCGCAGCGACACCTTGACCGGCTCGGTGTCCAGCTCGACGCCGCCGGCGCGCAGCCGGTCGAGCAGCACGTCGGCGTGCGCCTCGCCCATGCACCAGAGCACCAACTGGTGGGTCTCCGGGTTGCGCTCCAGCCGCAGTGTGGGGTCGCCGGCGACCAGCCGGGCGAGGTTGCGGGCCAGGGCGTCCTCGTCGGCGCGGCTGCGGGCGGCGACCGCTACCGGCAGCAGCGGCTCCGGCATCTCCCAGGGGGCGATCAGCAGCGGGTCGTCCTTGGCCGCGATGGTGTCGCCGGTCTCGGCAGTGCCCGACTTGGTGATCGCGCAGATGTCGCCCGCCACGCAGAACGGCACCTCCCGCAGGGTGGCGCCCAGCGGGGTGTAGAGGTGCCCGACCCGCTCGTCGGCGTCATGATCGGGGTGGCCGCGTTCGGTCATCCCGTGCCCGCAGATGTGCACGGTCTGTTCGGGGCGCAGCGTGCCGGAGAAGACCCGGACCAGCGAGACCCGACCGACGTGCCGGTCGACTGTGGTCTTGACGACCTCGGCGACGAGCGGCCCGTCCGGGTCGCAGGTCAGCGGCGGGCGGGGCGAGCCGTCCACGCCGGTCACCGCCGGCAACTCGTGCTCCAACGGCGACGGGAACGCGGCGGTCAGCACCTCCAGCAGCACGTCCAGCCCGACCCCGGTCCCGGCGCAGACCGGCACCACCGGGTAGAAGTGCCCCCGGGCGACGGCCTTCTCCAGGTCGTCGATGAGTACCTCGTCGCTGATCTCCTCGCCGTCGAGGTAGCGGTCCATGAGGGTCTCGTCCTCGCTCTCGGCGATGATTCCCTCGATCAGCTCGTCGCGGGACTCGTCGATAGCCCGCTGGTGCTCGGGGTCGGGATCGCGGACGTCGGCGGGAAGCCCGGCGGTGTAGTCGAAGACCCGGCGGGTGATCAGGCCGAGCAGCCCTTCGGTGGACACCCCGTCGTCGCCGAGCATCGGCAGGTAGAGGGGCATCACGTTGTCGCCGAAGAGGCGCTGGCAGAGCGCCACCGTCTCGTCGACGTCGGCGCGGGGCTGGTCCAGTCGGGAGACCGCGACCGCGCGGGGCAGGTCGACCGCCGCGCACTCCTCCCACAGGGCGACGGTGGCCGCGTCCATGCCGCCCGCCGCGGAGACGACGAAGAGGGCGGCGTCGGCGGCCCGCAGCCCGGCGCGCAGTTCGCCGACGAAGTCGGCGTACCCGGGGGTGTCCAGCAGGTTGACCTTGATGCCGTTGTGCAGCAGCGGTGCGCAGGACAGGCTGACCGACCGCTGTTGGCGTACGGCGGCGGGGTCGTGGTCACCGACCGTGGTGCCGTCGACAACGGTGCCGGCCCGGCCGATCGTGCCGGTCGCCGCGAGCAGGGCCTCGACGAGGGTCGTCTTGCCCGCTCCGGAGTGCCCGACGAGCACGACGTTGCGTACCCGCTCGGGCTCGGTGACCACCGGCGTGCCGCCGGTGGAACCCTTCTCATGCTTCTGCGCCATGGGGCGCACCTCCCTCAGCCGGTGGTGGGTGGCGACCGCCGCGCGACGGTAAGCGGCCCGGGGCGAGTGCGCGGCGATATCCTCCGGTGGTCTGCCGCACAGCGGGAACGGGACGGGTGGACGGGTGAGCTGGCTCACCCTCCGGCTCGATCTCACACCCGTTGTCGGGTAGGCACAAGCCTCTCCCGGGCGGGTCGAAGGGGCGGCCGTATCGCCGGAGCTGGGCGGACCGTTATCGTGGGGACCGCCATGGCGAAGATCTTCCAAGTGTCGGCCCGCGCGGGGATGACCCGCGTCGTCGAGCCGATTGCCCGCGCCCTGCTGCGCTCGGGCGTCACCCCCAATGCCGTCACCGTCGCGGGCACCGTTGGTGTGCTCGTCGGCGCGCTCGGCTTCGGTGCTCGCGGCCATCTGGTCGCGGGCGCGTTAATCGTTACCGTTTTCGCGCTCACCGACCTGCTCGACGGGACGATGGCCCGGATGAGCGGCGGCTCCACCAAATTCGGCGCGTTCCTCGACTCAAGCATGGACCGGGTCGCCGACAGCGCCGTCTTCGGCGCTGTCGCGTACTGGCTGGCCACGCAGGGCAACCACTCCGGGGTGGCGGCCGCGCTGGTCTGCCTGGCCGCCGGCAGTCTGGTCTCCTACGTCAAGGCCCGCGCCGAAGGGCTCGGCATGACCTGCAACGTGGGCATCGCCGAGCGCACCGAGCGGCTGTTGATCGTCGGCGTAGGCGGAATCCTCACCGGCCTCCACGTCGACCCGGCGTTGGAGATCGCGCTCTGGCTGCTCGCCGCAGTGTCGATCTTCACGGTGGGGCAGCGGATGGCGCACGTCTACCGCCAGGCCCAGCAGCTCCAGCCGGACGGCCAGGCGTGAGCGGCGCGGTGGCGGCCCGGCGCCGGACGACCGGCGGCCGGGCCGAGTGAACCTCACCGAGCTGGGCTACGTCGCCGGCTGGCGGGTGGTCCGCGCGCTACCCCGGCCGCTGGTGGCGGCGGCGTTCCAGGCGGGCGCGGACCGCGCCCACCGCCGCCCCGGAGGGGGTACGGCCCGACTCCGCGCGAACCTGCGCCGGGTGGTCGGCCCGGAGCTGCCCGAGGCCGAGCTGGACGATCTCGTCAGGCGCGGGCTCCGCTCGTATGCCCGGTACTGGATGGAGGCGTTCCGGCTGCCCGCGTTGAGCCGTGCGCAGATCCTGTCCGGCTTCCGCCTCGACGGCGCGGAATTGCTCGCCGCCGACGTGGCCGCCGGCCGGGGCGCGGTGGTGGCGCTGCCGCACGCCGGCAACTGGGACGCCGCGGGCGCCTGGGTGGCGGCCACCGGTTGGCCGATCACCACAGTCATGGAGCGGCTCAAACCGGAGGGCGTCTACAAGCGTTTCCTGGCGTTCCGAGAGGTCCTCGGGATGGAGATCCTGCCGACCCACGGTGGGCCGCGCCCGGCGTTCGACGTGCTGCTGGACCGCGTACGTGCCGGTGCGGTGGCGCCGTTGCTGGCCGACCGGGACCTCTCCGCCCGTGGGATTGAGGTGGACTTCTTCGGTGGGAAGACCCGGATGCCCGCCGGGCCGGCGCTGCTCGCCCTGCACACCGGCGCGCCGCTCTACGTGGCCTCGATGTGGTACGAACCGGATGCCGCGTGCGCGTCGCTCGCCGGCCCGTTGCCGGTGCCGGGGCCCGAGGTGGGGCCTCTGGACCAGCGGGTCCGGTCGCTGACCCAGCTGATCGCCGACCGTCTGGCGGCGGGCATCGCCCGGCATCCGGAAGACTGGCACATGATGCAGCGGATGTGGCTGGACCAGCGGGGGTCGGGGGGCGGCGCGGCGCGGCCCTCCCCGGCCGCCGGTCAGGCCTGAGGAGGTGGTGGGCACTGTGGGACGGTGTTCCGCTGTCGAGGGCGGGAGGCGCTGACGCATGCGGATCGGCATCGTGTGCCCGTATTCCTTCGATGTCCCCGGCGGGGTGCAGAACCACGTGATGGACCTGGCCGAGGCGCTGATCGCGCTCGGCCACGAGGTCAGCGTGCTCGCTCCGGCCGACGAGGATTCGCCGCTGCCGGAGTACGTGGTGTCCGCCGGTCGTGCCGTGCCGCTGCCGTACAACGGCTCGGTGGCCCGGATCGCGTTCGGCCCGGTCTCCACCGCCCGGGTCCGGCGTTGGATCACCAACGGGGACTTCGACGTGCTGCACGTGCACGAGCCGCTCACGTTGAGCCTGTCGCTGCTGGCCGTACTCTCCGCGCGCGGCCCGGTGGTGGCCACGTTCCACACCGCGATGACCCGTTCGCGGGTGCTGGCCGCCGCGCAGGGTGTGCTGCAGATCGTGCTGGAGCGGATCACCGCCCGGATCGCGGTCAGTGCGCTGGCCCGCAAGGTGCAGGTCGAGCACATGGACGGCGGCGCGGTGGAGATCCCCAACGGGGTGGCGGTGGCCAAGTTCGCCGACGCCGAGCCGTTGCCGGGCTGGCCGGGGGAGTGCGCCCCGGGCACCGGCGGCACCCTGGGCTTCCTGGGCCGGTTCACCGAGGCGCGCAAGGGCTTCCCGGTGCTGCGCGACGCGTTCGTGGCGATGGCCGCCACCCGGCCCGGGCTGCGGTTGCTCGTCGCCGGCCCGGGTGACCCGGACGACCTGTACGACCAGTTCCCGGCCGAGCTGCACGAGCGGGTCACGTTCCTCGGCCTGGTCACCGAACCGGACAAGGCGCGGATGTTGCGCAGTGCGCACCTCTACGTGGCACCGAACACCGGCGGCGAGTCGTTCGGCATGATCCTGACCGAGGCGTTGGCCGCCGGTACCACTGTGGTCGCCAGCGACCTGGACGCGTTCCGGCGGGTGCTCGACGGTGGGCGCGCCGGTCGGCTCTTCCCCACCGGTGACCCGGCCGGGCTGCGCCACGCGGTGACCGAGTTGCTTGACGACCCGGCCGGGCGGGCCGCGCTGAGCGCCTGCGGCGATCAGGTCGTGGCGAATTTCGACTGGCCGGTGGTTGCTCGCCGTGTTCTGGAGGTATACGCAGCGGCGATCGAGGCAACCGACGGGCGGGTCATCGACCAGGAGTGGGTGGGGCTGGGCTGAGCCGGGTGTGACGGATGGTGCGGACGACGACCGGGGTGACCGGTGTGGCCGCGCCCAATCGGAGGCGAAACGGAGCAGCACTACGATGCGGCACATGTGGTGGGTGGTGGCCGCGATCGTGGTCCTGGGGCTGGTCGCGGCGTACCTCGTCTGGACCGCCGGCCGGGTGGAGCGGTTGCAGGGCCGCGCGGAGCTGGCGGCTCGGGCCCTCGACGCCCATCTGCTGCGCCGGGCCGCGGCGGCCGCCGTGCTGGCCGAGCGGCGCTTCGGTGTCGAGTTGTACGCGGCGGCCCGGAGCGCCCTGGACGCCAGTCCGGACGAGCGGGAGGCGGCGGAGAACGACCTGACCCGGCAGTTGCGGGGCGTCCAGTTGGATCCGGGCGATCCGGACTGTGGTGCGGTCATCGCCGCCAGTCGCCGGCTCGCCCTGTCCCGGCAGGTGCACACCGACCTGGTTCGGGACGCCCGCTCGGCGCGCAGCCGACCGTTGGTGCGGTTGTTGCGGATGGAACGGGGCCGGGAGTGGCCGCGCTACTTCGACATCGACGACCCGACGCTCACCGTTCCGGCGGACGTCCCCGCCACCTGACCGGTGATCAGGGCCACAGGGCAGGCCACCGGGGGTCTGATTGGCTGTCGGTGCGGCGTTGACCCGCGCGTAGCATTTTCGCTGCCACCCCCAGGAGCCCGTCCAAGGAGCGATGACCCGTGCCCGAAAACACCGCCTCGAACACCGGTACCGGTACCGCCCCCGTCGTCGGCACTGCCCGCGTGAAGCGCGGCATGGCCGAGATGCTCAAGGGTGGCGTGATCATGGATGTGGTCAACGCCGAGCAGGCCAAGATCGCTGAGGACGCCGGCGCGGTCGCGGTGATGGCCCTGGAGCGGGTCCCCGCGGACATCCGCGCGCAGGGCGGCGTCTCCCGGATGAGCGACCCCGACATGATCGACGGGATCATCGAGGCGGTCTCCATCCCGGTGATGGCCAAGGCCCGCATCGGCCACTTCGTGGAGGCGCGGATCCTCCAGTCGCTCGGCGTGGACTACGTCGACGAGTCCGAGGTGCTGACCCCGGCCGACTACGCGAACCACATCGACAAGTGGGCGTTCACGGTGCCCTTCGTCTGTGGCGCGACCAACCTGGGCGAGGCGCTGCGCCGGATCACCGAGGGCGCGGCCATGATCCGCTCCAAGGGCGAGGCCGGCACCGGCGACGTCTCCAACGCCACCACCCACATGCGGAGGATCCGCCAGGAGATCGCCCGGCTGTCGTCGTTGCCAACCGACGAGCTGTACGTCGCGGCCAAGGAGTTGCAGGCCCCGTACGAGCTGGTCAAGGAGGTCGCCGAGAGCGGAAAGCTGCCGGTGGTGCTGTTCACCGCCGGCGGGATCGCCACCCCGGCCGACGCGGCGATGATGATGCAGCTCGGCGCGGAGGGCGTCTTCGTGGGCTCCGGCATCTTCAAGGCCGGCAACCCGGCTCAGCGAGCCGCCGCGATCGTCAAGGCCACCACCTTCCACGACGACCCGGACGTGCTGGCGAAGGTGTCCCGTGGTCTCGGTGAAGCCATGGTCGGCATCAACGTCGACGAGATCCCGCAGCCGCACCGCCTGGCCGAGCGCGGTTGGTGAGTGCTCTTTCCGGGCGGCGTGACGCGGAGAGGAACGGTGCGAACGTGACGGCACCCAGGATCGGTGTGCTCGCGCTCCAGGGCGACGTCCGGGAGCACGTGACGGCGCTGGCCGCGGCGGGGGCGGACGCCCGCCCGGTCCGCCGTCCGGCGGAGCTGGACGCGGTGGACGGCCTGGTCGTCCCCGGTGGGGAGTCCACCACCATCAGCAAACTCGCCGACATCTTCGAGATGCGCGAGCCGATCGACAAGCGCATCGCCGACGGCATGCCGGTCTACGGCTCCTGCGCGGGCATGATCATGCTGGCGACCGAGGTGCTCGATGGTCGACCCGACCAACGGGGCTTCGCCGGCATCGACATGACCGTCCGGCGCAACGCGTTCGGCCGGCAGGTCGACTCGTTCGAGGCGCCGGTGACCATCACCGGGGTGCCGGGTGAGCCGTTCCACGCCGTCTTCATCCGAGCACCGTGGGTCGAGCGGGTCGGTGCCGGCGTCCAGGTGATCGGGTCGGTGACCGGTGGGCCGGCCGCCGACCGGATCGTGGCGGTCCGGCAGGGCAACCTGCTGGCCACCTCGTTCCACCCGGAGCTGACCGGTGACCTGCGCGTACACGCGTACTTCGTGGATCTGGTCCGCACCGTCTCCTGACGGCGCGTTCGCTCAGCCGGCGACCGCGCGCAGCTGCCCCGGGCGGCGGCCCGCCAACTCATCGAGCGCAGTCGCCGTGGCGGCGTCGGCGGGCAACTGCACCACCACGCCGGGCGACGGCCGGGAGGCGGAGCTGTCCACGATGCTCGACGAGGTCGTGACCTGGTCGCGGGCGTTGCGTCCGGCGGACCGGGCGTTGCTGGGGTCGTAGCCGTTCCGAGGGATTTCGTCCCGTCTGCCCCGGTCCGGGCGGGCGGGACGAAGCCGCCGCGCGCGGTGGATGACAGCGGCCCCGGGGACGTCGGTAGGATTGTCGAGATTCGGCAGGGCCATCTGCCCGCCACGGCTTCCACCAGAGCTGACCGGCACCTCCGCGTGCGCCGGCGGGAGCAGGGCGTGAGCGGTGCGGTTGATGCAGACGGCGGGTAGCAACGGAGGTAGCAGATGTCCGGCCACTCAAAGTGGGCGACGACCAAGCACAAGAAGGCCGTCATCGACGCCAAGCGCGGCAAGATGTTCGCCAAGCTGATCAAGAACGTCGAGGTGGCCGCGCGGATCGGTGGCGGCGACCCCTCCGGTAACCCGACCCTCTTCGACGCGATCCAGAAGGCGAAGAAGAGCTCGGTGCCGAACGACAACATCGACCGTGCCGTCAAGCGCGGCTCCGGCCTGGAAGCCGGCGGCGCCGACTGGCAGACGATCATGTATGAGGGGTACGGCCCGAACGGCGTGGCCATGCTCATCGAGTGCCTCACCGACAACCGCAACCGGGCGGCCACCGAGGTGCGGACCGCGCTGACCCGCAACGGCGGCTCGCTCGCCGACGCCGGCTCGGTGTCGTACATGTTCACCCGCAAGGGCGTGGTGATCGTGCCCAAGGAGGGCACCAGCGAGGACGACGTGATGATGGCCGTCCTCGACGCCGGCGCCGAGGAGGTCAACGACCTCGGTGAGGCGTACGAGGTGGTCTCCGAGCCGACCGACCTGGTCCCGGTGCGGACCGCGCTGCAGGACGCTGGCATCGAGTACGAGTCGGCGGAGTCCTCCCTGATCCCCAGCATGAACATCCCGCTGGACGAAGAGGGCGCCCGCAAGATCTTCAAGCTGATCGACGTCCTGGAAGACTGCGACGACGTGCAGAACGTCTACGCCAACTTCGACATCAGCGACGACGTGATGGCGGCGGTCGACGCCTGAGGGCGGTCGACTCGGATTCACTGACGCCGGGGTGTCCCTCGCGCGGGGACACCCCGACGTCCGCAGAGCCGAGGTGACCAAGCGATGGCGTCGAACGTGGAGGTGGGGGAGTGGCGGCGAACCGGTTCGCGCCCGGTGACACGGTGGTGCGGCGTGAGGTGCTGCGCGGCGAGGTGTGGTTCGGCTGCCCGACGATCGTTGTCGAGGACTCGCCCGACCTGCTCGCCCTCTACCTCCCACCGGGGGCCGAGTTCGGCTTCCCGGCGACCGGCGTCTTTCCGTGCGGGCGCCACCCGTGGGAGACCGCCGGGCACCGCTCCTGGTCGGGGCACGGCAAGTTGATGCTGCAACGCCCCGGCGAGGCGCACTCGGTCGACGTGTTCTGGACGGGGCCGGGTCGCGACTTCGCCGGCTGGTACTTCAACCTCCAGGACCCGGTGCGGCGTACCCCGATCGGGGTGGACACCCTCGACCACGAGCTGGACCTGTGGTGGGGCGCGGACGCCGACCGGTACGTCTGGAAGGACGTGGAGATGTTCGCCCAGCGCCTCGTCGAGGGGCGCTACCCCGGGATGGCTGACGCGATCCAGGCCGAGGGTGACCGGATCGCGGCGCTGCTCGACGCGGGCGAGCGTTGGTGGGACCCGGCGTGGGCGCAGTGGCAGCCCGATCCGGCCTGGTCGACGCCGCCGCTGCCCGCCGGCTGGGACCGGGTGCCGCCCGCCCGCTGAACGCCCAACGGGCGCCGGCGTCCGATCAGGACCGACGCCCGCGCGGCGAACCATCGGCTCAGCCGATCGTCTCCCGCTCCCGCCACGCGGTCCGCAGGGACGTCCGGCCGTTCGTGCGCAGCAGCGACCCCTCGTACACCCGAGCCCCGGCGAGCAGGAACGCACCGGCGGCGAGCAGCAGAATGACAAGCGAGACGAACGGCTCCCAGCCGGCCGCGTCACCGGTGAACAGCCGCAGTGGCATGGCCGTGGGCGACGAGAACGGCAGGTAGGACAGCACCCGCATCGCTGTGTCGTTGTCGTTCAGGAAGATCACCGCGAAGAACGGCAGCATGACCGCGAGCTGCACGGGCGTCGACACGGCCGCGATGTCCTCCTGCCGGTTGGCCAGGGCACCGGCCGCCGCCCACATCGCCGCGAGCAGCACGAAACCGAACAGGAAGAACGGTACGAACCAGCCGATCGCCGGGGCGAGCAGGGTGAGCAGACCACCACTGTCGCCGATCTGGAGCCCGATCACCGCCACCACCGCGATCAACGCGATCTGCGCGAACGCCAGGATGGCGCCGGCCACCACCTTCCCGGCCAGCAGCGCCCGCACCGGCACGGCGGCGACCAGGATCTCCACGATCCGGGTCTGCTTCTCCTCGATGACGCTCTGGGCGATCTGCACCCCGAACGTCTGCGAGGTGATGAAGAAGACGAACGCGAAGACGAACGGCACCAGGAACGCCACCACCGGGTCCACCGCGTCCGGGTCGAGCAGGCGTACGGTCGGCTGGCTGCTCAGCGCCTGCACCACGTCGTCGGGGGCTTCGTCCAGGGCCAGCACGGCCGGCCCGGCGACCACAGCGGCGTCCACGTCGTCGTCGCGGACGGCCTGCTCGGCGGCCCGGTCGTCGGCGACCACCCGGACCTCCAGGCCGGCGGCGCGCAGCGGACCGGCCGCGCTCTCGGTCACCGCCACAGTGGACGGCCCACCGGAGAGCAGCGGCGGCAGGATGGTGCCCGCCGCGGCGATCAGCAGAAAGAAGAGTGTGCCGAACAGGAAGGTCCGGTCGCGTAGCTTGACCCGGATCTCCCGTTCGGCGACCAGCCGGGTGGCCTGGGTGATGTTCACTGGGTGACCTCTCGGAAGATCTCGGTGAGCGAGGGGCTGACCGGGCGGAAGGCGCGGACCGGGCCGCGCGCGAGGGCCGCCCGCAGCACGGGTTGTTCGTCGGCGCCGGCCGGCAGGTCGAAGACCACGCGCGGGCCGTCCAGCTCGACCAGGGTGACCCCGGGTTGGTCGCGTACCCAACCGGCGTCGGTCGCCACCACCAACTCGTAGCGGGGCACGGTGTACGAGTCGCGCAGCTGCTGTCGGCTGCCGGCGGCCCGGATCGCCCCGTCCCCGATGATCACGAGGTCGTCGCAGAGGCGTTCCACGACGTCGAGCTGGTGGCTGGAGAAGAGCACCGGCGCTCCGGCCGAGGCCCGTTCCCGCAGCACTGTGACGACGGTGTCGACGGCGAGGGGGTCGAGGCCGGAGAACGGCTCGTCGAGCACCAGCACCTCGGGGTCGTGCACCAGCGCGGCGGCGATCTGCGCGCGTTGCTGGTTGCCCAGCGACAGGGTCTCCAGCAGGTCGTCGCCGCGTTCACCGAGGCCGACCCGGTCCAGCAGCGTGTCGGTGGCACGCCGGGCGGCGGGTGCGTCCAGGCCGTGCAGCCGGCCCAGGTAGGTCACCTGCTCCCGGGTGCTCATCTTCGGGTAGAGGCCCCGCTCCTCCGGCATGTAGCCGAAGCGTCGCCGGTCCTGCCGGGTCAGCGTGGTGCCGCCCCAGCTCACCTCGCCGGCGTCGGGGGCGAGCACACCCAGGATGATTCGCATGGTGGTGGTCTTGCCGGCGCCGTTGGCGCCCACGAAGCCGGTCATCCGGCCGGCGGCCACCTCGAAGGACACGTTCTTGAGCACCTGCCGGTCGCCGAAGCTGCGGTCGATGCCGTCGAGGCGAAGCGTTCTGGTCACGCACCCACGCTAGATCGGATACCCCGTCCCGCCGTCCGCCCGATGGGTGAGGGGGCGGTCCGCCGCGCGACGGACGGCGGTCACCCGCCGGGCCGGACCACCCCGTTCTCGTACGCGAACACCACCGCCTGCACCCGGTCGCGCAGGCCGAGTTTGGCAAGTACCCGACTGACGTGGGTCTTCACCGTCGCCTCACCCAGGTGGATGGTCGCGGCGATCTCCGCGTTGCTCGATCCGGCGGCGAGCAGCACCAGCACCTCCCGTTCCCGTGGAGTCAGCCCGGCCAGCGCGGCGTCCGCCTCCGGCCCCCGGTGGGCGGTGCCCGCCGGGTCTCCGGGACGGGCGAACGTGGAGATCACCCGGCGGGTGATCTCCGGGGCGAGCAGGCCATCGCCCCTGGCCAGCACCCGGATCGCCTCGATCAGCTCCTCCGGTGTGCCGTTCTTCAACAGGAAACCGCTGGCACCTTCCCGCAGCGCGGCGAACAGGTAGTCGTCGCGGTCGAAGGTCGTGAGGATCAGCACCGCGGGCCCACCGGGCCCGTCGGCGGTGATCTGCCGGGTGGCCTCCAGGCCGTTCATCCGGGGCATCTCCACGTCCATGAGGACGACGTCGGGGCGGGTGGCTCGGGTCATGGCGACGGCCCGTTCGCCGTCGGCGGCCTCGCCGACCACCTCGATGTCGTCCTCCACCTCCAGGATGACCCGGAAGCCGGTGCGGACGAGGTGCTGGTCGTCGGCGAGCAGCACCCGGATGGTCTGACCCGGGCCCGACGTCTCGTGGGCAGGCGCGGCGCTCATGCCGACAGCTCCGCGTCGACGGCCGGCTGGCGCTCGTCGCGCGGCTCCCGTTGCGTGCCGACCGGCGGGTCGGCCGCCGCCAGCGGGAAGCGGGCGCGTACCCGCCATCCGCCGCCGGCACGCGGCCCGACCTCCAGGTCGCCGTCGTGCGCGGTGACCCGTTCGCGCATCCCGATCAGGCCCAGCCCGACGGCGTCGACCCGGCCGCCGGCTCGTCCGTCGTCGGTCACGTCGACCTCCACCTCCCGGGCCAGGTAGCGGACCCGCACGTCCAGCAGGTCCGCACCGGCGTGCTTCAGGGTGTTGGTCACCGCCTCCTGCGTCACCCGGTACACCGCCTGCGAGACCGATTCGGGCAGCGCGACCGGGTCGCCGTACACCCCGAGGGTTGCCGTCAGGCCCGCGGCCCGAGCCCGCTCGACCAGCTCGCCGATCCGGTCGACGTCGCCGCCGGCCGGCGGCCCGGCGTCGGCCGTGCCGGTGGTCCGCAGCACGCCCAGCATCCGGCGTAGCTCGTCGACAGCGGTGCGGGCGCTCTGCTCGATGGCGGCGAGCGCGGTGCGGGCCTTGCCGGGGTCGCGGTCGAACACCCGGCGGCAGGCGGACGCCTGCACTCCCATCACCGACACGTGGTGGGCGACCACGTCGTGCAGCTCCCGGGCGATCCGGACCCGCTCGCCGAGGACCGCCCGTTCCCGAGACTCGGCCTGCGACCGACGCAGGTCCTCGGCCTGGGCGTGCAGCTCGTGCTCGCGACGTGCGGCCACCCAGGCGGTCTCCCCGAAGAAGTACGCGAAGCCGAGCGTCAGCAGATTGACAAGCACGCCGGTGACGATCGCGGCGAGCACGGGTGGCACCGGACCGACCGCGTCGTCGAAGGCATCGGGCGGAATGTGGTCGATCATCACCGCGTAGTAGACCCCCAGCCAGGCGAACATCGTGGCGATCACGCCGATCCGCAGCCGGCGGGCCAGCTGGCGATCCTTTCCCCAGGCGCCAGCGGTGTAGAGGACGCAGAACAGGGCCCAGGCGGAGAACTGGGTCTCGGGGGCCGATCGTGCCTGCGCGGCGATGAACACCACCGCGACGACCAGCAGGGTGGTGATCGGCCAGCGCCGCCGCCAGATCAGCGGCAGCGTCACCGCGACGGTCCAGAACAACTGCTCCGGCCCGGACGGCGGCGGGCCCAGCAGGAACGCCCCCGTGCTGCGAGCCAGGGTGAGGCTGACCAGCGCCAGACCGGTCGTCCCGAGGCCGATCCAGAGATCATTGCGGCGCTGCTCCGCCGTTGGACCCGGACGGCGCCATTCGTCTCGCGGTGCCACGGTCATCCCGGAACGATGCCACGCCGGCCGCCACGACCGTCGAGCGGGCGGACCGGTGCCGGCGGGTCCGGTCAACGGGCAGGCGGCCCGACGCGGGGTACGCGTCGGGCCGCCTGGTCTGCTGCCGCTCAGGCTCATGCCGCCTGACGGCGGGTCTTGGTGGTGGTCTCGATCAGGTCCCAGACGAGGATCACGGCCACGCCCACCGCGATGGCAGCGCCCAGGGTGTTCCGGTTGTCACCGTCCGCCAGCCAGCTCAGTCGGTCGCCCAGGGCCGGGTTGAGCAGCCGGTCAGAGAGCGCGAGCCACGCCAGCGGCAGCGAGAACGCCAGGTTGAGCAGGGCCTTCACCCCGAACAGGGTCCAGCTCCAGTGCCCGATCCGGTACTTGAGGATCTCGAACACCACGTCGGCCAGCAGCACCACGATCAGCGCCGGCAGCCAGAACGACCACAGAGCCGGATCGAGGATCGGGATGTTGCTGCCGTCGGTCTCGTGCACCCACGACTGGTAGTGCTGGAACGGCAGGTAGCCGATGGTCAGCACCAGCATGGCCACCGACGCGATGGTGTCGGTGAGGGAGATGTCCCGGTGCACCGGAGCGTCGGGCAGTTGGTCGACGGTCCAGTCGGGCAGGCTGGCGACGGGTTGGAAACGGTCTATGAGGGCGAAGGTCAGAGTGAGCCAGAAGGCGATCTGCACCGCGACCTCGATGGCGGTGCCGATGCCGCTGCCGATGGCCCCGAAGCCCTTGCCGTCCGCCACGTCGATGACCGCGATCACCGTGCCGACGAGCGCCGGGATGAAGCTGAGCAGCAGCTTCAACAGCCGCAGCCAGACCAGGTAGTAGGTCGGCCCGATGAGCTGTAGCCGGCGATCGGCGTACCGGGCGGCCAGCAGGTCCGGGTTGCCCAGCTCGGTGAGCACCTCCCGTTCGGCGGTGACGGGGTCCGCGCCACCGTCGGTCCGGCCCTCGATCATGTCGTCGATGGAGGCCCTCAGCTCGGTGGCGATCTCGTCGCGACGTTGGGCGGGCACCGAGCGCAGGGTGGCGGCGAGGTAGCGGTTGGTCAGGGTGTTCATCGGTCCACTCCTTGGATCAGCCCGGTGATGGAGGTCTGCACGGCGGCGAGGTCGTCGAGCAGCCGGCTCAGCATCGACTCGCCCTCGTCGCTGGTCCGGTAGAACTTGCGCGGCCGGCTCTCCTCCGTGTTCCACTCGCTGGTCAGCAGCCCCTGGTCCTCCAGGCGGCGCAGCAGCGGGTAGAGCGTGTTGGCGTCCACCGGGAAGCCGTGGTCGGTGAGCCGTTGCAGCAGTGCGTAGCCGTAGTCCGGTCGGCGCAGCGCGACCAGGCTGGCCACCACGACGGTGCCTCGACGCAACTCCTGTAGGTGCGTCCGTAGAACGTCCTCGCTAACCATGTGTCACACCATAGTGTGTGCCACACAGCATTGTCCAGCGATACATCATCGTGTCGTCCGCGGGTCGATGCTCCGGGCAGCACGCGGGGCGCCCGGCACGAACCGGACGCCCCGACGGTTGACGCTGGTCAGCAGGCCGGTCCCTGCCGGAAGTTCCGCTCGACGAAGCTGGCCGGACCAACCTGGAAGTAGCCCACGCCCGGCCGGATCGGGTGCCCGGTGAACAACTCGACCCGCGAGCCCACCCGCACGAGGTACGCCTCGGCGTCCCCCGCGTCGTTGCGGATCAACGAACCCCGCCGGCCGTAGATGTCCTCCAACTCGGCGAAGGACATGCCCACCATCGCCCCGGCGGGGGAACGCGGCGGCGCGGTGGCCGTACCCACCTCCACCAGCCGATCGTCACGGAAGGCCAGGATGAGCACGCCGGCCCAGGAACCGGTCGCGCCGGCGTGCACCACCGACCCGCAGCCCGGCGCCGTCCAGTCGATGTGCCCGCCCGTGGTGAGCGCCGCCAGGCTGGCGCCGATCCGGTACGCCCCGGCGCCGCCGACGCCGAGCACCTGCGGGTGGCTGTGCCCGGTGACCATCGAGGCGGCGAGCGGGACACGGGCCGAGGCTGGCGCGGTGCCGCCGGCCACCCCTGCCGAGGCCGGACCGGCGACGGTCAGCGGGACGAGCGTGCCGAACGCCAGCGCGGCGGTGGTGGTGGTGAGGACGATCCACTGACGGTTCATGGTGGCTCCTTCGGTGATGGGTCTCCTGCCCTGTTAGTCACCGCGCCGAGGCCAACGGTTCGTCGGGTTGCCGACCGACCCGGTCTACTGTGCAGAGAAACGCCGACCGACAGTGCGGCCGGGGGTGACACGGTGACCGCTCCGCTGCGGATCGGGCCCTACGCCATCGAACGGCTGCTGGGCGTCGGCTCGTTCGCGACCGTCTGGCTGGGCTACGACCCGGCGCTCGACGCGCACGTGGCGATCAAGGTGCTGGCCGAGAACTGGAGCCACGACCTGCGGGTCCGGGAACGCTTCCGCGACGAGGCCCGACTGCTGCGGCGACTGGAGCACGAGCGGTTGGTCCGGGTGCACGCCGTCGGCGAACTGCCCGACGGCCGGCCGTACGCGGTGCTGGCCTGGGCGGACGGAGGCAGCCTGCGAGACCGGCTGGCCGCCGGCCCGATGCCCGGCCCGACGGCGCTGCGCCTGCTCGGCGAGGTCTGCGCGGGAGTGACAGTGCTGCACCGGCACGGTGTCGTGCACCGCGATCTCACCCCGGGCAACATCCTGTTCCGCTCCGCCGGCACGGGCACCGACACCGCGTCCGCCGGCACGGGCACCGGCGCCGAGCGGGTCCTGATCGCCGATCTCGGTCTCGCCAAGGCGTTGGCCGCGGCCTCCGGCCTCACCGCACGGGCCGGTACCCCCGGCTACATGGCACCGGAGCAGGACGACCCGGGCGCGGTGATCGACACCCGCGCCGACGTGTACGGGCTCGGTCGGCTCGGCATCCGGCTGCTCGCCGCCGATCCCCACGGCGTCTGGCCCGACCCGCCCCGATCGGCCGACGTCCTGCGACTGCGCGACGGCGTACCGGCACCGGTGGCGGCGGTGCTCATCCGGGCCACCGCCCACCGGCCGGCCGACCGCTACCCGGACGCCGCCGCGCTGCACGCCGCGCTGAACCGGGCCACCAACCCGGTACGGCAGCCGCCGTCACCGGCACCGGTGACCCGTCGCCGGTACCGGTTGCCGCTGGCCGTGACGATCGTGGCGGCCGTCGCGGTGGTGGGCGCCGAGCCGGGCGGCGTCGGGGCCGGACCGCCCGGTGGTGGCACGTACACCGCCGGACCGCTCAGCGTGACACTGCCGGACGGCTGGTCGGCGACCGGCACGGCCTGGGCCGGTCAGTACGGCGTCGACGGCGAAACCGAACCGGCGCTGGTGATGTCGCCGCAGCCTCGCCGCTGGGCCGCCGACCCCCGGGTGCCCGGCGCGTTCGTCGGCGTGTCCGCCAGCACGGCGGCGCGCACCACGCCCGCCGGGTTCCTGGCCGAGCGCACGCACGGGGACTGCGCGTCCACGCCGGCGCGCACCACCCGCCAGGCCGGCGTCGAGTGGACCGTGGTGACCTACCACTGCGACCGGGGTCGGCCGCGGATCGTCGAGTCCGCCGGGCGGCATCCCGACCGCGCCGCTCTGCTGTACGCGCAGATCGTGCCACCCGTGGACGGTGCGCCCGACTTCGTGGACGTTCTGCTCGCCGGCGTACGCCTGCGGTAGGTGCGGCTGAACGCGCCCGGCCGCGGCCTCGCAGGTGTGAAGCTGTCCCTGTGGCGGAGAAGCGTGAGCCGGTGGCCGGCGGCACGCGTCGGGCACCGATCCGTGGGCCGAACGGGTCGCCGCGTACGGATCTGCTGGAGCTGTTCTTCGACCTCGCCCTGGTCGCCGGTCTGGCGATGACCTCGCGGAAGATGGCCGCCGAGCAGAGCTGGACCGGCATCGCCCAGGCGTTGCTCCTCCTGTCGACGCTGTTCGCGGTGTGGGTGACCACCACGTTGATCACCGACAGCTACAGCCCTCAGCGGCCACCCATCCCGCTGCTGCTCCTGGGCACCATGTTCGGCCTGATGCTGATGTCCGCCGCGCTACCCACGGCGTTCGGTGACCACGGACTGATCTTCAGCGGCACCTGGGTCGTGATCTTTCTGGTCCGCGGGCTGGTGCTTGCCTGGTCGCTGCGGGGCCACCCGGAGCAGGAGCGACCCGTACGCGCCCTGATCTGGGACGTCTGCTCGGGGACCCTCTGGGTGGCCGGCGCTCTGGTGGCCGAGCCCGGCTGGCGGCTCGGACTGTGGCTGGCCGCGCTGACTGTGGACTACACCGCGTACGGGTTGCGCTTTCCGATCCCCGGTCGGACGCCGCTGCCGCGGTACCAGGTGGTGCCGGAGCACCTCGCCGAGCGCTACCAGCAGATCTACATTCTCGCCCTGGGCGAACTCGTCCTGGTCAGCGTCCTCAGCCTGGGCCACCAACCGTTCACCGCGGACCGGGTGGCCACGTTCGGCACCGCGTTCCTCACGGCTGTGGTGCTCTGGTGGAGCTACGCCCGGGGAGCCGGCGCGACCCTGCGCGCCGCCATCGAGTCGTCACCCCACCCGACCCGGCTGGTGCAGACCAACCCGTACGCACACTGGCTGATGATCGCCGGCGTGGTCGGCACGGCCGCCGGTGTCGAACGAATCATCGAGCACCCCGGCGAGCGGCCGGGCGCTCCGATGACCGCGCTCATCCTGGGCGGGGCCGGGCTGGTGCTGTGCGGTCGGGCAGTGCTCGAGTATGAGGTCTACGAGCGGTTGCCGTTGTCCCACGTCGTCGGCGTGGTCGTGACGATCGCCCTGGCTCCGGTCGCGCCGCACCTGCCGGGCCTGGCGGTGGGCGTCGCCGCCGGTCTGGTGCTGTGGGGAGTCGCCGCCGCTGAGTTCCTCAGGGCCGGGCGTCCACCCACGCGTTAGCGGACCACCACCGTGATGGTGTGCTCCCGGGCATCCTTCGGGATCGTGACGTCGACGGTGCCGGGGCGGACGAACCGGATGTCCACCACCCCGGCCTCGTAGTGCTGTGAAACCAGCTCCGGGCGGTCCACGGTGACCAGGCCGGGGCCGATGCCCTGGATCCGCAGCACCGCGCCGGTGGCGAAGCAGAGGGAGCGCAACAGGCTGAGCTCGGTCTCGGCCAGTGGCAGGTCGTAGCGGACCGCGCCCTGACACGCCGGGGGCGCGTCGGTCGGCGGGGGAGTCGTTCGGGGCGTACCCCTCGGTCTGGTCGGTGTGGGCGGCATCGGCACGGGCCGCCCGGCGGTCGACGGCGGCCGGGACGGCGACCCGATGGGGCTGGGTGTCACCGGCGGCGTCGGCGGTGTCACCGGCGGTGTCGTCGGCGTCGACGGGGACGGATCGCCCGGCTGGACGGGCAGCGGCGAGACCGCGTCGGTGCCGCAGGCGGTGACCGCCACGGTGGCCGCGAACGCGGTGACCGCACCGGCGACGGCACGACGCAGCGAGATCATCCGGCCCTCTCCCTGGTCGCCACCGCCGACGGACCGGCTCAGCCCCTGTCGACGCCGAGTCGTTGCCGGACCTGCCGTCGGGCCAGGTGCAGCCGGGACTTCACAGTGCCCACCGGCACGTCGATCAGTGCGGCGATCTCGGGGTAGCTCAGCCCGAGGACGTCGCGCAGGGCCACCACCTCGGCCAGGTCGGGATGGACCGCGTCGAAGGCGTCGAGCAGGTCGAGGCGGGTGCCGGCGACCACGCTGGTGCGCCGCGGGTCGGCCCGGTCCGGCACGGGTACGCCGCCGGCCTCCAACCGGCAGCGGCGGCGCAGCGTGCGGTACGTCGAGCGGGCCCGGTTGGCGGTCAGCCGGTGCAGCCAGGTGCGGAACGAGGAGCGTCCCTCGAACCGGGTGATGCCGTTGGCCAACGCCAGCAGGGTGTCCTGGCAGGCCTCCTCGGCGTCCTCCCGGTTGGGCAGGAACCGTGCGCACAGCCGCAGCACCTCGGGGCGTACCGCGAGCAGCAGGGTGTCCAGGGCGGCCGGGTCGCCGTGTGCGGCGGACCGGGCCAGGGCGTCGATGTCGTGCGCGTCGGACATGCCGGGGGTCCAATGCTCGCCGGTGCCGATCCCCGAGCGTACGACCGGCGCGGCCGGTGTGCCCCCGTACGGTCCGGCACCCGACCCGGACCGGCGCGTTACTCGAAGCGGGACACGTCGCCGGCGCCCCGGCGCAGGATCTCCGGCTCGGGGCCGGACAGGTCGATCACGGTCGTCGGCTCCTTGCCGCAGTCGCCGGCGTCGAGCACCGCGTCGAGTTGGTGGTCGAGCCGTTCCTTGATCTCCCACCCCTGGGTCATCGGCTCGTCGTCGCCGGGCAGGACCAGGGTGCTCGACACCAGCGGCTCGGCCAGCTCGGCCAGCAGCGCCTGGGTGACGCTGTGCCGGGGTACGCGCACACCGACTGTGCGTTTCTTCGGGTGCAGCATCCGGCGGGGCACCTCCCGGGTGGCCGGGAGGATGAAGGTGTAGCTGCCCGGGGTGGACGCCTTGACCAGGCGGAAGACCGAGTTGCTGATCTGGACGAACTGGCCGAGCTGCGCGAAGTCCCGGCAGACCAGCGTGAAGTGGTGCCGGTCGTCGAGCTGGCGGATCTGGCGGATCCGGTCCAGCCCGTCCTGGTTGCCCAGCTGGATGCCGAGCGCGTAGCAGGAGTCCGTCGGGTAGGCGACCAGTCCGCCGCCGCGGATCAGGTCGGCGACCTGGCCGATGATCCGGGGCTGCGGGTTCTCCGGGTGCACGTCGTAGTACCTCGCCATGCCGACGAGCCTATGCTCATTTCTCCCGACCGGGAGACGTGGGCTCGGCGGACTGCCCGGCGGACGAGACGCGGGCCACGGCCGTCGGCGCGGACGGTGGAGCCGTCGAGATCACCTCGGTAGGGTAGGTCCCGGTCGGCTCCGACCACCAAGATCCACACCGCCGGGGGGCGCCAGGCATGGCCGATTCGTTCGCGCATCTGCACGTGCACACCGAATACTCGATGCTCGACGGAGCGGCCCGGCTGAAGGACCTGTTCGCCGAGGCCAACCGGCTGGGCATGCCGGCGGTGGCGATCACCGACCACGGCAACATGCACGGCGCGAACGACTTCTACAACCAGGCGATGGCCGCCGGGATCACGCCGATCCTGGGCGTCGAGGCGTACGTGGCGCCGGAGTCGCGCTACCACAAGGCGCGGGTCAAGTGGGGTCGGCCAGAGCAGAAGAGCGACGACATCTCGGGTAACGGCGCGATCACCCACAAGACCATGTGGGCGAAGAACGCGCGGGGCCTGAAGAACCTGTTCACCCTCAACTCGCGCGCGTCCATGGAGGGGCACTACGTCAAGTGGCCCCGGATGGACATGGAGCTGATCGCCGAGCACGCCGAGGGGATCATGGCCACCACCGGCTGCCCGTCCGGCGCGGTGCAGACCCGGCTGCGGCTGGGCCAGTTCGACGAGGCGCTCAAGGTCGCGGCGAGCTACCAGGACATCTTCGGCAAGGACAACTACTTCCTGGAGATCATGGACCACGGCCTCTCCATCGAGAGCCGGGTCCGTGCGGGGCTCACCGAGATCGCCCGCAAGCTGGACATCCCGCCGGTGGTCACCAACGACTCGCACTACACCCACGAGGCGCAGGCCACCGCCCACGACGTGCTGCTCTGCGTGCAGACCGGCAGCAACATCGACGACCCCAACCGGTTCCGCTTCGAGGGTGGCGGTTACTTCGTCAAGAGCGCCGACCAGATGCGCGCGGTGGACTCGTCGGAGCTGTGGCAGGAGGGCTGCCGCAACACCCTGCTGGTGGCCGAGAAGGTCGACCCGACCGGGATGTTCGAGTTCCACAACCTGATGCCGCGCTTCCCGGTGCCCGACGGCGAGACCGAGGAGTCCTGGTTCCGCAAGGAGACGTTCGCCGGCCTGGCCCGCCGCTACCCGAACGGCATCCCGGAGGGGCACGTCGTCCAGGCCGAGTACGAGCTGGGCGTCATCAACCAGATGGGCTTCCCGTCGTACTTCCTCGTGGTCGCCGACTTCATCCAGTGGGCCAAGAGCCAGGGCATCTCGGTCGGTCCGGGTCGTGGCTCGGCCGCCGGCTCCCTCGTCGCGTACGCCCTGGGCATCACCGACCTGGACCCGATCCAGCACGGCCTGATCTTCGAGCGGTTCCTCAACCCCGAGCGTGTCTCGATGCCGGATGTCGACATCGACTTCGACGAGCGTCGGCGCGGTGAGGTGATCAAGTACGTCACCGACAAGTGGGGTGAGGACAAGGTCGCCCAGATCGCCACCTTCGGCACGATCAAGGCGAAGGCCGCGATCAAGGACTCGGCCCGGGTGCTCGGTTTCCCGTACGCGGTCGGCGACCGGATCACCAAGGCGATGCCGCCGGCCGTGATGGGCAAGGACATCCCGCTCACCGGCATCTTCGACACCAAGCACCCCCGCTACGCCGAGGCGGGCGAGATCCGCGGCCTGTACGACTCCGACCCGGACGTCCGCAAGGTGATCGACACCGCCAAGGGCATCGAGGGGCTGATCCGGCAGACCGGTGTGCACGCCGCCGGCGTCATCATGTCGGCCGAGCCGATCATCGAGCACATCCCGTTGACGCGCCGCGACGCCGACGGGGCGATCATCACGCAGTTCGACTACCCGACCTGCGAGTCGCTCGGGCTGCTGAAGATGGACTTCCTCGGCCTGCGCAACCTGACGATCATCGACGACGCGGTCAAGAACATCGAGCTGAACCACGGCCTCAAGCTCGACCTGCTGGCCCTGCCGCTGGACGACCAGGCCGCGTACGACCTGCTGGCCCGCGGTGACACCCTCGGCGTGTTCCAGCTCGACGGTGGGCCGATGCGCTCGCTGCTGCGGTTGATGAAGCCGGACAACTTCGAGGACATCTCCGCGGTCCTGGCCCTGTACCGGCCCGGCCCGATGGGCGTCGACTCGCACACCAACTACGCGCTGCGCAAGAACGGCCTCCAGGAGATCACCCCGATCCACCCGCAGCTGGAGGAGCCGCTGCGAGAGATTCTGGAGCCGACCCACGGCCTGATCGTCTACCAGGAGCAGGTGCAGCGCGCCGCGCAGATCCTCGCCGGCTACACCCTCGGTCAGGCGGACCTGCTGCGCCGGGCCATGGGTAAGAAGAAGAAGGAGATCCTCGACAAGGAGTTCATCCCGTTCCGGGACGGCTGCCGCGAGCGCGGCTACTCCGACGAGGCGATCCAGGCGGTGTGGGACGTCCTGGTGCCCTTCGCCGGCTACGCCTTCAACAAGGCGCACTCCGCCGCCTACGGGCTGGTCTCCTACTGGACCGCGTACCTGAAGGCGCACTACCCGGCCGAGTACATGGCCGGGCTGCTCACGTCCGTCGGTGACGACAAGGACAAGATGGCGCTCTACCTGTCCGAGTGTCGCCGGATGCGGATCCAGGTGCTGCCGCCGGACGTGAACACCTCGGCCGGCCCGTTCACCCCGGTCGGCACGGACATCCGCTTCGGCCTGGCCGCCGTGCGCAACGTCGGCGCGAACGTTGTCGCCTCGATCATGCGGTGCCGCGAGGAGAAGGGCGACTACGCCGACTTCTACGACTTCCTGTCCAAGGTGGACGCGGTGGTCTGCAACAAGAAGACAATCGAATCGCTGATCAAGGCCGGCGCGTTCGACTCGCTGGACCATCCCCGCAAGGGTCTGCTCGCGGTGCACGCGGACGCCATCGACGCGTACGCCGACGTGAAGCGCAAGGAGGCGGTCGGCCAGTACGACCTCTTCGGTGCCGGCTTCGGTGACGCCGACACCGGCAGCACCACTGTGATGCCGACCATCGGTGACAGCGAGTGGGACAAGCGCGACAAGCTGGCGTTCGAGCGCGAGATGCTCGGCCTGTACGTCTCCGACCACCCGCTGTTCGGCCTGGAACACATCCTCGGCCCGGCGGCCGACACCACAATCGCCTCCCTCGCCGAGGACGGCGCGGTGCCCGACGGGGCGGTCGTCACCCTCGCCGGCATCCTGTCCGGGGTGCAGCGCCGGGTCACCAAACAGGGCCGCGCCTGGGCCTCGGCCACCCTGGAGGACCTGGCCGGTGGGGTGGAGGCGCTCTTCTTCCCCAACACCTACGAGGTGATCGGGCAGTACATCGCCGAGGACGCCATCGTGGTGGTCAAGGGCCGGATCGACCGCCGCGACGACACCCCGCGGCTCATGGCGATGGACATGTCCATGCCGGACGTCAGCACCAGCGCCAGCAACAAGCCGGTCACCCTCACCATCCCGGTGCACCGGTGCACACCACCGCTTGTGGAGAAACTCAAGGAGACCCTGGTGCTGCACCCCGGCGACACCGAGGTGCACGTCAAACTCCAGAACGGCGGTCGCACCACCACCCTGCGGCTGGGTCCGTTCCGGGTGGCGGCGACGACCGCGCTGATGGGTGACCTGAAGAGCGTCCTCGGCCCGGCCAACGTGAGCTGACCGCGCCACGGCCCGGCCGGCGTACGTCCGGCCGGGCCGTCCGGGTCAGCCCCGGTCGGGGGCGCTGATCTCCCGCAGCTGGCCGTCGGCCAACCGCAACCACCGCTGCACGCCGATCTCGGCGAGGAACCGTTCGTCGTGGCTGACCACCACGAACGCACCCTGGTACGCGGACAGCGCGCTCTCCAGTTGGGCGACGCTGACCAGGTCCAGGTTGTTTGTCGGCTCGTCGAGCAGCAGCAGTTGCGGCGCCGGCTCGGCGCAGAGCACACAGGCGAGGGTCGCGCGCAGGCGCTCGCCGCCGGAGAGCACCCCGACGGGCAGGTTGATCCGGGTGCCCCGGAACAGGAACCGGGCGAGCAGGTTCATCCGCTTGGCGTCCGGCAGGCTCGGCGCGTAGGCGGCGAAGTTCTCCGCCACCGTACGGTCGAGGTCCAGCAGGTCCAGCCGCTGCGACAGGTACGCGATCCGCCCGTCGCCACGCCTCAGCTCACCGCCGGACGGTTCGAGGTCACCGCTGACGAGGCGCAGCAGTGTCGACTTGCCGACGCCGTTCGCCCCGGTGAGCGCGATCCGCTCCGGCCCCCGGATCACCAGCTCGGCGCCGTCGCCGCCGAACAGCTCCCGGTCGTCGAAGCGGGCCCGCATCCCGCGGCCGGAGAAGACAGTGCGCCCGCCCGGGACTGTGGTGTCCGGCAGGTCGACGGTGATCCGGTCCTCGTCGCGGACCGCCCGCCCGGCCTCGTCGAGTCGGGCCTTTGCCGAGCCGAGCCGCGCGGAGTGGGTCTCCTGCGCCTTGCCCGCCGACTCCTGCGCGCTGCGCTTCAGCCCACCGGCCACGATCCGCGCCAGTCCGGCGTTCTTCAGGTTCTTGGAGGCGTTGCTGGCCCGCCGGTCGGCCCGCTCCCGGGCCTGCTGCATCTCCCGCTTCTCCCGCTTGACGTCCTGCTCGGCGTTGCGCAGGTTGCTCTCGGCCACGTCCCGCGCCGCCTGCACCGCCTCGGTGTACGCGGTGAAGTTGCCCCCGTACCAGCGCATCTCGCCGCGGTCCAGCTCGGCGATGCGGTCCATCCGGTCCAGCAGCTCCCGGTCGTGACTGACCAGCAGCAGGCACCCCGACCAGTCGGTGAGCACGTCGTAGAGCTTGTGCCGCGCCTGGACGTCCAGGTTGTTTGTCGGCTCGTCGAGCAGCAGAACGTCCGGGCGGCGCAGCAGCTGCGCCGCCAGGCCGAGGGAGATCACCTGGCCGCCGCTGAGGGTGTGCAGCCGCCGGTCGAGGGACAGTTCACCAAGGCCGAGTCGGTCCAGCTCGGCGTGGGTGCGCTCCTCGATGTCCCAGTCGTCGCCGATCGTGGCGAAGTGCGCCTCGCTGGCGTCGCCGGCCTCGATGGCGTGCAGTGCCGCGATCCGCTCGGCGACGCCCAGCACCTGCGCCACGGTCAGGTCGCCGACCAGCGGCAGCGTCTGCGGAAGGTAGCCGAGCAGCCCGTCGACGGTGACGCTGCCGCCGCTGGGCCGCAGCTCCACAACGCGCTTGTCGCGTACGAGATCGCTCCGGAGATGACCTGGGCGGACGCGATGGGCCTGGTGGTGATCGAAGGTGTGATCATCGCGGTGCTGG
>NZ_JBEXHQ010000007.1:0-163674 GCF_040607915.1 Micromonospora sp. NPDC005215 | reverse complement strand
CACGGGGGCGGATGCGGTAGTGAGCGGTATACCTCTGAGTCATATTCATACCTCTGAGGTATACCGCTCAGCAGCACATCACTTGGTGGGCCAGCCGGAGCGAATGGCGAGCGCCCTTCGCTGCGCCGGTCTCCTCCCACAGCAGCCGCCCGTCGGGGTCCACAAGCAGCACACACGCGACGACAATCACCTGCTCAGCTCAGGCGGGTGTGCCGACCTGGTACGCCTGCTCCCCCACCGCCACCAGTCGCGCGTGGTCGGCGGCGTCCCCGAGCACGCCGCGCAGGCCGGCGGCGTAGGCGGTCGCGGCGGCCACCCCGAGCTGGGCGGCGAACGCGTACTCGTCGGCCAGGGTGATGTCGAAGATGGCCGGGTCGTCGGTGGACACCGAGCAGGCGACCCCGGCGTCGGTAAGCACTGTCAACGGATGCGGAAGGTCCGGTCGGGCCACGCCGAGGCGCAGGTTGGAGGTGGGCGTCACGTCCAACACGACGCCCCGCGCGGCCAACTCGGTGACCAGCTCCGGGTCCTCCACGGCCCGCACCCCGTGCCGGATCCGGACCGCGCCCATCTCCAGCACCTCGCGGACCGCCTCCGGCCCGGCCGCCTCGCCCGCGTGCGGCACGAACGGCAGGCCGCCGTCGCGGGCCAGCTCCACCATCCGGCGGTACGGCGTGGTCGGGTGCCGCCCCTCGGCACCGGACAGCCCGAAGCCGACAACTCCCCGCCCGGCGAACCGGGTGGCGATGCGGGCCGCGCTCTCGGTGAAGTCCACGTCGTGACCCCGGCAGACCTGCGGGGTCAACCCGATCGACACCCCGTACGACTCGCGGGCCTCGGCCGCCGCGTCGACCAGGGCGGCGAGCAGGTTCGCCCAGCCGGACAACCCGAGCCGTTGCTCGGCGTCCACTATCGGTTCCAGGTGGACCGCGCCGTCGCGGGCGGCCTCCGCGGCGTAGGCCAGCAGTGCCCGCCGGTAGTCCTGTGGCGTCCGCAGCACTGTCGTCATCGCGTTCCAGGTGGTGATGAAGTCGTACAGGTCGTCGAACCTCCCGGGCGTCTCGGCCGGCACCGGGAGGTGATGGCCGCGGGCCAGCGCGGCGAGCAGCGCCGGACGGACCGTTCCCTCCAGGTGGACATGTAGTTCGATCTTCGGGGTGTGGCGCTGAGCTGGCGTCATCGCGATCCTCGGGGGTGGCCGAACGGGTGGGACCAGCCTGCCCCAGCCCGGCCCGGACTGACCTCCCCCACGCGGGGGATCACCATCGCGAAACTGTTCGTGACCCAAAGCTCCAGAGTAGTCAATTGCGCCCCGGTCGACAGCGGTCACATATGACAGTGCGTCGGTACAATCGGCGACTGCCTTGTGACCGATCGCTGACTGCTGATGGTGAAATGGATCACACACACTGAGCCCATGAACAGGAGAGTCAACCGCGGTAAGGCACTCCGCGTCGCGGTGTGTCTCCTTCTGGTCGCCGCGCTGAGCGGCTGCATGCAACTCAACATGGGGCTCACCGTCAACGCCGACGACACGGTCGACGGGCAGTTGCTGCTGACCGCCCAGAAGTCCCTGTTGACCTCGCGAAACAAGAACATCTCGGCGGCCTTCGCGGAGCTGCGGCAGAACATTCCCGCCCTACCTGCGGGGGAAGAGACCGGCTACGAGGACGACAAACTCTTCGGCTCCCAGATCAGTTATCGCCGGGCGCCGCTGGCAGGTTTCGACACGGAGAGCGTAAAACTGGTCCGGGACGGCGACTTGTACCGTTTCACGTTGCCGCTCGATCCGTCGAAATACGGCGGAATGGTGGCGCAGCAGAATCCGCAGCAGCAGCAGGCATTCCTCAAGCTGATGTCGTTCGAGATCTCGGTGACATTTCCCGGCCGGGTGATCGACAGCAATGGCACCGTCAACGGCCGGTCGGTCAGCTGGAAGGTCGACTCCAACCAGGACAAGCCGACCGAGCTACGCGCCGTCGCCGAGGCGCCGCCCCGACCGTCCACCTCGCCGGCCGCCGCCGCCGGTGACGACGGCGGGATCGGATGGCCGCTGATCGTCGGCGGTGCGCTCCTCCTGCTGCTGCTCGCCATCGTGGGCGTACTCCTGCTGCGACGCCGGCACCCCACGGCGCCGGCGGCCCTCGGCCCGACCTCGCCCGGACCGACACCGCCGGGCCCGCCCGCCGGCGCCCCGGGGCCCGGTTGATCCACCCGGTGGCCGGCTCAGCCGGCCGCGCCCGGCCCCGGTGCTCGCACTCGGCAGCACCGGACCTCACCACCACCACATCCCGGTCGCACCATCGCAGAAAAGGGGGATCGTCATGAACGATCTCTTCACCTGGGCAGCCCTGGGGAGCATCGCCGGCGCGAGCGCCGCCACCCTGCTGGCCACCAACGTCATCGGCGGACTGATCGGCCCCGATGGCGACAAGCTCCGCAAGTGGATCGCCATCGCCATCGCGCTCCTGCTGTCCTACGTGACAGCGGCGTTCGCCGACGACGCCGGCGGCGAGAAGTGGGTCATCGCGTTCTTCAACGCGCTTGTCATCTTCTCCGCCGCGCTCGGCGTCAACCAGTTCCCGCCCGGCAACCGGCAGGCGACGCCAACCCAGGTCGCGAGCGGTCGCGAGCCCCGAGTCTTCCGCTCCTGGGTCTGAGGGGATGACGTCATGATCTTCGGAGTTCTCAGCGCGGCGGTCCAGGTCATCCTCGGCGCCCTGTTCGGCTTCCTCGCCGGCGGCCCGATCGGGCTCCTGGTCGGCGCCGTCGTGGGCCTGCTGGTCGGCGCGGTCTTCGGCTGGGCGGTGGCCTCCGCCGGGGTGTACGCGGCGGACGCCCGCGGCATCTTCCTCTTCGTCGTCGACCACACCTGGAGTCTGCTCAACACGGTCGTCGGCGCCATCTACCTGACCGCGCACCTGGTCTTCGGGCACTCGCTGGACCGGCCCACCTCGGCGGGCAGCGGCCGGGTCAGCGTGGTGGAGGGGGTCTCGCCCCGCTACGCCACCACCATCGGCACCGTCTGCGCCGGCTCCAGCTCGGGCATCCAACGGCACGAGGACGTGCACATCTTCCAGGGTCGCCTGCTCGGCCCGCTCTACATCCCGCTGGTGCTGGCGAACTACGTGCTGTTCACCATCGCCCCGGTGTGGCTGCTCTACCACGACCACACCAACGCCCCGATCAACCGGTTCACCAGGTACTTCGAGATCGGCGTCTACCCGCACGTGTGGAACGAGGCCATCGCGTACCGGATCCAGGGGACGCCGCCGCGATGAGCGACAACGGGCGCGGACCGATCGAGACGTCCACCGCCGAGTTGGCCGCCTGGCTGACCAGCGCGGCGGGGGAACCCGTCCCGATCGGCCCGCCCCGCACCGGCGGTGACGCCGCCGGCCTGACCCTCTGGCCGCTGGAACTGCGCCCGGCCCGGCAGACCCGCTCCAGCGGCGCGGTCCGCGAACCGTACCGGTTCACGGTCCGCTACCTGCTCTGCGTGACCGGGCCGGCCGGCTTGCCCCAGCTGGACCGGGTGCTCACCACCGCCACCGGTGCGGGCAGCTACGCGGTCGTCCTGGAGGCGGGCGACGCGGCACTGTGGGCGGCGTTCGGCGCCGCGCCGCGCCCGGCGTTGCTGATCGACGTCCCCGCCCAGGTCAACCACCCGACCCCGGCCGCACCGCCGGTGCTGCAACCGCTGCGGCTGCGGCAACTGGAGGTACGCACTCTCACCGGCCGGGTGGTCGGCCCCGAGGACCAACCCCTCGCCGCGATGCGGGTCGAGCTGTCGGCCACCGGTTCCGCCACCCGCACCGACACCGACGGCCGGTTCCAGCTCGTCGGCGTCCCGCACGACCCGGAGCACCCGAGCCCGGCCCGGCTCCAGCTGACCGGGCGTGGGCTCGTCCTCACCGCCGACGTCGACCCCGGCGAACCCGACCTCGTCATCGTCTGCGCGCCACCGACCCACTGACGCCCACCCGCACAGGAGGACCGATGCCCAGCTACTTCTCCCCCGGCATCTATGTCGAGGAGGTCCCCAGCGGCGCCCGACCGATCGGCCCGGCGAGCACCAGCATCGCCGCCTTCGTCGGCCTCGCTCCGAACCGCGACGCCCAACTGGGCCGGGCGGTGCCGGTCAACAACTGGACGGAGTTCCTGCGGCTCTTCGCCGACGGAGAACGGGTGGAGAGCACTCCGCTGGCCCGAGCGGTCTTCGGTTTCCTGGACAACGGGGGCGCCCGCTGCTGGGTGGTCAACGTCGGCGAGGGCGGCGCGATCACCGGCACCGGGCAGCGGCGCGGTGGCCTGCAACTGCTGGAGGCCATCGACGAGATCTCCATCATCGCCGCACCCGGCTTCCACGACGTGGTGTCGCACGAGGCGCTGCTCAGCATGGCCGAGCGGACCCGCACCATGGTCGCCATCTGCGACCCCGCACCCGACATCGACGACATCGCCGCGTTGACCCGGGTCGCCACGCCGTCCTCCGGCAAACCCCCCAAGCCCGCCGAGGGTACGGGCGGCGGCTCGGCCGGTCCCGGCGGCGGCTCGGCCCAGCCGGGCGGCTCCGGCGGGCACGAGGGGGCCGCGTACCGACCCCGGCAGTCCGAGTTCGGCGCCTTCTACTACCCCTGGCTGCGGGTCCGCGACCCGATCAGCGGCGAATTGGAACTGACCCCGCCGAGCGGGCACCTGGCCGGCATCTGGGCCCGCACCGACGCCCTGCGCGGAGTGCACAAGGCACCGGCCAACGAACCCGTACGCGGGGCCGTGGACCTGGCCTACCTGGTCACCCGCCCGGAACACGACGTGCTCAACCCCAAGGGTGTCAACGTGATCCGCTACTTCGCCGGTGAGGGCATCCGGGTCTGGGGCGCCCGTACGCTCGCCGCCGAGGCCAGCGAGTGGCGCTACCTCAACGTCCGGCGACTCAGCATCGCCATCGAACAGGCCATCGCCAACGGCACCCGGTGGATGGTCTTCGAACCCAACGACTTCACCCTCTGGCGCTCGATCCGGCGCGACATCGGGGCCTTCCTCACCCGGGTGTGGCGTGACGGCGCGCTGCTCGGGCGCAGCCCCGAGGAGGCGTTCTTCGTCAAGTGCGACGAGGAGACCAACCCGGCGGACGTCCGCGACGCCGGGATGGTGATCGCCCACATCGGCATCGCCGTCGTCAAGCCCGCCGAATTCGTGGTGTTCAAGCTGAGCCAGTGGGCCGGCGGCACCGAGACCGAGACGATCGGAGGCTGACATGCCCACCACAGCCACCCCGCAACCCGGCGCCCCGGTCGACCCGTACCGGGCGTACAACTTCCGGCTGCTCATCAACGGCGTCACCAACGGCCACTTCACCGAGATGACCGGGCTGGAGGTGAACATCCCCGGGCAGCCGTACCGGGAGCACGGCCTGGGCCGGATGCGGATGGTGCCCGGCCAGGCCGAGTACGAGCCGGTGACGCTGCACTTCGGCCTCACCGCCTCCCGCGAGCTGTGGGACTGGGTGAACGCCACCGCGCAGGGCACCCTCAACCGGCGCAACGTCTCCGTGGTGCTGCTCGACTCGGTCGGGACCGCCGAGGTGCTGCGTTGGAACCTGATCGACGCCTGGCCCACCCGGTGGCGTGGCGCGCACCTCAACACGCTCAGCCACGAGATCGCCATCGCCGCGTTGACCCTGCGCTACGAGGGCCTGGAGCTGGAGACCGGCGGTGCCACCGCGCCGACACCCGCGTAGCTGGCTGGCCGGCCGGCTGCGCTCGGCGGCCGGGGCGGTGCAGCGCCTCGCCGGGCGGGTCGAGCCCGCCGGGCAACCCCAACCGTCGGACGCGCGCACGGCGGCACTGTCGACGGTGGACGCGCCGACGGCGGGCCCGCGCCGCTTTGGCGAACCTCCGCAACACTGGCTCGACCTGGTCGCCGCCCACGCGCCCGGCCTGCTGCACGATGTGGACCTCGATCTGCCCCCGCGCGGCTCCGACGACGCACAGGTCCGCGACGACCGGCGCGGCGAAACCAGGGCGACCGCCGTCGATGCTGCGGCACCCGCCACGCACGGCCCGTTCGGCAGCACCAGCAGCGCGACCGGTCCCACCAGCGTGCAGGGAACCGGCAGCGTGCGGGGCAGCGGCAGCGTGCAGGGAACCGGCAGCGTGCGGGGAACCGGCGCTGCTGGGGGGCGTGGCTTCGCGGAGCAGGACGGGACGCGCTCGGCGAACGGGACCGGGCGGTCGGGTCGCTCGTCACCGGCGGGCGCCGAACCGGACGGCACGGGGACCGGCGATGCCCGCTCGGTCGGCACGGGGGCCGGCGACGCCGGCTCGGACGGTACGGGGGCCGGCGTCGGCACGGGGGCCGGCGACGCCGGACCGGACGGTACGGGGGCCGGCGTCGCCCGCTCGGTCGGCACGGGGACCGGCGACGCCCGCTCGGTCGGCACGGGGACCGGCGACGCCGGCTCGGTTGGCGGCGGCGCGGCGCCCCGACCCCGCGCGTCATCGCTGCCGGACACCTGGGCAGGGCGCGTCGGCCCGGGCGCAGCGGCAGGGCCGCAGGGATCGGTGCGACGGGACGGGTGGGGTGACGGCACCCCCGCGCCCACCCGAACCACGCCCCACGCTCCCCTCGGTGCACGGTGGGCGGACCCTTCCGGCGCCGCTGCTGACGGCCGGTCGGGTGGTCCGCGGCCAGTCCGGGATGACCCGGCCGGGTCGGGAGGCGGCCAGAGTCGCAGTCGATCGGGCCAACCCGGGTCGGCGGACGACCGACGCGGGTTTTCGGGCGGCCCGGCTGGCGCTGCACCGGGCCGGAACCGGACGTCGCGACCGGGCGCGGCGGGGGGTGGGGCGTCGGAAATTGACGCGGCCGACGGGGTCGCGGCGTGGACCGGTTCGGCGGGCGCGACAGTGCCGGCGGGCGTCGGGGGCACGACGATCGAGGGGCGCGCCACTGGCGAATGGCCCTGGCCGGCACTGCCCGACGAACCGGCACGACCCCGGCGACCGGGCGGACAACCGCTCCGACGGCACATCGACGAGACCGCTGCGGTCGGCGGCGGGACCTGGCCCGGTGGCTGGGGGCGCGGCCCGACCGGCGGTGGACGGTCGACGGGCACCGGACCACGGGCGGCCACTGTCGAGTCAGCGGTCACCGACCCGTGGCCGGCGCTGCCGGACGACGCGACCCTGTGGACGGTGCCGGCCGACGCGCTGGACACCACCCAACTCGGTCGACTCGACCGGGAACAGGCGGGTGGCTGATGGAGCGCGTCGCCTTCCTCATCGACTCCTCCGGCGAGCGGGTGGACTGCCTGCTCAACCCGGAGACCGTGCAGGTGACCCGGCTCGCCGGCGTACGCCATCGGGGTGCCGGCGGCGGGCAGCTCACCGGATCCGGGCTGGCCGACGACCCGCTGGTCTTCACCGGCGGCGGCCGGACCGAGCTGGTGCTCGACCTGCTGTTCGACGTCGAGTTCGTCCAGGCGCAGGTCCGTCCGGCCGACGTGCGGGTGCTCACCCGTCCCCTGTGGATGCTCGCGGAGAACTCGGCCGCCGAGCATGGTTGGCTGCGCCCGCCGCTGGTCCGGCTGGTCTGGGGAAAGACCTGGAACGTGCCCGGCGTGATCATCGCGGTGGCGGAGCGGTTCGACGCGTTCACCGGCACCGGCTCGCCCCGGCGTTCCTGGCTGCGGCTGAAGCTGGTCCGCGCCGCCGAGACGGCCGACCAGGCCGAGGCCGGTTTCGCCGAGGAGTTGGCCGCGACGAGCACACCGACCGCCGCACCGGGCAGCGCGGTGATCGCCGCTGGCGACGGCGCGGCGGAGCCGGGCCGTTCCGGCGTGCGTTTCGACCTGCTGGCCAACGACGCGCTCGGCTCGCCGCTGCGCTGGCGTCTGCTGGCCGAACACAACCGGATCACCGACCCGCTGGCGGTGCCGGCCGGCACCACCCTCGCCGTGCCACCACCCGCCGGCACCCGCGCCGGCGGCGTACCCGGGAACGGCTCGGCCTTCGCCGGTGCACTGGCCGGGATGGCTCAGGCGGTGGTCGGCGCGGTGCGCACCGGCGCGTCGCTCGCCGGCACCGGGCCGGGCAACCCCGACGCCACCGCGGCGGTCAGCACCCGGCCGGGCAACCCCGGGGGTACGCCGTGACAAGCGTCGCGCCCCGGGCCTTGATCGTCCTGCTCGACGGCGCCGAGCTGACCGCCGCGGTCCGTCAGCGGATCCGCTCACTGCGGGTGGCGGCACGGCTGGACCAGCCCACCCAGGCGGAGCTGGTGCTCGCCACCTCCGTCGGCGTCGGCGCGTTCGACCCGGCCGTGCGCCCCGGCACGACGCTCGACATCCGGCTCGCCGACCAGGACGACGCCCTGTTCAGCGGGGAGGTCACCGCCGTGGAGGTCGAGTACGCCGGCGACGGGGCGGCGGTGCTGCGACTGCGGGCGTACGACCCGCTGCACCGGCTGCGTAAGCGTCAGGGGTTGCGGGTCTTCACCTCGGTGACCGCCGTCGAGCTGGCCCGGGAGCTGTGCGGCGCGGTGGGGCTGGAGGTGAGCGCGGAGGTCGACGGGCCACGGTTGGACCGGTTGTTGCAGCACCGGCACAGTGATCTGGAGCTGCTGCGTGAGGTGGCCGGCCGGGCCGGGCTGCACCTGGCCGCCGACGGCGACGCGGTCCGGCTGGTCACCCTCGCGGGCTACGGAGAGCCGGTCGCGCTGGCCCTCGGCGCGAGCGTGCACACCCTGCGCCTGTCCACGAACGCCGACCAGGCCAGCGGTGCCAGCGCCGTGCTGGGCTGGCACCCGCAGCGGGCCGAGGTGATCAGCCAGCAGGCCGACGAGGCGCGGTGTGGCCGACCGGCGTTCGACCGACCGGACCCGGCCGATGTCGGTGCCGACGGGGTCCGCACCGCCGTCGACCAGCCGGGCCGCAGCGACGACGAGTTGGCGGCGTTGGCCCAGGCGCGGCTGGACACCCGGGCGGCCACTCTGGTCACCGCCGAGGGGGTGGCCGAGGGCGATCCGGCGCTGCGGCCGGGCCGACGGGTCGAGCTGAGCGGTGTGCCCGACCCGGTCGCCGGGGCGTACGTGCTGACCGAGGTGGTGCACACCGTCGACGGCAACGGGCATCTGACGCGGTTCTCCACAGTGCCGCCGGCCACCCCGGCGGCCCCGCCCGGCGGTGCGATGGTCACCCTCGGCACCGTCACCGACGTCGCCGACCCGGACGGGTTGGGCCGGGTCCGCCTGACCCTGCCGGCGTACGGGGACCTGGACGCCGGCTGGCTCGCCGTGCTCTGCCCCGGCGCGGGGCGGGGCAAGGGTCTGGTGGCGCTGCCGGATCCGGACGACACAGTGCTGGTGGTGCTGCCCGGCGGCGAGCCGGCCTCGGGCATCGTGCTCGGTTCGCTGTTCGGCGCCGTCGAGCCGTACGACGCGGGCATCGACGACGGCCGGGCGCGGCGCTGGACGCTGCGCACCGCCGGCGGGCAGTCGATCGTCGTCGACGACGTGCGTCGCAGCCTGCGACTGGCCACCGAGGGTGGCAGCTTCCTGGAGCTGACCCCGGAGCTGGCCACCCTGCACGCGGCATCCGACCTGGTGATCTCCGCGCCCGGCCGGGCCATTGTGGTCCGCGCCCGCAGCGTGGACTTCCTGCACGCGGAGTCGACCGAGGACCCGACCACCGCGGCGCGGCAGGCCCGTTCGCTGGCCCGCGCCCACCACGAAGGAGGCGGCTGATGCGCTGGATCCACAGGGACTCCGTGATCACCTGCGATCACGACGGCCGGGTCGAGAACCGACCCTCGCAGCAGTGGGTGACCGTCACCGGCGTACCCGTGCTGGTGGACACCGACCCGGAAGGGCGCGACATCAAAGCCTGCCCCAACTACGGTCCGACGATCAAGCCGTGCACCAAGACGGTGACCGTCCGGGTCGGCTACAGCGACTGGGTCCGCGTCGGCGGGCACCGGGTGGTGCTGTCGCACCTGGAGGGGTTCACCGACGGCACACCGCCGGGGCTGGTCCACCACACCGTCCGGGACCCCCGCCAGCGGTTCCTGGGGGCGGACCGGTGAGGGCGTTCCGCTTCGTCGGGGCCGGCTTCGACGCGGGGCGGGGCGGCGGCCTGGCCCTCACCGCGGCCGGCGGCCTGGCGATGACCGAGGGCGACGAGAGCGTACGGCAGGCGCTGTTCCTGCTCCTGTCGACGACGCCGGGCGAGCGGCTGATGCGACCCGGGTACGGCTCCCGGCTGCACCGGCTCGTCTTCGCGCCCAACGACGACACCACTGCCGGTCTGGCCATCCACTACGTCCGGCAGGCCATCGCGCGGTGGGAGCCGCGGGTCGAGGTGATCGACGTCGACGCCGGGCCGGACCCGGACGACGCGTGGCGGCTGGTGATCCGGTTGGACTACCGGGTGCGCGCCAGCCTGACACCCGGGCAACTGGTCTTCTCCGTGGACCTGCTCCCCGCCGACGAGCCCGCGCAGGGAGGACCGTCATGACGCTGCCCGTGCCGCACCTGGACGATCGTGGGTTCCTCGACCTCGTCACCGAGGCCCGGGAACGCATCCGGCAGTCCTGCCCGGCGTGGACCGACCTGTCGGCGCACGACCCGGGGATGGCGCTGGTGGAGGCGTTCGCGCACCTGACCGAGGTGATGATCTACCGGTTGAACCAGTTGCCGGAGAAGGCGTACGTCTCGTTCCTGAACCTGCTCGGGGTCACCCGGCACGCACCGACCGCGGCCTGGGCGGACGTCCGGTTCAGCCGCAGCGGCGGCGACCGGGGCGCCATCCGGATCCCGGCCGGGCTGCGGGTCGCGGCGGCGCGCGGCGCGGACCCCCGGCCGGTCGTGTTCGTCACCACCGAGCCGACGCTGCTGCCCGCCGACGAGACGTCGGTGACGGTACGCATGCACCACTGCGAGCCGGTCGAGGCCGAGCTGCTCGGCGTGGGCACCGGCCAGCCGGGGCAGGTGCTGCGGGCCGCCCACGCGCCGCTGACGCACACCGCCGAGGCACTGGACCTGCTGCTCGGCGTGGAGGTGCCGGCCGGCACTGTCGAGCTGGGCGCGGCGGCCCGGGAGCACGACGGCCGCACGTTCGAGATCTGGCTGCCGGTGGACAGCTTCGCCGGGCTCGGCCCGCAGGCCAAGGCGTACCTGGTGGATCGCTGCTCGGGCACCGTCACCTTCGCCCCGGCCCTGGACCTGCGACCGCCGGCCGCGCCCGGCGACAGCGCGCCGGCCGGCCCCGCGCCGGTGACAGTGGCGGCGGTGCCGCCGGCCGGGCGGCAGGTCCGGCTCTGGTACCGCGCCGGTGGCGGACCCACCGGCAACGTGGCGGCGGGCACGCTGACCAGCCTGCGCGACCCGCTACCCGGGGTACGCGTGGACAACCCCGCCCCGGCGGCCGGCGGCCGGGAGGTGGAGGCGTTGGAGTCGGTGCTGCTGCGCGGCCCGTACGAGTTCTTCGCCCAGCAACGGGCGGTCACCGCCCGCGACTTCGAGGTCCTCGCCACCAGCTCCGGGGCGGTGGCACGGGCTCGGGCGTTCACCCGCGCGGCGGTGTACAGCTTCGCCCGGCCCGGTGAGGTCGAGGTGGTGCTGGTGCCGTACGTGCCGCCGACGGCCCGCCCCGGTGGCCGGCTGCCGGTGGCGGTGCTGCGCGAGCACGAGGTGCCCGAGGCGCGCACCCGGGTGGAGGCGGACCTGGAGGAGCGCCGGATGGTCGGCATCCGGTCCCGGGCCACCTGGGCCCGGTTCAAGGCGGTGTCGGTCCGGGCCCGGGTGGTGGTCCGCCGGGAGGAGGACGTGGACGCGGTACGCCGCCGGATCCACGACCGGCTGCACCAGACGTTGAGCCCGCTGCCGACCGCGCTCAACCCGACCGGCTGGCCGTTCGGCGAGCCACTGCGGGCGTCCAACGTGTACCGGCTGCTGGAGCACGCCGAGCCGGGCGTGCGCTACGTCGAGTCGGTCCGGTTCGTTGTCGACGAGGCCCCCGACGCCGAGGTACGCGCCCTCGCCGTCGACAAGTACCAGCCGCGCACCTGGTACGCCGGCCGCGGTCCGGTGCTGTTCCGTTCCAGCAACGGCGGCGCCGGTTGGGAGCCGGCCGGCCGGTTCGACGATGAGACGGTGCTGCGGGTGGCGCCCGCGCCCGCGCCGGTGCGGCCGGGCATCGTCGCGCGTGCCGGCTCGGTGGCCGTGGTGACGCTCCGGTCGTCCGGCGGCTCCCGGGTGCACCTGAGCACCGACCTGGGCGAGACGTGGTCCCTGCTGACCGACCTGGACGCGCGGATCTCCGACGTGGCCTGGCTGGACCGCGACGGCGCGGGCGCGCTGCTGGTGGCCACCGACACCGGCCTGTACGAGGTGTCGTTGCTGCCCGGGGCGGTGCCGTTGCAGATTCTGGTCGACCCGTCGGATGCCGATCGGGGGTTCTACGCGGTGCGCGCGTTCGTCTCGGAGCGGGGCGCGCCGGGGGTGGCGGTGGCCGCGCAGGCCGGCTTCGGGGTGTACCTGTCGACCGCCGGTGGCCGACCGGGCAGCTTCGTCCACGTGGGCCTGGCCAACGTGGACAACCGGGTGCTCGCCGTGCAGTACGACGGCCCGGCGACGCTGCTGTGGAGCGGCGCCGGCGAGCCGGACCCGAAGAAGCCCGGACAGGGTTGCCACCGCACCCGGTTGTTCGAGTCCGATGTGAAGTGGCAGCCGGTGCAGAACGGCTGGATCGGCGGCACCTGCCGCGACCTGGCGTTCGCCGGCCAGCTCGCGGTGGCGGCGACGCAGAGCGGCGGGGTGCTGCGGCTGGACACCCTTGGCGCACAGCCGCAGTGGCAACCGGTGTCGGTCAACTGCGGGTTGCCGCTGCGCGACCGGACCCGGTTCGTGCCGGTGGACGCCATCGCGGTGGGCGGTCCGGCCGGCGGCAGCCCAGCCGGCGGCGGACCGGGCGGCAGCCCAGCCGGCGGAACGGGCGGCCCGGCGGCCGGGCCGGCGGAGCGGCTGATCCTGGCCGGCGGCGAACGCGGCGTGCACCGCAGCGCCAACGCGGTGGACTGGACGCCCAGCGCCAACCAGGCCACCGCCGACGTGGTGACCGTCCCGGATACCTGGCTGCTCTGCTCCGGCGAGCACGACATCGAGGTGGTGCGCCAGGATGCGACGTTCGGCGATTGAACGGCTGCTGCCCGCCGCCTACCAGCGGGCCTGCGTGCCCGGCAGCGTGCTCTGGGCGCTGCTGGACGTGATGGAGGGGCTGCACGCCCCGGACGAGGCGATCCTCGCCGAGGTGGACGCCCTGTTCGACCCGTACCGGGCGCCGGACGCGCTGGTCGTGCGGTTGACCCGCTGGGTGGCGATGGACCACGTGGTGGCCTCGCCCCGGCCGGACGCCCCGCTGCCGCTGCCGGTGGGGCGGCTGCGCGACCTGGTGGCCAACGCCGCGCTGCTGGCCCGGTGGCGCGGCACCCCGTACGGCTTGCGGCGGGCCCTGGAGCTGGCCACCGGGATGCCGGGCTTCGCGATCGACGAGCCAGCCGAACGGCCCTTCCACGTCGTGGTGCGGGTCCCCGCCGCCGCCGCCGGCCAACTCGCCGTGATCACCCGCATCGTCGAGGCGGAGAAGCCCGCCTCGACCACCGTCGAGATCGTCCTGGAAGAGGAGTCGTCATGACCACCGAATGGGCGGTCGTCGCCGCCGCCGAGCAGTTCACCCTCGATCCGCGCAACAGCGGCGAGCTGACCTTCACCGTCTCCAACCCGGGCAACGCGCCGGACACTGTGGTGTTCGACGTGGCGCCCGGTGACGGCTCGCAGCGGGCGTGGTTCACCGTCGCCGAGCCACAGCGGGTGGTACCCGGGCAGGGCTCGGTGTCGTTCCTGGTCAAGCTCGCCGTGCCCGCCGGCACCCCGCCTCGGCGTTACGACATGACCGGGTTCGCGTACTCGGCGAACACCGCGCCGGAGGAGAGCTCCCGGTCCAGCGGTCGGGTCACGTACGAGGTGCGGGCGGTCGCGCCGCCCCGGCGTACCCCGTGGTTGTGGATCGCCGCCGCGGCGGCGTTGGTGCTTGTGGTGGCGGGCGTGGCGGTGGTCTTGCTGACCCGCGACGGCGAGCCGGCTCCCGGCGAGCCGCGGGTGGTGACCATCGAGGCCGAGAGCCTGGTGGAGGGTGCGGTGGTGGAGTCACCTCGGACCAGCGGGGCGGTCGTGGTGGCGCAGCCCAACTGCTGCGGGGTGACCTGGTCCGGGGACAAGCAGTTGTTCTTCCAGGGGTTGGCCATCGGCGATCAGGTCACCGTGACGCTCCAGATCCCGGCGGACGGCACCTGGCGCTTCGCGGCGGTGCGGAGCACGTCGTTCGACTACGCCAACACCGTCTTCGCCATCGACGGCACGCAGGTCGGCGGGGCGTTCCTCGGCTTCACACCCAAGGTGCAGAAGACGGAGTTCCTGGACGTCGGCACGGTCCGGCTGACCAGGGGCCCGCACCGGGTCACCCTGGCGGTGGTGGGCAAGACGCAGGGCACCAACCGCTACTTCGCGGGCGTCGACGAGATCCGGTTCACCGAGCTCGTGGCGCAGGCCGTGGCGCGATGAGTGGCCGGCAGAAGACGCTGCTGGGGCTGCTCGCCGTGCTGCTGGTGGCGCTGTTCGTGGTCGCGGTCGGCGTGGGCGGCGACCGCGACCGGGGTGATCCGGGCGCCCGGCACGGGTTGGTCGACCGGTTGGCGGCGCTCGGCGGCGAGCGTGCGGCGGTGGACCCGGCCACTGTCGACGCCGACTGCGCCGACGAGACGGGCCGGTTGACGTTCTCCGGCAGGTGCGTGGTGCGGGTCGCCGACCCGGGCGGACTGCGCACCCTGGTGCTGCGCAGTGCGGCACGGTTCACTGTCGTCGCGCCGGCGCCCGGCGACGCCGACCTCACCATCCGCGACGAGGTCGAGCCGGCGCCCGACGGCACCGGCGCGGTGGCGAAGGTCGCCGTCGACCAGGCCACCGAGGTCGGCCTGACCTGCCCCGGCCTCGGTGGCTGCACTGTCGTCGTGGCCACGTCCTGACCCGATCACCGTGGCCACGCCGTGGCCCGATCACCGTGGCCACGCCGTGGCCCGATCACCGTGGCCACGCCGTGGCCGGAGAGGAAGGTGCCGCGATGGGTGACCTGCGTAAGCCGTTCCTGCTGCTGGCGATGCTCGCCATCGTCCTGGCGATCGGTGTCGAGTTGGGTGCCGGGCTGCTGCTGGGCGGCGCCGACGCCGGCGCGGCCCTCGCAGACAGCGCCGGCGCGCTGGAGGTGGACCTCGACGACGTGTCCGGGGTCAGCGAGCCCTCCGGCCGGGGCACCGGCTACCTGGCGTTGATCGACGCGGTGGCGGTCTGGAGCACCGGGCTGTTCTGCCTGGGCATGCTGCTGCCCGAACGCGTCCAGGGCCGGGTGCAGGGCGTCGCCAGCCTGATCTTCTCGATCATCCTGATCATCGTCGGGCTGATCGCGCTGATCATCGCCTTCGTGGAACTGATGATCATGGTGTCGTTGTTCCTGGCTGTCCCGTTCGGCACGCTCGCGTACCTGGCGCTGTGGGGGTTCTTCCCGGTCGGCGAGGCGGCGGTGCTGCTCGGGCTGGTGCTGCTGCTCAAGCTGGTGTGGGCCGGGCTGCTGGTGCTGGCCCAGCCGCGCTTCCTGCAGAACAAGGGCCTCGTCCTGCTGATCCTCACCACCCTGCTGTGCACTGTCGTCCTGGAGTTCCTGCACAACCTGGTGCCGGTGATCCTGGTCAGCATCGTCGACGACGTGGCGGCGCTGGTCTTCGCGGTGATCGCGATCATCTGGGGGCTGGTGCTGCTGATCGGGTCGATCCCGGCGATCGTCAAGGCCGTCCGGGTCACCGTCGCACTGCCCGCCCGTTGAACGTTTGCGGTATCGGCAACGGAAGCCTGGATTGTCTGTGACCCTGACGGCGTGGACAGGACGCCGCAGTGCGACGCAGTGGAGCTGCGCGTGCACGGCATCTCCGGAGTCACAGCGGAACGGATCCTCGACCACCCGATCGTGGTCCGCGTCGCCGGGGACGCGCACGCGGGCTTCTTCCGGCCCCGGCCCGCGAGCGGCGCCGCTGGCGGGGCGACGGCCGGAGTCGCCGTCGAGGCGTACCGCTGGGGTTCGCTGACCGCAGGGGCGGCGGTACGGACGGCCTCGATGTTGCTGTTGTTGCCCTTCATGCTGAGCAACCTCGCGATCTGGCTGCGACCGCCGGGGCGGGACCGGTGGGGCCTGCTCGGCATGCTGTGCCGCCTGCTCGCCGGCACCCTCACTTCTACGTTCGTGCTGGCGATCGTGGGTGTCGCGCTGGACCTGGTCGGCTGGCAGTGCGTGCCGTACCCCGGGTGCCGGGCCAGCCGCCCCTACCTGGCCTGGCTCTACGCGCTCCCGTCCGGCCCCCGGCTGGCTCTGCTGTCGGTCGTCCCACTGCTGGCGCTGCGGACCGTCTGGGCCATCGGCGCCCGGTCGGCGCGGGCTTTCGAGGGGTTCGGCCCGTCATCGGCGCAACCACTCAGCGGCGCTCGGACCGAGAGCCTCGCCGATGCCAGCTTCTGGCACGACGAGCAGACCACCGGTTGGCTGCGTCAGGTTCACGTGGCGCTCGGCGTCGGGACGCTGAACGTCGCCCTGCTCGCCGGCGTCTCGCCGGGTGGGGTCGGTGCGCCCGGTCACCTCGCCCTGTTCGGCATGGCCGTCGGGCTGCTCGTGGTCGGCGTGGTCCTGCTCTCCCTGCCCACGCCGGCCAACCCGGCGAAGGCCCGACGGGTTCTACGCCCCCTGTGGGCGGCCACCGCGGGGGTGACAGTGCTGTGTCTCATCTCCGCCGTGCTGGCGGGCGGGGCGCCGTCCGGCTCGGGCAAACTGCCCGGGTACGAGGGGGCCGCCGCCGGGGTGGTCGCCGCGCAGGGCGTCCTGCTCGTCGTGCTCACCGTCGTCACGTACGTCCGCCAGCGTGCTGCCCGCGGCGACGACCGCCCTCCTCTGCGCGGGCTCGGCACTCCGATCATGGCGGCTGCGTCGGCGAGCGTCGGCGCCGCCTTCACGGCCACCCTGGTCTACCGTGTCGCGGACGTCCTGGACCACGGCGACATCCCCGATCCGATCCGGCCCGACTCGCCGACCGTCGGCCCGCTGGATCCGCCGGTCGCCTACTGGTGGGCCGCGCTCGCCGGGCTCGCCGCGCTGCTGATCGGCGCGGCGGCGACCTCGGCGACTCTCCTGCTGACCCGGCGGCGGCGACGTGGGCTGGCGGCGCGGATCATCGAGCGGGACTACCCGGACGTGCCGGCGGAGGACGCGAGCCGGCTGCGCCTCGTCCGGGAGGCCATCGCACGGTCCCGGTTGACCGAGGAACTGGGCCCGGTGCTCATCGCGTTCCTGGTGATCGCGTCGCTCGGGCTGGCCACCGTCGCCTTCGACGTGATCGGGATCGGTCCCACCCAGCTCGCCGCCCGGCTCGGCGGGCACGGCGGCGCCCTCGCCGTCCTCGCCGCCTACGTCACCGACGCGGGCGTCTGGGTGATCAGCCTGTTGGTGATCTGCCTGATGGTGCTCGGTTTCCGCGCGTACCGGTCGTCCCAGACCCGCCGGGTGGTGGCGGTGCTGTGGGACCTTGGCACCTTCTGGCCTCGCACCGTCCACCCGTTCGCGCCGCCCTGTTATGCCGCCCGCGCGGTCCCGGAGCTGGCGAAACGGATCACCGGGCTCACCGCGCGAGGGCCGGTGGTCCTCTCCGGGCACAGCCACGGCTCGGTGCTCGCCGCCGCCACCATCCTGCAACTACCGCCGTCCGTGCTGGCCAGGCTCTCGCTGTTGACCTACGGCTCACCGCTGCGGCGCACCTACGCCCGGCTCTATCCGGCCTACCTGGGGCCGGAGACGCTCTGCGACCTGGGCGGGCGGATCGGATGGCGGTGGCGCAACCTCTGGCGGGACACCGACCCGATCGGCGGGCCGACCTTTCCCCGCGCCCCGGGCACCGCGTCGCCCTGCGCCGACCCAGCGGCCGGAGACGTCGACATTCGACTTCGAGATCCCCGCAGTCTGGCCATCGACCCGGCGGACACCGTGCCACCTCCGATCGAGCGGCACTGGCCCTACCACACCCAGCCCGCGTACCAGGTGGCAGTCCGCGAGCTGATCGACCGGTCCCGCTGAGCGCACCGCCCGGCACCGGTTCACTCCACCTTGGTGAGGAGCGGCTTGCCTTTCTCGACGACGTAGGTGGCCAGTTCGACAGCTACGGCGTTGCCGACATTGCGGGCCTGGTGGTGGACACCGTACGGAACGGTGAGAGCGTCACCGGCATTGCACACCACCGGCGACTGGCCCTCGATCGAATATTCCAGAGATCCCTGCAGAACGCAGATGATCTCTTCGCCGGGATGGAAGTGCTTGAACGGTGGTGAGTCCGGTGTGAATTCCACCCGAGTCTGGATGACCTCGCGTCCAGGAATGCTGAGATCGTGTTTCTGCAGATCGATGCGCCACAGCCCGGGTGCGCTCTCCACCGCTGTCGGACTGATGCCCTCGGGTCGATCGTTCCCGCTCATCAGGGCCTCCAGTAAGCCGTCACGCGGACGGCGCCCGCACCGGTTGGCATATCCCCTCGAGGATAAGGGGCCGCGGACACGTCAGGGGCGGGGTTGCGGCTCCATCCTCCCGGCGGCCAGGGCCGCGACGGTGGCGGAGTCCAGGGCACCGTCGGCGACGACCACCGCGTGCCGGCCCCGCCGCGTCGTGCCGGCCGCGATGGTGACCGCCCGCTCGAACGCGAACGCCACCCCCACGCCCGGGTACATCGCGGTCCGCGTGAACCACAGGTCGCCGTCACCGAGCCCGCTGAAAACCAGGGTGTACGCCCGCCCGTCCGGCCCGGTCCCGACCAGGGCGACCCACGGCTCGGCGGAACCGTTGACCGCCTCCTCCCCCGTCGCCGAGGCGCTGAACACCGACGCGGGCCCGGCCGAGACCGCCCGCCAGAAGAACCCGCCGTAGCCGGCCCGGTCCGGGCGGCCGTTGGTGGTCGGGCTACCCAGCCGCACGTCCTGCCCAGCCGGGGCACCGAGGGTGTAGTCCACGTCCAGCCGCCAGGCCGACAGCTCCTCGGCCGGTCCCGCGCCGATCAGCGGGACCGCGCTGAGCCGGCGACGCTCGGTGAGCAGCACCGTCCCCCGCGGGTCGCGCCACTCGAGCCGGTGGGCCAGCCGGTCGGCGGACCGCTCCGACCACCCGGTGTGCGCGATCCGCCCGTGGTCGTCACGCCAGGTGTAGCCGACGTCGCGCACGTAGGTGCGCCCGCCCCAGAGGTTGGAGCCGTTGACGTCCGGCACGGCCAGGGAGGCGCCGAGGTGCCAGACGTGGTCGGCGGGCAGCGCGTCGGTGACCACAGTGCCGCCCAGGGTGCGGACCGGATGCAGGTACGGCCGCGGCCCGTGCCGCGCGTCCAGCGCCGGGTCGACAACGTACCGGGCCACCTCCGTGCCCCCGACCAACAGCCGCGCCGACTGGTCGCCGCCGTCGCCCGTGGGGCCGAGCCCGGACGCGTGCTCCGCGCTCACGGCGACTCCTGATCGGCAGGGACCGGCCGGCGACCGGCGACTTGGACCGGGACCGGCCGGCGACCGACGACCCGGACCGGGACCGGCCGGCGGCCGGCGACGGCGTGCAGGGCGGCCACGGTGTACCCGGCGAGGATCGGCACCGCGACCGGGGTGACCAGCACGGCGAGCAGCCCGGCCAGCGCGGTCACCCCGGCGAGCGCGGCCCAGCGGGTGGGGGCGTCGAGGCAGGCGCGGGCGGTGGACCGGGCCGCCGCCCGCCACCGCCCACCCCCGTTGCCGCCCACCTCGACGACGACCAGCCCGGCGTACCCGGTCAGGCCGGCCGCGACGAGAGCGGTCACCAGCAGCGCCGGCGGCCCGCCCGGCACCCGACCGGTGGCCAGCGCCGCCAGGTCGGCGGCGAGCAGCCCGGCCACGGCGATCGTGAGCAGGCTGACCGGCACGCCCGGCAGCACCGAACGGCCGAACCGGCGCACTGTGGCCCGCGCCGACGGCCAACTGCCGGTGCGCGTCCAGTCGTGCACCGCCGCGCTGGCGGTGCCGGCCGCCGCCGCCGCGGTGAGCAGGGGTGCGGCGGCGAGGGTCAGCAGGATGCCGAGCAGCGCCAGGTCGGCGGCGTCGCGGGCGACGTCCCGCCAGTCCCGCCGATCGGCGGTGTCCGTCGCCGGTTCAGCCCTTGATGCCACTGGTGTTGATCCCCTCGACGAGCATCCGCTGGAAGGCGACGAAGAACAGGAAGACCGGCAGCAGTGACAGCACCGACATGGCGAACATCGGCCCGACCGCGCTCTGGCTCGTCGAGTCGATGAACAGGGTCAACGCGACAGGCACCGTGTAGTCCTCCAGTTGGGACAGGAAGACCAGCTGGCGGAAGAAGTCGTTCCAGGTCCAGATGAACGAGAAGATCGCCGTGGTGACCAGCGCGGGGCGGCTCAGCGGCAGGATGATGTGCCGGAAGATGCCGTACGGGCCGGCGCCGTCGATCCGGGCCGCCTCGTCCAGCTCGCGGGGGATGCCCCGCATGAACTGCACCATCAGGAAGACGAAGAACGCCTCGGTGGCCAGGAACTGCGGGACGAGCAGTGGCAGGTACGGCCATTCGCCGCCGACCAGCCCGAGCGTCCGGAACAGGATGTACTGCGGCACGATCAGCACGTGTTGGGGCAGCAGCAGCGTGCCGATCATGACGGCGAACCACACCCCGCGCAGCCGGAACCGCAGCCGGGCGAAGGCGTACGCGGCCAGCAGGCAGGAGAGCCCGTTGCCGACGACGGTGAGCAGGCTGACCATCGCGCTGTTGAGGAAGAACCGGCCGAAGCTGACGTCGAAGTTGGACCACCCGGCGGTGTAGTTGCCCGGGGAGAACCGCTGCGGCAGCAGGCCGACGTTGTTGACGATCTCCTCCGGGGACTTCACCGAGGTGCCGACCATCCAGATCAGCGGGTAGAGCACCACTGCGACGATCGCCACCAGGATCAGCAGTCGCAGCACCGATCGACCGCCGGTGCGTCGACGCGCGGTGGACGCCGGTCCGGTCGGTACGTCGGCCGTCGGGATCACCGTCACCGGTCCTCCCCGTCGGAGTAGTGCACCCAGAACCGTCCGGTGCTGAAGAAGATCGCGGTGATGACCGCGATGGCGAGCAGGAACACCCAGGCCATCGCCGAGGCGTAGCCCATCTGGAGTTCGGTGAAGCCGGTGATGTAGAGGTTCAGCGTGTACATCAGCGTCGAGTCGACAGGGCCTCCGGTGCCGTTGCTGAGCACGAACGCGGCGGTGAAGCCCTGGAACCCGTTGATCGTCTCCAGCACCAGGTTGAAGAAGATCACCGGGGAGAGCATCGGCAGTGTGACGTTGCGGAACTGGCGGAACCGGCCGGCGCCGTCGACGGAGGCGGCCTCGTACAGCTCGGTGGGCACCTGCTTGAGCCCGGCCAGGAAGATCACCATCGGTGCGCCGAACTGCCAGATGGCAAGCACCATCAGGGTCTCCAGGGCCCAGTCCGGGTCGTTGACCCACGGTCTGCCGGTGACGCCGAAGAGGCTCAGCAGCGAGTTGAACGCCCCGTCGCGGTTGAACATGTTGACCCAGACGATGGCCAGGGCGACGCTGCCGCCGAGCAGCGACGGCAGGTAGAACAGCCCACGGAACAGCCCGACGCCGCGCCAGGCGCGGTTGAGCAGCAGCGCCACGCCGAGCGCCGCGGCCAGCTTCAGCGGTACGGCGACCAGCGCGAAGGTCACTGTCACCCGGACCGCGTGCCAGTACGACGGGTCGGCGGTGAACATCCGCTCGTAGTTGGCCAGCCCCACCCACCGCGCCTCGGAGAAGGGGGTGAGGATGTCGTAGTCGGTGAAGCTCAGGTAGAGCGACAGCAGCATGGGGATCGCCGTGACACCCATCAGGCCGATGAGCCACGGCGACAGGAAGACGTACCCCGCCAGACCTTCGCTGTGCCGGAGGCGTCCGGGCCCACGCCGCTGGGCGTGGGCCCGGGGGGATCCGGGGCCGCGTCGGGTCGGGTCGGGCGCCGTGGTCAACGCCACGAGCAGCTCCTCTCGTCGCGGGCGGTCAGGCGATGGCGGACTTGCACGCCTCGACGAACTGGGTGGCGGCCTCGGCGGGGGTGGCCCGGCCGTACTGGGCGTTCTCGGCGGCCTTGATCAGCTCGGACTTGACCTTGCTGTGCCCCTTGATCGGCACCTGTGGCGACGGGCCGAACTTCTGGGTCAGCTCGGCCTCGACGGCGATCGACTGCTTCATCGCGGGGTCGGTGGTGTCGTCGCTGACCGTCCGGCGCAGGTCCAGGTTGGACGGCAGGCCCCGGTCGGTGCCGAGCAGCTTGACCGCCCCGACGTCGTTGTTCAGGAAGTTGATCACATCGACGGCGACGTCCCTGTTCTTGCTGCCCTTGAAGACCGACCAGTACATCGAGGCCCGGGCCCACTGCGCGCTGGGGTCACCGGGATAGGCGATCACGCCCAGCTCGTCCTTTGTGTTCTTCTTCAGGTCGGGCATCTGGTTGGCCCACACCCAGGAGGTCGCCGACTTGCCGGTGACCACCAGTTGCTTGGTGACGTCGCTGGAGTTGCCCTCGTGGATGACGTCGGCGGTCGGGGTGGCCCTGCGGTCGCGGGCGCCCTTCCACAGCTCGAACCACTTGGTCACGTCCTCGGCGGTGAAGCCCAACTCCTTGCCCTGGTAGAGGTCCTTGCCCTGTTGGCGCAGCCACACCCAGAACGCCTTGTAGTCGGCGCTCGGGTCCTGGGTGCCGGGCACCTTGGTCTTCGCGGTGACCTGCTCGGCCCAGGCGATGTGCTGCTCCCACGACATCCCGGTGGTCGGCTCGGGCAGGTTGTGCGTGGTCAGCAGCGTCTTGTTGTAGACCAGGCCCTGGGTGTTCTCCCCGGCGGCCAGCCCGGCGAGCTTGCCGTCGACAACGCCGTACTGCCAGAGGCTCTCGGGGAATTTGGAGGTGTCCAGCTTCCCCGACTTCTGGTAGGAGGTCAGGTCGAGCGTGGTGTTGCGGGCCGCGTACTCGGCCAGGTAGTTGTCGTCGATCTGGAACAGGTCCGGCGGGTTGCCGCCGGCGGTGAGGGTGGCCAGCTTGTCGAAGTAGCCCTGGTTGGCCTGCCAGGTCTTCTCGAAGGTCACGTTCGGGTGCTTCTGGGTGTAGAGGGCCAGCACGTCCTCGGTCAACGTGGCCCGGGCGTCGCCGCCCCACCAGAAGATGGAGAGCTTGACCGGGGCGTTCGGGTCGGCGGAACCGCCGCCGTCGTCGCCGCAGGCGGCGGCCCCGAGCATCAGCGGCGCGGCCACCGTCATGGCGAGCAGGCCGCGCAGCAGGCGCCGCCGGGGCAGCGGGGTACGGTCATTGCGCCCGACGGGCGCGTCAACGGTGGGGGGCGTGGCGGGGTGCATGTGCGCTCACTCCTCGGCATTAGGAGGCGACGGCGTCACCGGTGGCCGCGGTCGGGATGCCCGGGCCCGCAGGGCAATGCGGGTCCGGGCCATGCGATGAGGCCAGGGAACGTGCCGGTCGGGCGTTCGGGCCCGGTCCGGTCGAGTCGCGGATGACCAGGTCGGTCTGGAGCATTACCTGTGCGGTGGTACGACGGACGCCGAGCGCCGTGCCGGCACCGGGTCCCCGCGCGCCGCGCGGTGACTCGCTGTCCTGTTGCAGCAGCATGTCGACGGCCGTCCGGCCGGCGGCCCCGGTGGGTGTGGCCACCGTCGTCAGTTTGGGGCGGGTGAGCCGGCTCAGGGTGATGTCGTCGACCCCGACGACGCTCACCTCCTGCGGCACCCGGACCCCGAGCGCGTCCAGCCCTTCGATGAGGCCGATCGCCATCAGGTCGTTGTAGGCGAGCACTGCCGACACACCGCTGCGTCGCACCTGCTCGGCGACGGCGGCGCCGCCGGTCTCGGTGGGCGCGTTCGGGCCGAGCACTGTCAGCTCCGCGCCGCCGGCTCGGGCGGCAGTGCCGGCGGCGCGACGCATCTCCCGGTTGGTCCACGAGCTGCGCGGGCCACCGAGCAGCGCGATGCGGCGGTGGCCCAGGCCGACCAGGTGCTCGATCGCCGAGCGGGCGCCCTGCCCGACGTCCATCAGCACGCAGGGCAGGCCGGTCACCTGGCGGTTCACCACCACCACCGGCACCTCGCGGCTGAGCTGCTCGATCAGGCTGTTGCTCATCCGTGGGCTGCACAGCAGCACGCCGTCCACCTGCTTGGCCAGCGCGTGGACCAACTCCTCCTCGACGGCGGGGTCCTCGTTGGTGTCGGCCACGAAGACGTGGTAGTCGCGGTGTCGGGCCTGACTCTCCGCCGCCTTGATCAGCGGCGGGAAGAACGGGTTCGCGATGTCCGCGATGATCAACCCGATGTTGTGCGTACGCCCGGTGATCAGGGCCCGGGCGGCGCGGTTCGGCCGATAGCCCAGATCCTCGGCGCAGGCCAGCACCCGGACCCGGGTTTCCGGGTTGACCAGGTGCGGGGCGGAGAAGGTGCGGGACACGGTGGAGATGTGCACACCGGACGCCCGGGCGACGTCCCGGATGGTGACTGGCACGGCTGGCCCTTCGTCCGATGTGGTGGCGGTCACGTGGGTGTGGCCCATTAATGCAAACGGTTGCGCCAGTGTCAACGGTCAATGGTTGCGGCTTTGTGGCGCCACCACGCCCCGCGGTGACCTACCGCCGCCCAAAACCGGATAATTACCGCCGTTTGCATCGCCTCCGTTGACGCAATCGCATTGATCGTGATTACTTCATTGCAAACCTTTGCAGGATCACCGGGGAGGCGACCGCATGTCACCGAGGGCCGGCAGCCGGGTCCGGTACGCCGTGGTGGGCACCGGCGCGCGGGCGGAGATGTTCGTCCGGGCCCTGGTGCTCGACCACGCCGACACCGCCGAGCTCGTCGCGTTCGCCGACGTCAACCAGACCCGGATGGACACGCACAACCGCTGGCTGGTCGAGCTGGGGCATCGCCCGGTGCCGACCTACCCGGCCGGTGACTTCGCGGCCATGCTGGACTCCGAGCACGTCGACGTCGTCCTGGTCACCAGCCTGGACGTCACCCACGACGAGTACGTGGTGGCCGCGCTGCGCGCCGGCCGCGAGGTGATCACCGAGAAGCCGATGACAGTCGACGCGCCGCGCTGCCGGCGCATCCTGGACGCGGTCACCGAGACCGGCGGTCGGGTGACTGTCGCGTTCAACTACCGCTACAACCCCCTGCACGAACAGGTCCGCCGGCTACTCGCCGACGGTGCGGTCGGCGAGATCGGCTCCGTGCACTTCGAGTGGCTGCTCGACGTGCGCCACGGCGCGGACTACTTCCGCCGCTGGCACCGCGACAAGGCCACCTCCGGCGGACTGATGGTGCACAAGGCCAGCCACCACTTCGACCTGGTCAACTGGTGGTTGGCGGCCACCCCCGTGGAGGTGTACGCGGCCGGCCGGCTCTTCTTCTACGGCGACGGTGGCCGGCGGCACGGCTACGCCCGCGACTACGACCGGGCACACGGCTCCCCCGCCGCCGCCGACGATCCGTTCGCGCTGCGGCTGGACGCCCACCCCCGGCTGCGCGAGCTGTACCTCGACGCCGAGGCCGAGGACGGCTACCAGCGTGACCGCAACGTCTTCGCCCCCGGCGTCACCATCGAGGACGACATGGCGGTGCTCGCCAGCTACTCCACAGGTGCCACGATGACGTACCACCTCACCGCCTACGCGCCCTGGGAGGGCTACCGGGTGATGGTCAACGGCAGTCGGGGTCGGCTGGAGCTGGAGGTCACCGAGAACGACTTCGTCGACCGGGGCACCGCCGGTGCGGTCAAGGGCGCCGCCCTGCACGGCACCGACGCGCCGGCCGAGGGCGGTGGCGCGACCCTCACCCTGCGCCCGTTCTGGGCCCCGCCCCGGCAGATCCCCGTCGAGGGCCGCACCCGGCACGGCCACGGTGGCGCGGACGCCCGGATGACCGCTGTACTCCTCGGTGGTCAACCCGACCCGATGGGCCGCGCCGCGACCGCCGAGGACGGCGCGCTGGCCCTGCTCACCGGCCTGGCCGCCAACCGGTCCTTCGAGACCGGTCGACCGGTCCGGGTCGGCGACCTGCTCACCCCCCACTGACCAGGAGACGAGGAGCCCATCCCCGTGCCGACGTTCGACCACACCGACCTGCTCCTGCCGCCCGAACCGGGCCAGCGCGCGCTGGCCCGGGAGCTGTACGCCCTCGCGGCGGAGCAACCCATCATCTCGCCGCACGGGCACGTCGACCCGGCCCTGCTCGCCGAGGACCAGCCCTTCGGAGACCCGGCGCGGCTGCTCATCGTGCCCGACCACTACCTGACCCGGATGCTGCTCAGCCAGGGCGTCCTCCCGGCGGACCTGGGCGTGCCCACCCGCGACGGCAGTCCGGTGGAGACCGACGGCAGGGTGATCTGGCGACGCTTCGCCGCGCACTGGCACCTGTTCCGGGGCACCCCGTCGCGGCTGTGGCTGGAGCAGACCTTCCGCACGGTGTTCGGCGTGCACACCCCGTTCGGCCCGGCCACCGCCGACGCCCTCTACGACGAGATCGCGGCCCGGCTCGCCGAACCGGACTTCCGGCCCCGGGCGCTGTTCGAACGGTTCGGCATCGAGGTCCTCGCGACCACCGAATCCCCACTTGACGACCTGAGCCAGCACGCCAAGCTGGCCGCCGACGGCTGGGGCGGGCCGGGCGGCCGGGTGGTCACCACGTTCCGCCCGGACGACGTGGTGGACATGGAGTTCGACGGCTGGTCCACGAACGTGGCAAGGCTCGGCGAACTGGCCGGCGAGGACACCGGCACGTACGCCGGCTACCTGGCCGCCCTGCGGGCCCGGCGGGCCGCGTTCATCGCCGCCGGGGCGACCTCCTCCGACCACGGCCACCCCACGGCGCGCACGCTGGACCTGACGCCGGCCGAGGCCGAGCGGCTCTACGACCGGGGCCGGCGCGGCACTGCCGACGCCGCCGACGCGGAGACGTTCCGGGCGCACATGCTCATGGAGTTCGCCCGGATGTCCCTCGACGACGGCCTGGTGCTGCAACTGCACCCCGGCGCGGTGCGCAACCACAACCGCTGGCTGCACGCCCGGCACGGCCGCGACGTCGGCGGGGACATCCCGCAGGCCACCGAGTACGTGCACGCCCTCGCCCCGCTGCTGGCGCGCTACGGCAACGATCCGCGGCTGCGGCTGGTGCTCTACACCCTCGACGAGGACACCTTCACCCGCGAGCTGGCGCCCCTCGCGGGCGGGTACGCCGCAGTGCTGCTCGGCGCGCCCTGGTGGTTCCTGGACTCCCCCGAGGTGTTGCGCCGGTTCCGGGAGACGGTCACCGAGACCGCCGGTTTCTACAACACCACCGGGTTCGTCGACGACACCCGGGCGTTCTGCTCCATCCCGGTACGCCACGACGTGGCGCGCCGGGTGGACGCCGGCTTCCTGGCCCGGCTGGTCGCCGAGCACCGGCTGCCGCTGGACGAGGCCGCCGAGACCATCGTCGACCTGGCGTACCGGCTGCCCAAGCGGGTCTTCAACTTCGGAAAGGTGGACCGGTGACGGTGACCATCACCTCCGTCGAGGTGCACGACGTGCGGTTCCCGACCGCCGCTCGGGGCGACGGCTCCGACGCGGTCAACCGCGGCGACTACTCGGCGACGTACGTGGAGTTGGGCACCGACGCCGGGCCGAGCGGCGCGGGGTTCACCTTCACCAACGGCCGGGGCAACGAGATCACCTGCGCGGCGGTCCGGGCGCTCGCCCACCACGTCCGAGGGCGCACGGTCGAGGAGATCACGGCCGAGCCGGTGGCGTTCTGGCGCTCACTCAGCGCCGACGTGCAGCTGCGCTGGCTGGGCCCCGAGAAGGGCGTCATCCACATGGCGACCGGCGCGCTGGTCAACGCGGTCTGGGACCTGCGGGCCACCCTCGCCGGCAAGCCGATGTGGCGCTTCCTCGCCGAGCTGCCCACCGACGACCTCGTGGCCAGCATCGACTTCCGGCACATCACCGACGCGCTCACCCCGGACGAGGCAGCCACCATCCTCGACAAGGGACTGATCGGAGGCGATGGCCGGCTCGCGGAACTCAAGCAGAGTGGTTTCCCTTCGTACACCACCTCGGTCGGGTGGCTCGGCTACCCCGACGACAAGGTGCGGGCGCTGACCCGGCAGGCGTACCAGGACGGTTGGCGGGCGATGAAAATGAAGGTCGGTGGGGCGCTCGCCGACGACAGGCGTCGGGCCGGAATCATCCGGGAGGAGATCGGCCCGGACGCGCTGCTGATGATGGACGCCAACCAGGTCTGGGACGTGGACGAGGCGATCACCGCGATGGCCACGCTGGCCGAGGTGGATCCGTACTGGATCGAGGAGCCGACCCACGCCGACGACATCCTCGGGCACGCCCGGATCGCCCGCGCTGTCGACGAGCTGACCGGCGGGCGGTGTCGGGTCGCCACCGGTGAGGTGGCGGCCAACCGGGTGATCTTCAAGCAGCTGTTGCAGGCCGAGGCGATCGGGGTGATGCAGATCGATGCCTGCCGGGTCGGCGGCGTCAACGAGGTCCTCGCCGAGCTGCTGCTGGCGGCGAAGTTCGGGGTGCCGGTCTGCCCGCACGCCGGTGGCGTCGGCCTCTGCGAGTACGTCCAGCACCTGGCGATCTTCGACTACCTGCGGGTGGGCACCGGCCTGGACGGGCGGATGATCGAGTACGTCGACCACCTGCACGAGCACTTCGTCGACCCGGTCCGCACCCGCGGTGGCCGCTATCTGCTGCCCGAGCGGCCCGGTTACAGCGCCACAATGAAGCCGGCGTCGATCGCCGAGTTCCGCTTCCCGGACGGTCCGGCATGGCGGTGACCGTCGGCGCCCGACTCGGCCTGGGCGCACTGCGCCGACTTCCCGCCGAGGCCCGCCCCCTGGTCCGGCCGGGCACCGTGCCGGCCGGCATCGTCCATCTGGGGCTGGGCGCGTTCCACAGGGCGCACCAGGCCGTCTACACGGAGGCGGCGGTCGGCGCGGCCGGCGGCGACTGGGGCATCGTGGCCGTCGCGCCGCGCAGCACCGCGGTGGTCGAGGCGCTCGCCGCCCAGGACAACCTGTTCAGCGTCAGCACCCTCTCCGCCGGCAGCAGCGGCACCCGGGTGGTGGGCGCCCTCAGCGGTGTGCGGCACGCTCCCCACGACCCGGACGCCGTGGTGGCGTTGCTCGCAGACCCGGCGGTGCGGGTGGTGACGCTGACCGTCACCGAGAAGGCGTACCAACTCGACCCGGTGACCGGCGACCTGTCCCCGGATGCGGCGCTCGCCGCCGACCTGGCCGGCGGCCGGCCGCCGACCACCGTGCCCGGGTTGCTGCTGCGCGGGCTGGCCGCGCGGGCCGCCGCGGACGCCGGACCAGTGGCCCTGGTGAGCTGCGACAACCTCCCGGCCAACGGCCGACGGTTGCGCGGGATGCTCGACCAGACCGTCGGCCGTGCCGCCGGGGTGCCCGCCGGGCTGGTCGAGTGGGTGGCCGGCAACGTCACCTGCCCGGGCACCATGGTGGACCGGATCGTGCCGGCCAGCACCCCCGCGACGATCGAGGCGGCCCGCCGGGCGCTCGGCGTGACCGACCTGGCCGCGGTCGCCGCCGAGCCGTACGCGCAGTGGGTGATCGAGGACGACTTCCCCGGCGGCCGACCGGGGTGGGAGTACGCCGGGGCGGTGCTCACCGACGACGCCGGCCCGTGGGAGCGGTTGAAGCTGCGCGCCCTCAACGGCGTGCACTCGGCAGTGGCGTACCTGGGCGCGCTGGCCGGGCGGGAGACGATCGCCGAGGCGCTGGAGATCCCGCACCTGGCGGACGTGCTGCGCCGGCTGATCGCCGAGGATGTCGCGGCCAGCTTCACCCCACCGGACGGCGTCCGGGTGGTCGACTACGGCGAGCAGGTCCTCGCCCGGTTCGGCAACCCGGCGATCCACCACCGCACCCTGCAGGTCGCGTTGGACGGCTCGCAGAAGCTGCCGCAGCGGATCCTGCACACCATCGTCGACCTGCGCGCGAGCGGCCGGTCCGCGCGCTGGGGGGCGTTGGTCGTGGCGTCCTGGTTGCGCTTCGCGCTGGGGTACGCCGACGACGGCCGACCGTTGCCGTTGCAGGACCCCCTCGCCGGGCCGATCCGGGCCGCCCTGGACGCCGGCGCGCGGACCCCGGCCGGCGCGGTGGACGCCGTCTTCGCGCTGCGCGAGGTCATCCCGGCGGAGGTGGCCGCCGACGACGAGGTCCGCGCCGAGGTGATCGCCTGGCTGACCGCGCTGGGACGACACGGCGTCGAGGCCACCCTGGCCGGTGCCCGGTGACGTGGCCGGTCGGTGCGCGGTGAGCGGTCGGGCGACAGCGACGCCGCCCCGGGTGGCGGTGATCGGGGCGAACGGGCACGGCCGCTGGCACCGGCGCGTGCTCGCGCCGCTGCACGCCACCGGCCGGTTACGGCTGGTCGCCCTGGTCGATGTCCAGCCGGTGGAGGACGATCCGGTGGCGCCGGTGCCGCCCGGGGTCGAGGTGTTCACCGACCACCGGGCGATGCTCGCCGCCACCCGGCCGGAGGTGGTGGTGATCTGCACCCCGCCGCACACCCACCTGGCGATCGCCCGGGACGCCCTGGCCACCGGGGCGGACCTGCTGCTGGAGAAGCCGCCGGTGTTGTCGCTCGCCGAGCACGAGGAGCTGACCTGGGCGCTCGCCGCCGCCGGCCGGGTGGCGCAGGTCGGCTTCCAGGCGCTCGGCTCGGCGGCGCTCACCGCGCTTACCGACGCGTTGGCCGCGGGGCGGCTGGGCACTGTCACCGGCATCTGCACAGTCGCCGCCTGGCAACGGCCGGACGCCTACTACGCCCGCTCCCCCTGGGCTGGCCGACGGAGTCTGAACGGCCGCCCGGTGCTGGACGGCGCGCTTGTCAACCCGCTCGCGCACGCGGTGATGCAGTGCCTGGCGGTCGCTGAGGCGCTCGGCGGGGCGACGCCCTGGCCGGTGACGATCGAGGTGGAGCGCTACCGGGTCCGGCCGATCGAGGTGGAGGACACCGCCGTGCTGCGGATCCTGTTGCGCGCCGGCCCGCCCGTGCTGGTGGCGGTGACCCTTGTCGCCGAGGAGTTCGTGGCGGGCGAGGTGGTGGTGACCGGCACGGCGGGACAGGCGGTGCTGGAGTACCCGACGGACCGGCTGCGGCTGCCCGGGGACGTGGTGACCCGCCGGATCCCGGGACGGCAGGGGTTGCTGGAGAACCTGCTCGCGCACCGGGTCGACCCGGCGGGGGTGCCGCTGATCGCCCCGCTGGCCCGTACCGCGCCGTTCACCGCCCTGCTGGACGCGCTGCGGGCCGCCCCCGAGCCCCGACTGCTCGACGGCGACCTGGTCACCGCCGTCGGGGTGGGCGGGGAACGGATCCGCCACCTGCGGGGTGTGGTCGACGTGTTGCGCCGGGCCGCCGAGCGGGGGGCGCTCCCGAGCGAACTGGCGGTGCCGTGGGCGGTCGCCGCGTACCGCGCCGACCTGGCCGGATAGCAGGACCGACAGACGCCACCTGGGACGACAACGAATGGAGTGAGTCGATGCGCGCAATACTCACCGGCGCCACGGTGATTGCCCTCCTGCTCGTCACCGCACCGGCCGCGGCCGCCCGCCCCGACGTTCCATCCACCGAGCGGCTGTCCTGGCTGGCCCGTCACCTCGGCCGGCAGGTGCTGCCCGAGCGCGACGGCTGGGCGGCTGAGGGTGCCGGCACCACCGGCGGCTCCGCGGCCACCCCCGAACGGACCCGAGTGGTGCGCAGCCGGGCCGAGCTGGTCGCCGCGTTGGGCGGCGACAACGCCAGCAACGCCACCGATGCCACGCCGAAGGTCATCTACGTCGACGGCGCCATCGACGGCTTCGAAGGACCCGACGCTACGACGCTGAGCTGCGCCGACCTGGCCGACCCGGGGTACCGGCTGGACGCCTACCTGGCCGCGTACGACCCGGCGGTGTGGGGTCGGGTGGCACCGGCCGGACCGGTGGAGGAGGCCCGGGTGCGCTCGGTGACCAACCAAACCCGGCAGACCCAGATCAACGTCGGCCCCAACAGCACAATCGTCGGCCTGCGCGGCGCCCGGCTGACCGGGCTCACCCTCATGATCGACCGGGCGCCGAACGTCATCGTCCGGAACCTGACCTTCGCCGACGCCCGGGACTGCTTCCCCGCCTGGTCCCCGACCGACGGCGAGGCCGGCAACTGGAACAGCCAGTACGACCAGATCTCGGTCCGCCGTAGCGAGCACGTCTGGGTCGACCACAACAGCTTCAGCGACGGCGACAACCCGGACAGCGCCCAGCCGGTCTACTTCGGGCGGCCCTACCAGGTGCACGACGGGTCGTTGGACGTCACCCACACCGCCAGCCTGGTCACCGCGTCCTGGAACCGCTTCACGGGCCGGGACAAGCTGATGCTGATCGGCTCGTCGAACACCGTCGGCCCGGACGTGGGCCGGCTGAAGGTCACAGTGCACCACAACCTCTTCGACGGCGTCCTGCAACGGCTGCCCCGGGTGCGCTTCGGTCAGGTCGACGTCTACAACAACCACTACCGGCTCGGCGGGGGCGACTTCCAGTACGCGCTCGGCGTCGGGGTCCAGTCAGCGATTTACGCGGAGAACAACTTCTTCACAGTGGACCCGACGGTCGACCCGGCCGACCTGCTCTACGACTGGGGTGGCACCGCGTTGACCGAGCGGGGCTCCTGGGTGCGCCACGACGGCGGGCTTGCCCGACCGGTCGACCTGCTGGCGGCGTACAACGCGACCCACGACCCCGACCTGGCCGCCGACGCGGGCTGGACACCCACCCTGCGCCGCGATCCCGTCCTACCGGCGCCGCTGGTCCCACTCCTGGTGGACCCGCTCGCCGGGGCCGACCGGCTGCCGAGCTGACGGCTCGACCGCCTGAACTCGCGGTCGGGTCTGTGACGTAAGGGCTCATCGATGTGGTGAAGATCGGCTATAAGTGACGCATGGACTTCCCGCCGCACCTGGGCAGCATGCCGATGCACGCGATCACCGAGATCCACGGCGAACCGGGCCTGCTGGAGCGCTTCCGGTTGGAGGTCCGGCAGTTCGACGACGCCGCCCGCGAGCGGTTGACCGCCGCGCTCGACCTCGCCGCCGAGCTGCACCGCGACGACCGGCGCGTGCGCGAGCCGTACCTCAACCACCTGTTGCGGGTCGCGATCCGGTTGATGCACCACTACCAGGTGCGCGACGTGGACGTGATCGTCGCCGGCCTGCTGCACGACGCGGTCGAGGACCACCCGGTCGAGCTGGCTGCCGGCGACGCCGGCGCCGACCCGACCGCAGGCGCGCTGGCCGCGCTCGCCGCGCGGTTCGGGACGCGCGTCGCGACGCTCGTCGGCGCCGTCACGAACCCGGTGTACGACCCCGAGCGGGACCGCAACACGCAGTACCGGGAGCACCTGGCGGTCACCCTGGACCGCGAGCCCTGGGCCCGGGTGATCAAGGTGTCGGACTTCACCGACAACGGCGTCGGGGTGATCCACACGGTCGGGCCGAAGGTCGTCTCGTCGGCCCGGAAGTACCGGCCGCTGGTGCCGCTCTTCCGTGATTTGATCGGCCGGCCGGACACACCGTTGTCGGCGGCGGTGAAGCGGCACATCTTCGGCCAGCTCGACCTCGCCGAGGAGCGGTTCAGCGCCATCCTGGACCAGCCCGCGCACTCCAACTGACCTGCCGTCGCATCACCCGACCGGGTTCCGTGACAAGTTCTCGGATCTTTGCCGCAGCCTGCGGCATTACGGTGGTTTTGCGTCAGTTGGGAGGCAAAAGTCCTCTCGATCGAAGTTTCTGACGTAACCCCGATCGAGAGGACTCGGACCATGCGCGACCTTTCTCGTCGCGATCTGCTCAAGGCGACGGCCGTCGGCGCTGGAGCAGTCGCCCTCCCGGGCATGATTGCCGGCAGTTCGGCGTTGGCGGCGGACGGCCCGTCCTTCGGTGACAAGTTCCCGCCCGCCACGTTGACCGGCCGGATCGTCCGTCCCCAGAGCCCCGACTACGCGCAGGCGAGCCTCGGCTGGGACGAACTGTTCGTGCGCTACCCGCTGGTCATCGTCTTCGCCCAGGAAACCCAGGACGTCGTCAACGCCCTCACCTGGGCTCGGCAGCACGACGTCGCGCTGCGGGTACGCAGCGGCCGGCACAGCCTGGAAGGCTGGTCGAACGTCGACAACGGCATCGTGATCGACGTCAGTGAGCTGAAGGACGTCCACATCGACACCGCCACTCGGACGGCGAAGCTCGGCGCGGGGCTCAACCAGTCCGAAGCTGTCACCGCACTCGGGGAGTACGACCTCGCGGCGACGACCGGAACGGAAGGGACCGTCGGCCTGTCCGGTGCGACCCTCGGGGGCGGCTTCGGGTTCCTCACCCGCTACCTCGGCATGGCCTGCGACAACCTGATCGGTGCGGAGATCGTCGTCGCGTCGGGGGCCGACGGCGCCAAGGTGCTCGCTGTGGACCCGTGGAACCACTCGGACCTGCTCTGGGCTCTGCGCGGCGCCGGAAACGGCAACTTCGGGATCGTCACGTCCCTGACCTACCAGGTAGCCCCGCTGAAGAGCGTCGCCTACCTGCAGGTGACCTGGCCGGGCCTCGACGACCTGCACGAGATCTTCGACACCTGGCAGCACACCGCGCCGTTCAGCGACCCTCGTCTCGGCACTCAGGTCGAGGTCCACCCGGCCGAGATCCTGCTGTTCGCGGTGCTCGCCGAGGGATCGGAGGCGGAGGCGAGGAGGCTGCTGGAGCCGCTCCTCTCCATCGGCAACCCCGAGGTCACAGTGCAGATCGGCGGCTGGAGCGAGACGTACTCCGGATTCCAGATCCCGAACGACGAAGAGCCGGCGAAGTGGAAGTTCTTCTCACAGTTCACCAGGGAGCCCTTCCCGGCAGAGGCGATCGGCATCGTCCGCCAGTTCATGGAGAGGTCCCCGTCACCGGACAGCAACTTCTTCACCCAGGCCTTCGGCCGGGGAGCCCAGCGGCAGGAGCCCTTCGGCGGCGCGGCGTTCCCGCACCGTGACGCGCTCTTCTACTCCGAGCCCGGCGTGGGCTGGGGCACCCGCGGCGAGCCGGACAGCGATGACGCCATCACCCCGATCGCCCAGACCTGGATCGCCGAGTTCAGCCAGGCGCTGCGGCCCTACGTGGACGGCGCCTACGTCAACGTGCCGAACATCGGCATGGCGGAGTGGGAAGAGGCCTACTGGGGGCGCAACTTCCCGCGGCTGCGCAAGATCAAGGCGAAGTACGACCCGCACAACGTCTTCCAGTACGAGCAGAGCATCCCGCCCGCGACACAGTGACCTGGACGGCCGGCGGTGCGGGTGGCAGCACCCGCGCCGCCGGCCACCGCCACCTCGCCCACCCCCACCCCACCTCGTGTACGTCCTTTGCTCTGCACCCACCGACGCGACACCCGCTCCTGCGCCCCGTCGCATCCGTGGGTGCAGAGCAAAGGACGGGCGGGGAACCTCGGCCGGGACGTCGGGCCGGGCGGCACGCGGACCGGGCAGCACACGGCCCAGGCAGCACACGGACCAGGCAGCCGCTCAGGGGTACGGGACCGCGGCTCCGGAACGGCCGGCCTGCACCAGGTGCTCCAGCCAGGGTGTCGGGGCGACGCCCAACTCCCGGCCCAGGTCGGCGCGGAACAGCTCGAACCGCCGTAGCGCCTCGTTGATGTTGCGCTCCGCCAGGTGCACCGCGATCAACGCGCGGGTGGCGCTCTCCCGCAGCGGCTCCAACTGCACGGCGGTCAACGCCACCTGCACCGCCTCGCCGTACCGGCCCTGCGTGGTGAGCCGCTCGGCGAGCGCCTCCAACGCGTACAGCTGCGTCTGGCGCAACCGTTCCCGCTCGGTCAGCACCCAGTCGTCGTACCAGCCGGGCAGCAGCTCACCGGTCGCCAGCGCCGGCACACCGGGGCCGACGTCGACCGGTGATCCTCCGGCCAGCAGGGCGGTGGCCGCCGCGCCCAGGGTCGCGACGTCGCTTGTCACCCCGGCGGCCAGGGCCAGCCGGTCGTCCTCGTCCACCAGGGGCTCGGGAGTCACCCGGTGCAGCCGCCAGAGCATGGTGCGCAGGTTGGCCCGTGCCCGCTCCTCGTGCGAGCCGGGCCAGAGCGTGCCGGCGGCCTCCGAGCGGGCACACCGCTGGCGTACGCCGAGGTAGGCCAGCAGTCGACGGGCGCCCTGCGGCACCGTCACCACCCGCCCGTCGCGTTCCAACCCGAACCCACCGAGCAGCCGCAACGCGTACCGGGGAGGCGGTCCCGCCTCGATCTCGGTTGCCGCGGTGCGAAGGTCGTGCGTTACCTCGTGAACAGCCATGCCTGCGCCTTTCGCACCCGATCGCCCCGTGCGAGTTTCACGCTCGGATGTGGACGGTCGGCGCGCCAGCGCAGTGTCGTCACACCGACCCGGCGAACGGCATAGGTCAACCGTTCGCCGGATTCGGTCCCGACCGTTCAGCGCAGCTTGCTCAGCGTCCGGGCGTACCCGGTCCACTCGGCGGCGTCACCGACGCCGGCGCGCACCCCGGCCTCCTTCATGATGGCGAGCACCTGCTCGGTCGGCGCCTCGGCCAGCTTGCCGAGGGTGCTGATCCCGGCGCGGGTCAGCGCCGCCCGAGCCTTCGTCGGGACCCCGGCGAGCATCGCGATGTCGGCGTCGGCGACGTTCTCCAACTCACTCTCGATGCCCAGCGCGGCGGCGACCGCCGACTGGGCCCCGATGGTGGTGCGCACGATGACGGCCTCCCGCTCGCTCACCTCGCCGAGCAGGGCGTCGAGGCTCGGGTAGCTGGTGTCCGCCGGCAGCACCTTGAGCACGTCGCGGACCGTCCGGCCGTCGGCCAGCTCGTCGTCGCCGAAGGTACGGATGAACTCCACAAGCTTCACCTCGCGCGGGAAGCGCTGCCGGACGTCACCGTTCTCGGCGGCGTACCGCTCCAGGTAGGCCGCGCCCCGGACCTTGGGCCCGACGACCACGTCGACGCCGAGGGTCTCCACGGCGGGCAGCACGATGGTGCCGGCCTTGGTCTGCCAGATGCTGACCTTCTTGTCCATGAACATCGTGGTGCCCATGTATTTGCCGAAGTCCAGCGCGCCGATGTAGTTGGGGATCTGCTCCAGCGCGTACGGGCCGGGGCTGACCTTGTTCTCGTGCACTGTCGAGTGCAGCCGGTTGATCTCCGCGCGGATCTCGTCCAGCAGCCGCCGCAGGCTCACCCGCATCGCCGCCATACAGGAGAACGCCTTGGCCAGGTCGGTGCCGAGGTGGTCGAGGTCGTGTTCGATGCGGTGGAACCGCTCGTTGAAGCCCTGCTCCCCCGGGGTCTGTCCGGCCTGCACCACGTCCTCGCCGTCGACCCAGTCGCTGTGGGCGAAGGTGCGGGCGAACGGCGGCGGCGCGCAGCCCGGCTCCACGGCGGGGAACGACTCGGCGTAGCTGAACACCCGCTTCGCGGTGCCCACGTTCTCGTAGATCCAGGACGAGACCAGCACACTGGCGTCCGAGGCCGGAATGCCGTGCTGGGTGAATGCCTCGTACAGCTCGGTGACGGTCACCCCGTCGTAATTGATCTCGCTCGCCATGGCGGTGTCCCTCTCAGAGCTGGTCGTACACGCCGCGGTGCCGGCGCTGCTGGAAGGTGCGGAAGGTCCGGGCCACCGCCGGGCGCAGTGGCTCGGCGGTGCCATCGGCGTCGAGGTCGACGTGGTCGCGGCGGATGCCGAACGTGTTGATCTCCACGCCGAGCGGGCAGACCCGGGTCAGCGCGTTCATCAGCCGCTCGTACTGGGCCAGTGTCAACGTCACCCCGTCGGGCAGCTCCACCCGGAACTCGTACGGGTCGGTCCGGCCGGTGCGCACGTAGGAGAGCGCCACCACGGCGACCAGCCCGGCGTGGGTGGGCCGCAGCGCGGTCCGCGCGCCGACCGCCTTGATCTCCGCAGTGCCGCCGCCGAGCCCCACTGTGTACCAGCGGAAACCGGTGGCCCTTCGCTCGGCCAGGTTCAGCCCGGCCTGTGGCAGGCCGATCACGCCGCACACCAGCAACACCCGGTTGCCCGTCTCGACCAGCGGCAGCGCGGCGGCGAGGTGCTGGTCGCGCAGCAATCCGACCAGCCGGGCCAGCCGGTCGCCGGCAGCCGGCTGGCCGGCGATCAGCGCGCTGGCCAACGCCGCCGGCAGTTCGATGGTCTCCACCAGCTCGTCCGGCAGCTGGTTCAGCGCGGCCACCACCGGCGCCGGGTCCCGTACCGCGGGCAGGCCGGCGGCGGCCAGCACCTGGTCCACCGGCTGTCCCGCCGGCCGGGTCGGCACGGCCGCCCACCGGGTTCGGGCCGCCGCGTCGGTCAGCGGGGTCCACGCCGGCTCCCCGGCGCCCGTCCACGCCGACGCGGCGGCGGCCAACCCGGCCAGCAGCAGCGCGTTGCCGCCCGGGTCGCCCGGCGCGTGGAACCGCGCCTCGACTGTCACGTCGGCACCGACAGTGGCGTTCAGCGGCGCGGTCACCGCCAACCCCCGGGTGGGCAGGTGGGACAGGTACATCCTGGTGGTGCTGATCCGGTGCGTGGTGGGCAACCCACACACCTGCCACAGCCATGCCAGCTCGCCGTCGGCCGCCACGGTGGGCACACCGCGCGCGCGGGCGGCGGCGATCAACGCCTCGGCGGTCCGGTCGGCGGTGACCGCCCGGCCGGTGTCCAGCACCCGATTGCGGAGGTCATTGGCCTGCGCGGGCGTCGGCCAGCTGACGTCCACTCCGAGGCCCAGCTCGTACCGGCTGCCGCCGGCGTCGTCCTGGGCCCGGGTCACCTGCCACACCACGGACGAGCCCAGCGCCCGGCAGACCCGCCCGGCCCGGTCCAGGGCGGCGGCCAGCGGCGGCGCGACGGCGTGCGCGCTGTCGAAGGCGTACGACTGGCGCAGGCTGGCCCGCAGCGCGGTGACCTCGGCCAGCCGGCTGCCCGGCAGGGCCCGGCCGGCGTGCACTGTGTTGTTCGGCGGGGTGTTCGCCGGCAGGACGAGGCGGTCCCGGCGCAGTTGGGCGAGGAAGTTCGTGCGGTGCTGCGGATCGCCGGCGGCCACCAGCCGGATCGCCACCGCGAACCGGTCGTCGTCCTCGCGCAGTGTGAACCGTGCGCCGCCGGGCAGGTCGGCGAAGAGCCCGGCGTTCGGGTCGGTGTCCGCGCCGGGCCCGTTGAGCAGACCGCGCACCGCACCCGGGGTGGGCAGCAGGAAGCGTCGGAACAGCCCGAGCCGGTGGGCGTACGCGGCGTCCGGCTCGCGGGCCGGCGGGGCCAGCCGGCGGGCGTACACCTCGCCGCTGGCCGGCTCGTGCACCAACTCGTCGACGAAGCGGGCCACCCCGACGTCCGCGCCGATCCGGTCCAGGGCGTCGCGCCGGGCGTGCGCGAGGGTCCGGTACGCGTGCACCTCCCGGGCCGCGCGGCGCAGCCGGTGCTTCTCGTACGACATGAGGTAGAGCAGCCGGCCCAGGTTGCCCTCGAGCACGGCCAGCTCGACCAGCCCGGTGAGCGCGGCACCGGTGACCGCCGTGGCGGCGGCGCCCTCGGTGGCCCGCTCCGCCGTCACGGCGACCGGAAACGACGCGACAAGCGGCTCGTCGGCGGTGTCCGGCGCGTACGCGGGCACCGACGCACCGGCGGCCGACCAGGGCGCGAAGACCACCGGCGGCAGCACCCGCTCGCCCGCACCACCCGGATCCACAGTGACTGTCACCCGGACGGTCTCCTCGGCCAGGTCCCGGCGCAGCACGACGGCGAGCAGCGGATGCCTGCTGGTCCAGTCCACCACCGCGGCGCCGGTGCTGCTCAGCGGCACCACCACCCGCCGGACGGTGCCCGGGTACGGGCCCTCCAACTGGTCGACGAGGTTGCGTTCGACGGACGGGTCGGCGCCGTCCACCGGCACCCGGATGTCGGTCATCGGTCCCCCGCTCAGACGATCCGGAACGGCCGGGGGTCGTCCCGGTCGACGTAGACGGGCACCTGGTTCGCGGCGAGCACCGCGTTGTCGCCGACCGGCAGGCGCTGCACCCCGTCGCCGGTGGGCGCGCTGCCGGTCACCACCACCGCCGAGTCGGCCGGGAAGCGGACCAGCCGCAGTGCGCGGACGTCCGCGACGCCCGGCTCGTTCATCAGCGTCCAGATCACCTCGGCGGCGCGGACCGGCTCGCCGAAGGGCAGCTCGTCGACGTAGCGGCGCAGTCGGGCGTGCAGGCGGGCGCGCAGCTCGGTGGCGGCGGTGGACGCGTTCACCGTCTCCTTCGAGCCGGTGGGCAGGGGCAGGCCCCGGATCACCAGGTCGGCCTCGACGCCGATGCCCACCTCGTCGGCCCGGTCCACCGAGGCGAAGATGCCCACCGGGCGCAGGTCCTCGATGACCGACTCGACGGCGGCGTGCAGACCGTCCGGCCCGTCCCAGATGGCCGCGGCGGTCGGCGCGACAAGCACCGTGACGTAGTACGGGTTGCCCAGGTCGCGTTCGGTGCTGAAGACCCGCTCGATGAAATTGAAGTTGCCGAAGATGGACTGGTTGAGGTCCAGCCCGCCCCGGCCGTCGAAGACCTGCACCTGGCGTACGCCGGGCACTGTCGCCACGGCCAGTCCGATCGCCTCGGCCGTCCAGATGGAGCGGGGCGCGGCCAGCAGCAGCTGCCGGTAGCGGGCGTCGGGGACCTGCTGTTCGCCCCCGGTCAGCGCGACGGTGTGGGTGATCTCCACGAGTTCGGTGCCGGCGGCCTGCTCGGCGTCGTCCAGGTCGGCCAGCAGGGTGTCGGCCCGGTTCCACCTGTCGATCTTCTGGCTGGGCTGCGCGGGGTCGAGGTTGTGCGCGGGGCCGGGATAGAACGCGGCGACGGCCGGCACCCGTTCGCCCACGGCGGCGGAGAGCACCACCGTCTCGTCCAGGGCCACGTGGTGTCCGCCGGGTGTGGACAGTCGCGCTCCCCGGGGCAGCGTGAGCTGGGTGCGGCCGGTGGGCAGCGCGGCCTTCAGCTTGAGCTTCACAGTGCCCCGGGCCGGCAGGTACGGCCGGGGGATGCCGAGTTCCTCGCCGAGGCGGGTCAACGCGTCGGCGGTGGCCGACACCACGTACGAGTTGTCGTAGACGGCGCCGAGCGCCGCCCACAGTCGGGCGTCCTCCAGCGCGGCCAGTTCGAGGACCTTGCGCAGCACGGCGCCGCTGGTCAGGTCGATGTCGTCGCCGAAGAGCAGCCGGGCGGTGGCCAGCTTCTCGGCGAGCAGCCGGGCGAAGGACTTCGGCACGAAGCCGCTCTCGACGATGCCGAAGCCGGTCGAGCCGGTGGCCCGCAGCGCGGCGGCGTCGACGGCGAGGACGTCGGCCAGCTCGGCCGGCAGGGTGGGATCAGACACTGGGTAGCTCCCCGAGATGCACCGAGAGCCGGTCGTCGGTGATGGTTTCGAACTGGACCTGCACCTGGAGGGTGCGGGAGGACCGCAGCGCGGCGGCCGCCGCGTCGTCGGCACGGCCCGCGCCGAGCCGGCCGTCGTCGAGGTTGACGTCGACGATCTTCCGGACGCGGGGGTCGCGGTCGAGCAGCGTGATGATGCCGATACGCACCTGTTCGCGGATCAGGTTCGGCTCGATCTGCTCGGCGAGGGCGTTGAGCCCGTCGAACCCGAAGGTGGCGTCGAAGACGTTCGAGCCGCGCAGCGTGGTCAGCGCCACCGCGAGGCTCTGGGCCACGTTGTCGGTGCCGGCGACGAGGGCCAGCACCCGACCGTTCGGGCCGTCGTCGAAGACGATGTCGCGGGCCAGGTCCACGCCGGGCATTGTGGGTTCGAAGGCGAGACCCCAGCCGAGGTAGCGGCGCTGGGCGGCCTGCCGTTCCCGCTCGGTCCGGTCCACCTCAGACCGCCTTCAGCTTGGTCTGCCCGGCGCTGGCGGCCAGGCCGGGGCTGGAGCCGTCGGTGGCGCCGCTGAGCGAGTCCAGGGCCACCCCGGCCCCGCCGACCGTGAGCTTGCTGGCCGCTCCGGTCGCCGAGGCCACCGTGCCGCACTGCTTGGTGGAGTTGCTGGTGGTGATGGTGCAGCCGGTCACCGACTTGCCGCTGATGCCGTCGAGGCGGGTCACCGGGATGTGGCTGACGGTCAGCTTGCTCTGCCCGGCCGGGGAGACCTTCCCCTGGTTGGGGCAGTGCACGTCGCTCGACGTGGTGAGCACGAAAGCCATCGCGTTCTCCTCAGTGGACGTTCATCGCGTTGTCGACCTGGACGTCGACGTCGTCGGCGGCGATGTTGACGGTGCCGCCGCTGATGTTCACCGCGCCGTTGCCCGCGTCCAGGTCGATCTGGGTGCCGGTGATGGTGATGGAGCCGTCCTGCTTCATCACGATCGACGACCCGCCGGCGGCGTGCTCGATGGTGATGCTGTCGGCCTCGTCGGCGCGGGCCGGGCGCTGACCCCGCCCCCGCAGTTGGGCGCGGCCCACCCGCACTGTCAGCTCACCCAGCTCGATGACCCGGTTGCCGTCGCCGTCGGTGAGGTCGTGCGCCACCTTGCCGTCGTGGTCGGTGGGCACCACCGTGTCGCCGATCGACGAGCGGCTGTTGGTGGCCACCCCCACCGGCAGGGACAGCCACCAGTCCCCCGGCTGCGACACCGGGGCGTGCCCGGTGGGCCAGAGCGCGCCCACCTCCACCGGGTCGTCCGGCGCGCCGTTGCGGTAGGCCAGCGCCACCCGGGTGCCCGGGTAGCGGGGCAGGATCAGCCCACAGCCACCCCAGGCGAACGGGGTCAGGTAGGTCACCCCGGGCAGCGGCGCGGGCTGCTCCCGGCGTACCGGCAGGCGACGGGCCGCGTTGGGTCGGCCGTCCGGGCGGGCCAACCCCTCCCACACCGTCTCGGTCTGCGCCGGCGGCTCCACCGCGCCGCTGGCGTTGGTGGCCGCCGCGCGTACCTCGCCGATCTCCAGGCCGCGCGTCTCGCCCCGGGCGGCGCGGGCCGCCCGCCGCACCGCCTCGGCGGCAGCCACCCCGGGCGACGACGCCGGGCCGGCCGGCTCGGCGGCGCCCACGCCGGAGGCGTCGCTCCAGCTGTCCCACGCCTGGGCGCCCGAGGTGACCTCGACGCCCTGCACCACAGTGACGAACCCGGCGGTACGCGACAGGGTGTGCCGCGCGGCGCTCAGGTAGAGCAGCTTCGCCCCCGCGCCCAACTCCCCGGTCGACGGGGCGAACGGGGCGGCGAACGAGCCGAGCAGCGCCGCGCCGACGCTGCCCAACGTGGTGGCCTCGTCCACCGCCGGCGGGTCGAAGCGCACCAGGTCACCGGGCTTCAGGTCGGGTCGGCCCTTGAGGGTCAGGGTCCACGCCCGACGGCGCGGCGCGGCGGTGCCGCCGGCCTCGGTGGCCGCGTACGGGTCGGTGTCCTGGGTGCCGTTCTCGGTGCACTCCAGCAGGCCGGTGGCGAGGGTCAGTGGCTTCGGCTCCCCCTCGGGATAGGGAATCGGCCGTTTGCCGACGTGCACCGTGCCGTCGCGGATCAGCAGCATCCCCCGCCCGTACGCGTTGAGCGACTGCTGCAACGCGCCGCCGATCCGCTCCAGCCCGGCGCGGTGGAGCAGCCCGGCGCCGAAGGCGACCCGCTCGTCGCCGGCCGCCTCGGTGGCACCCCGGGTCATCGTGCCGTCCGGGTTGGCGCCCCACCCCGTGACGTCCACCCTGGTCCGCTCGCTGATGGTCCGGATCGCGGCGGTGAAGTTGGCCGCCTCGAACCGTTCGGCGACCCGCTGCCCGAGCCGGGCGTACGCCTGCTCGACGAGGGTCAGCTCGGTGTCGTACGTCCGCTCGCCGGTGAGCCGGCGCACCTTCGTCACCCGCAGCACGGCGACCAGCGCCTGGGTCAGCTCGGCCGGTGTCGGGCCGGCGTTGACGCCGACCAGGTTGGTGAAGAACGCGCCGACGGAGGTGTTGGCGTCCCGCCAGTACAGGTGCAGTTTCGCCACCAGCGGCGGTTGTCCCTCGGCGGTGCGCAGCGCGGCGAAGTGCTCGTCGATCAGCCCCTGCACGGTGACCGTGTACGCGCCGGGGCCCAGCCCGTCGGGCAGCGCCGCGTCGATGGCCGCGTAGTAGTCGGCGCTGGACAGCGTGAGCGCGGCGTCCTGGCTGAGTCCGGTCGCTGTCTCCCGGTGGAAGGTCAGGGTCCAGCCGGCGTCGTTGCCGACGGCGCCCTGGCGGACCTGACCGGTCTGGAACGGCGTGAGCGTCATCGCAGCACCCTCCGCAGCTTCTTGTCGAGCAGGTAGCGGTAGCGCAGCCGGCCGGGGCCCAGCTCGGACTCGACGCGCTGCGCGGGTGGGCGGCGACGCCAGACGAACTCGTTGATCGGTGGCGGCCCGAACTGGTCCACCGCGCGATCGGCGCGCCGCCAGGCCAGCGCGAGGGATGAGCCGTAGTCGCCGGAGCCCCGTACCGTCCCGGCGTGCAGCAGCCAGCCGAGCACCAGCAGCTCCACGACGATCGGGGCGGGCCCGGTGGACGGGCCGGCGTCCGGGCAGACCCGGCGCAGGCCGGCGGCGAGCGGCACCGAGCCGAGGATCCGCATGCCCTGACGGACCACCAGTCGCAGCGGCACCCGCCCGACCAGCGCCGGTGGCGGAAGCACGGCCGGGGGCGCGGGTCGGGGCGCCAGGTCGTCGGCGGAGCTGCTGACCACGGCGAGGGGGTCGGTGTTCAGCCACTGCCGGGCCAGCCCGGTGGGCAGGATCAGCACCGCGTGCACACCGGCGCCCAGCTCGACGCGGTGCGGGAGACCGGCGGTGAGGCTCTGCCGTACCTCGGTGAACCCGTCGGGCACCTCGACGGGCGTCTCCGGCAGCAGGTAGCGGTCGATCGGGAATGGTGGCATCAGTTGCCCAACCCGTCGGCGAGCGCGCCGACTCCGATGCTGGCCACGTCGAGCAGCTTGCCGAGCAGGCTGGGACGGGGCACGTGGACGAGGGTGATGGTGGTGTCCAGGACGTCGCGGCGGGCGGCGGACGCGTTGAAGGTCAGCGACTGCACCTGCATGTCGGTGCGGATGGTCATCGAGGTGACCAGGATCAGCCCGCCGAACTTCCCCCCGGAGTACGCCGCGAGGGCGGTGCCGCGTTTGCTCGCCTCGGCCATCGTCTCCAGGGCGAACTTCCACGCGTAGCGTTCCGCGCCGACCAGCACCCCGGTCAGGGTGATGGTGTCGTCGTGGGTGGCCACGATGGCCTTGTGCGCGGTGGAACCGATCGGCGGCAGGTGGTAGGTCTGGGCCAGGGAGATGGCGGTGACGGCCCAGAGCGGAATGGGCAGGATCCCGTCGCTGATGATCGCGGACGGCACCGTGCCGTACCGCATGAAGCTGCTGGTGATGGCCATGCTCAGCGCCCTCCGGTGGGTGGCAGCGGCACCGGCGGACCGGTGGGTTCGATGGCCAGGCCCAGGTCGCGCAGCGCCTGGGTGATCTCGCGGACCTCGCCGGCGGCGCTGGTGACCCGCAGCCGCAACCGGCGTTCCTGAAGCGCCGCGCTGATCCGCGCGGGCCGGGTGGACGCGGACCCGCGCCGGTTGATCCGGTCGATCTCGGCGGCGGCATCCTCCATCCGGGAGATCGCGTCGAGGATCCGTGGGTCGGGGATGAAGCCGGGATCGTCGCGGTGCAGCCGGGCGATGGCGTCGCGGAAGTCGGCGGCGTCGCGGCGCAGGTTGGTGACGAGGTTCTCGGTGAGCGCGCTGACCCCGGCGACGCTTGTCGCGCGGTGCGACTTGTCGTCGATCAGCCACACCCAGCCGTCGTGGCCGATGCCGACCAGGTCGGTGCCGGCGACCTTGACGTTGGCGTCCGGCCCCTTGAGGAACAGCTCGATGCTGCTCAGCGAGAACGCCGCGCTGTACTCGCCGAGCACGCCCCGGCCGTAGGTGACCATGTCGTGGCGCAGGTAGGCGCGGAAGCCGGGGCCGTCGTCGGCACTGCCGCCCCGGTCCCGGAAGCGCCGCCACAGGGTGGTCAGGGCCTCCGGGTTGTGCAGGGCGAGCTGCTGGGTGAGCCAGACGTCGCCGCCGGCCACCACCGCCCGCAGGTCGGCGTCCCCGATCCGGGCGAGGGCCTCGGTGAGCCGGGCCTCGCTCACCTGCAGGCCGCGCGAGCGGGCCCGGCCGAGGTCGTCGACGGCGGTGCGCAGCCGGGCCACCTCGTCGGGGCTGAGCCGGCCACCGAGGCGGGTCTCCAGGTCGGCCACGGCGGCCCGCTTGCCGGCCTCACTCTCGGCGGCCACCGCGTGCCACAACGCGGCCGGCTCCAGTTCCGCGGCGCGGCGCAGCGCGGCCTGCCGGTCCGCCGGCATGGCCCGGTACGCGTCCCCGACGATCGCGGTGGGCTCCACGTGCCGACCGGCCGCGACGCCGCCGGCGTCGAACTCACGCAACAGCGAGTCGGCGTACGCGGCCGCGTCGTCGGCCAGCCGCAGCGGGGCGTCCCCGACGATGCCGTCGCGGGGTCGGCTCAGCTCGCGCATCTCGGTGTTGAGCTGGTCGAAGTACTCGCCGAGGGTGGCCACCCGCACCCCCTCGGGCAGGGTGCCGCCCTCCAGCACGTGGTCGAGGATCGCGGCGATGTTGTCCCGCAGCACGGCGATGCGTTCCAGCCGGTTGAGCGCGTTGCCCAGGTGCAGGTCACCGACGTCGTCGACGATGCGCCGGATGAGGTGTTCCAGCAGCCGCCGGGAGCGCACCTCGCCGGCCTCGCTGTGCGCGGCGACGGTCCGCAGGAAACTGCGCAGCCGCGGGTTGGCGTCGGCGGCGGCGTGCACGGCGGCGGCGTCGAGGAACCGGCCGGCGCGGAACCGGCGCGGCCCGGTCACTGCCGCACCACCGGGACGCGCGGACCGGCGGCGGCGCCACCGGGCTGGGAGTCCAGCACCATGAGGATGAACCGGGCGCCCTCCGGGCCGCCGACCGCGCCGCTGAGCATCGCCTCCCGCTCCACGTACGCCAGCACCGGTTCCATCAGCTTCTGCACGACCCGTTCCAGCACCTCGTTGAGCAGGATCTCGGTGAGAAACCCCTGGAGCAGGTCACGGGACGCGGCTTCGATGATCTGCCGGGTGACCCGGCGCACCACGTACCCCCGGGCGGCGCGCAGCCCGGCGCGGACGCCGAAGCGCAGGGCGACCCGGCCGCCGCGCACGGCCGCGCCGCCGATGGTGCCGGCCTCCGGGATCAGCGACAACGCCAACCCGAGGTACGCGGCGAACAGCTCGACCTCGACCTCGGTGCGGGTGAGCACCAGCTCCGGGTCGAGCATCGAGGAGTAGAGGCGCTCGCGCTGGTGGGCGTGTGCCACGTCGACGGCGGCGACGGCCACCCCCACCACGAAGCCCAGCGGCGGGCAGAGCAGCGACAACGCGATGATCCCCACCATGATGCCGAACGCGCTCAGCGCCTCCCGGCCCAACTCGGTGCCGAACAGGTCGTCGATGCCCGTGGTGTAGTAGAGGTTGCCGCCGAAGAACTCCCCGAGCTGCTGGTGGGTGACCAGGTGGATGCCCTGCAGGGCGAAGCGTCCACCGGGGATGGTCGCCGACGGGATGTGCTCGCTGATCCGGCTGGACCGGAACGCGAACCGGGCGTCGGTGCGGGCACGACCGAGCATCTCGGTGTTGTTACGCCGCATGTCCTGCAACACCCGCCACAGCTCGTCGCGGATCGCCGACCGGTTGCCGGCGAAGCGGGCCAGCACGTCGGGCAGGTCGGTGATCTGCTTGACCAGCGGGTCGATGCCCTCGGCCTCGCCGCGTTGGAGGACCAGCGCCTGTTCGATCTCGGCGAGGGTCCAGAGCACCGCGTGTGAGTCGCGGATCCGCGTGGCGCCGTCGCGTTCGACGATCTCGCCGGCCGCGCCGGGGCTGCTCAGCGCGGCCTCGGTGGCGAGGAACGCGCTGGAGATCGCGCGGGCGGCCCCGTACCAGGCGGTGGCCGGGTTGGCCACGCTCACCGTGGCGACGGTGCCGCCAACCAGGTCGGTGTGCGCTTGCGTCCACCGGGCGGCCTCGTGGCGGCGCAGCCGCTCGCGCAGCCCCTGCAGCTCGGCGTAGTCGGTGAGCTGGGAGACGATCAACCGCTCGAAGATCGGCGCGTACCTGTCGAAGTGGGTGATCCGCGCGTCGATGCCGGTCCGCGAGCTGAGCAGCAGCTGCACCAGCATGGCCTGGCTGCCGACCATGAACAACTGCCCGACGGCGCCCTTGACGGCGGGGCTGAACGCCTGGACGAAGTGCAGGTTCCAGGACGCGGACGAGTCGATCCAGCCGCCCTGGATCCGGGCGAAGTGCTCGGGCTGGCGGTAGCGGTCCATCACCAGTTGGGCGAGGTGGTCCAGGCGGGGCACCACCCCGGCGAGGTGGCGCAGGAACTGCACGGCGGGCGACGCGACCGGCCGGAAGTCCAGCGGGCCGAGCCCTCCGGAGCCCTGCGGCACGGGCCGGGTGAACGCCTCCCGCTCGGCCGCGCCGACCAGCAGGCTGATCGCCGCGGCCCGCCCGCGCAGCATGGCGGCGGCCTGGAGGCAGAAGTTCGCCGGGTAGCGGCACGGCTCGCCCATCTGGAGCCGGAACGCGATGTCGTCCATCAGCCGGCGCAGCTCGTCGCCGTCCGGGCCGAGCGCGGCCAGTTCGGGTTCGCCGTTGAACGGGGCGCAGGCCCGCAGCTCGGAGTGCTCGCCCGCGACGGCCGGAAACCGTCGGCCCTCGACGCCGGGTGGGGCGCTGGGGCTGCTCGGGTCGAAGACGAACCCGCCCCGCCGAGGCCCGCCGGTGCCGTCCCCACCGACGCCGCCGCCGCCGGAACCGGTGCCCGTGCCATCGCTGGAACCGGTGCCCGTGCCACCGCCGGTACCGGTGCCCGTCCCATCGCCGGTACCGCCCGGTCCGCTGCCGGTGCCACCGCCCGACCCGCTGCCCGCGCCGGACCCCGTGCCGGTGCCGTCGCCGATGCTGCCGCCGGGTGGGGCGTTCGAGTCCGGTGGCGCCGCCGGTCGCTGCTCGACACTGATCGGCAGGAGGTTGGCGGTACCGGTCCAGTGCAGCGTGGCGTCGGTCTCCTCGGTGCCCACCAGCAGCAGCGACACCCCGCCGATGCTGACCGTCACCAGGCTGGTCGGCAACGCCCCGCCCACCGACGCCAGGATCCCGTCGACCCGCCGGGTCACCTCGGCGTCGACGGCCCGCTCGATCTGCGCCTGGTACTCCTCGACGCTCGTCGTCTCGCCGCGCGGCTGGGCGGTCCGAAGCCGCTGCCGGATGTCGGCGCTGAGTTCCTCGTCCACCATGGCCACCAGCGCCGCCCGGTCGGCGACCGGCCGCCGCTGCACCGTCCCGGGCTGGGGGCTGGGCACCCGCGCCTCCACCTCGAAGTGCGGCTGCGGGGTGGCCCGGAAGACCGTCTCGCCGAACGTGTCGAAGGTCAGGTACGACAGCGGGGTGGTGGTCACCATGACCAGCCACACCTGCCGGCCGGTGGGGTCGATGACCCGGGCGATGACCCCCTGCGGGGTGCCCGACGGCAGGCCACCGTGCTGGCGTACCGCCTCGCGGGCCAGTTCGGCGAAGTGACCGACCAGGTAGGTGACCGGCCGCAGCAACCACTGGTGGGTGACCGGGGGCGGTTCGTCGCCGTCCACCGGCACCTCGGCGGCGTCACCACCGTCGTCGTAGGACGGCACCCGGTAGACGGCCAGCAGGTGACGCATCCGAGCCGCGTCGAACACCTCGGCCGCCGGCCGGCTCAGCGGCGCGGCCACCCCGGCGGGCAGTCCCGGGTCCAGCCGCGCCGAGGCGATCACCTCGTCGATGCGCCGGCGCAGCCGGGCCTCGAAGGCCCGCCGGTCGCCCGGGGACACCCGCTCGCCGTCCGCGCCGGTCCACCGGAAGGTCGGCGCTTCGGGGCGTACCTCCAGGTAGCCGCCGCGGGGCGCGACCACCTCGCGGCGGGAGTGTTCCAGCGCGCGGGCCAGGGCCGCCGCGAGCGCCTCGGTCACCACCTCCGGACGTTCGGTCACCGACCGGGCGTCCAGCCGGACCCGCACCGGCACGTGCACCGAGATGGCCACCGTCAGAACCGCCCGTCCAGATGCTCGGCGAGGCGGGCGAGCGCGAGGTCGGCGAGCGCGTCGGCATCGAGGGCGCCGCCGGCCGCGACCACCTCGATCTCCACCGGGAAGTGGTACGCGATGACCGCGCGGTCGTCCTCGGCCACCTGCTCGGCCTCCGCCTCGCTGCCGGCCGCCGGCAGCACCAGCTCACCCGCGTGCACCAGGGCCAGCCCGGTACGGGTGACCCGGGCGGCACGGCCAGCACCGGTCGCCATCTGTTACCTCCGGTTGATCGTTGGCGGGTTGTCGTCCGGCCCGGTCAGGGCAGCACGGACGGGTCGCCGGTCTTCGGGTCGACCGAGGCGGCCAGGCTGAAGCCGCTGAAGGTGGCGGCGGGCGCGCCGGAGATGGTGGCGGTGGTCGGCGTGGCGCTGGTGATCAGGCAGTCCCGCAGGACGAAGGACGAGAACGCCCAGTCGTCGCCGGTGTGCTCCAGCAGCGCGATGTCGAACAGTTCGCCGTCGAGGGCCAGCTTGGTGAGCCGGCCGGCGACGTCCCCGATCGCCTTGACGGTCATCGTGAAGTTCATCGACACCGGCGCGTGGATGACGCCCAGATGGGTCACCTCGCACGAGTGCAGCGCCTCGACGTTGAGCGAGAAGGACGGGCTGAACGAGTCGATGGGGCTGATCAGCACCGTCTCGGTGCCCTTTGTGTACTGCACCGCGAGGCGGGTCTTCCACTCCATGGTCTGGTTCCTCCGGGTCAGAACTTGGCCACGAGCGTGACCAGCAGGCGGCTCACGGCCGGGCCGTACGTGACGGTGACGACCAGGTCGACGGTGCGGTCGGCCCGGGCGGCGGTGACGATCGAGGTGTCGGTGGCGGTACGCGCGACCTCGGGGATGGTGAGGATGTCCAGCACCGGGATCTCGATGCGGTAGTCGTCGATCACCGCCTGCCGCTTGAGTGGGCCGAGGATGCCGTCAACCTGGGTCTTCAGCAGCGTCATCCCCGGTTTGGTGATCCGGGCGTCGCCGACCAGGCCGATCAGGCCGGCGCGCAGCATGAACTCGATCTGGTCGAGGGTGCGGACCAGGTCGACGTGCAGCAGGCTCGCGTCGCTCGTGAACAGCCGCCCGTCGGCGAAGTGCAGGCTCTCCCCGGTGATCAGCGTCGGGTCGATGATCGGCGTGAGGTTGGCCTCGGAGAGGCCCTTGATCTCGGCCGGGCTGTACTGCTTGGCCACCGGGATGGCCACGCCACGGATCTTCTTGAGCACGATGCTGTGGTGCACCGGCAGCCCGGCCACGGCGGCCATCGCGGCGGTGGCGGCGTCGCCGTCCGCGCCCCGGGCGGCGATCAGCACCATCCGGCTGGTGCTGCTCTTGAGCGGGTTCGCGGCGGTGGTGATGTCCGCGACGTAGGTGGGGCCCTTCTCGGTGGCCGGGTTGACCATGGCGAAGCCGATCCGCCGCTGACCGGCCGCCGACATCGTCTCGACGTGCGCCTTGAGCGCGTGCAGCCCGGTGGGCGCGCCCGCACCGGCCGGGTTGCCGACGCCCGACTCGTTGGCCAGCGACACCATTGTCACGTCGTCGGCGGCCTCCAGACCGCCGAGCGCGGCGGCGTAGTCGTCGCCGGCGACCTTGACCCCGTACACCTTGGCCGGGCGTGGGTCCTGCAGGAACGCCAGTTCGAGGGAGTTGTAGAGGGCGTTGCGGACCACGTTGCCGGCCTGCCGGCGGGCGAAGTTCGTGACCGCGTCGTCCAGGGTCTCGATCCGCACCGGCGTGTTCGCCGGCGCCGAACCGCCGTCGGCCGTGGACGGCGCCTTGCCCACCACGGCGATGACGCCCGGTGAGCGCTGGGCCAGCGGCGCCGGTGGCGGAACGATCCGGACCTCGATGAACGGGAATGCTGCTGTCGGTGCCACGGGTCCTCCCGGACGAAGTTGCTGCTGCGGTCGTTGGGCGGCTCCCGCCGCTGCGGTCGTTGGGCGGCTCCAGGCCGTCTCAGGTCGTCAGTGCGGCCAGTCCGATGCCGCTGCGGGCGAGCCACTGGCCGGCCCGCGCGAAGCGGGCCGCCCGCTTCTGTGCGTCGGTGCCGGTGTCGCCGCCGGGCCAGCCGTCGTCGTCGAAGGTCTCGATGGGGACCACCCACACCGCGACCACCCGGTGTCGTCGCCGCACGTCGTCCGGTGCTGGCACATCGAGCCCCAACTCCTCGGCGCGGGCCCGCACCAGCCGGGTCTCGACGAGCAGGTCGGCAAGGGAGAAACCCTTGTCGCGGATCAGCACGGCGGCGGCGAACGGCAGCGGTCGCGGAGTGGGCGGCGCGGCCGACGGCGCGGCGTAGCGCAGCTTCACTGTGGCCCCGGCCGCCTGCCCGCGCATCCGCGTCACCAGGTCACCGGCGTTCACCGCGCCGACGCCTGCGAGCAACCGGTCCAGGTGCGCGTCGGTGAACGCCGCCGGTTGGTGCAGCCCGGCCCGCAGTCGGGCCACCAGCCGGCTCCGCCGCTCGGTCTCCAACTGCGCCGGGTCGGACGGCAACGCGCCCAGATCGGCGATGATCTGCGGGTCGACGTCAAAGGCGGGCACCGCCACGTCGAGATCCTCGACGTGGTCCCGGGCGGCGCTGGTACGCACCACCAGACTGCCCCGCCACAACGCGTCGATGCGCAACGCCGAGCCGCCGAGCCCGTGCAGGCGGATCCGCAACTCGCTGCGGGTGGTCCCACCGGACGCCAGCCACTCCCCCTCGGCCACCGTGACGGGCGCGGCGGCGAAGCCGAGGGTCAGCTCGTCGAAGACCGCCGCGTAGGGCGGCGCGACCGGCATCGCCTCGGTGTCGTACGCGGCCTCGACCAGGTGCGCCAGCGACGCGTCGTCGAAGAGCGCGGCACGGGTGCCCGGATCGGCCAACCGCACCAGCACCCCGTCGACGAAGTCCACCGCACGGCCTCCCCGCTGCCCGCGCCGATGCACCCTGCCCCGGCTCGGCCCGAGGATCGCGAAGGGTCCGTCACCGGACCGTCACCACCACCGTCACCGTGCCCCGGCACCGCCGCGACTGTCGGAAACTGAGCACCCACACAGGCTCGATCCGGCGCGGCGCGGGCTGGCAGCGCGGCGCGGGCAGCGCGGCGGGCTGGCTGGGTTGCTGACGAGCGATATACCTCAGAGTCATCTTTATACCTCTGAGGTATATCGCTCATCGGACTATGTGCCCCCGGACGCCGTCACCCACCGTGAGACCTCATCGACTATGCGGCCGGCAACCGGCTCACCGCGAAGCGGGGCGGGCGGGGAGGGTGTGCGGGGTGAGCGGTCAGAAGGGCGGGGCTTCGCTAAGGACGACGCGCAGCGGGTGGGGTGCGGTGGTGGCGAGGTCGCCGAGCACGGTGAGCAGCAGGGCGTACTGATCGGCCGGCTCGTCGGCGAGCAACTGACCGGCGTCGCCGACAAACAGGGTGAGCGGCCCGGCGTCCAGCCGGTCCCGGAGCGCGTCGGCGAGGGCGTCCCAGGTGTGTCCGAGGTGGGTTGGCAGGGTCAGCGCGTCGGCCATCGCGGCGAAGAGCGCGGGCCGGGTCCGGGTCGCCGCGCCGGCCAGCACCACCGCGCCCGGCGCTTCCTGCGCGTCGTCACGGCACACTGTCAACCAGTCCGGCCATCGTCCGTCGTCCTCGTCGGCCATCACGTGTCTCCTGGTCTGTCGGGCACCGAAACCGCAGGGCCGGCCAGCCGCGAGGCCGCGACCGACCGACCCGGGATCGGTCAGAGCCGGTAGAAGTCGGTGTAGTGGTTGGGTGAGAACCAGGTGACCCCGGTGCTGCGGTTCACCACGATCCGGTACGCGTCCCGGGCGGCGCCCTGGGTACGCGGGTAGACGTCGTACTCGTAGTAGGTGGCGTTGGTCGGCAGTTGACCCTCGTAGTTGTAGAAACGACCACCGGCGAAGTTCGACAGGCCGCCGCTCCACGAGTACCAGGCGCGGCTGGTCGGGAACCCCTTGGCGGCCCACCCGGAGCGGGCGGTGCGGGCGTCGGCGCAGCGGCTGACGGTGCAGGAGCTGTAGACCGCCGCCGAGGCGGAGTCGGCCAGCCCCGGAGCCACCACGGACGGGCCGACAAGCGCGGTGGCGACCATGGTGAGCAGCAGGGCGAGGGTGGTGGTACGCCGGCGGATCGCGCCGAGCGTGGCCAGCGGGGACACGAGGGTGGACACAGGCTGCCTCCAGACCAATCGGGTCATCGATCCGCGTCACTATCGGATCGAACCCAGTCTCACCGTTGCCGGTCGACGACGACAGCCCTCGTCGCCCCAACCGCACCACAATGCTCGGTGAACCCCCGGTGCTCCTCCCCGGGTCGGCGCACCCGGTCGGGAGCAGCGCGAGCATGCCGACGCTGACCCACACGTACGCGTTGGCCCCCACGAGGCCCAGCGGCCCGGCCGACCCGTTGGCGAAGACCCAGACCAGCCCGCTGCAGAGCACGACGTACCCGGCGATGCCGACACGCGCCCGCCGGCGGGCCGCCGCGTCGACCGGCGGCCACGGCAGCGTCGACGCGGCGAGCACCACCAACCCTGGCACCAGCCACACCAGGTGGTGCACCACCCCGACCGGCAGGGCGCCGGCGGCCAGACCGGCCGACGCCAGCAGCGTGGCACCGGCTCCCCCGAGCAGCCGGTACGCGACGACGGTCGGCAGTGTGCGCACCCGGGCAGGATGTCGTCCCCGACTGACCGGCACACGACGCACCGACCATCAGCAAGCGACGACGCGGTGTCGGATGGGTCCGGCCCGTCCCGCACCGGCGTGGCGGCGGACATACCGGTCACCGGTTGTTAGCGTGGTTTGCGGATCCGTGACCGTGGAGGGGTGCCATGACGGACGCCCCCGATGGGAGGCCGAGGCCCGCGGACCAGTGGCGACACCGAGGCGTCCACGGGCTGACCGTCGCCCGCGACGTGAGTGTCCGCGGGTGGCGGTGGTGGGCGCGGAACTGGGATCGGCTGGTCGCCGCCCTCCAGGACGAGGCCCCCGTCGGCTCCGCGGCCGACCCGTCGCCGTCCGGCCCGCTCGTCGAACAACGCGACGCGCCCCGGCTGATCGCGGTGCCCGCGCGAGGCTACGTGTACTCGTTCCACATCCGCGCCACGTTCGCCTGGTCGTCGCCGGTGAGCCTCCGCTCCGAGGTGCTGAGCTGGTACGTGCGGTACTTCCAGCCCACCGCCGTGCAGCGACTGACCCGGCTCGCCGCCGACGCCGCCCGGGACCTACCGCCGCACCGGGCGGGTGACCTGGAGGTGGCGTTGCAGCAGGCGCTCGCCGACGAACCAGAGTGGACCTACCAGCGGGGTGACCTCGTCATCACCTGCCGTCCCGACGCCGCCGTCCGCCTCGACGAGCGGATCATGCCGGTGCTCCAGCCGCACGTCGACCGGATGCTGAAGCTGGAGTACCAGTTCGACGAGCAGCTACGCAAGGCCCGCTACGCCGAGGAACTGAGCCGCCAGTGGGCGACGATCCTGAGCGCCCACGCCGAGGACCAGGACATCGCCGACGCCCGCGACCACCTGCTCAGCACCCAGCGGGAAGCCGCGAGATGGATCACCGAACTCCTCCACCACCACCACGCCGACCCGTCAAGCGCACCGCCAACCCCACCCCACCAACGCCCCACCCCCACCTAACCCCCACTTGCTCCCTGTCCCCGCCCCCGCCCCGCCCCGCCCCGCCCCGCCCCGCCCCGCCCCACTGCATTTCATGATCAATTGATGAAAAGTAGGTCTGAAGCGCTCCTGGGACCTACTTTTCATCAACTGATCATGGGGATCAGGAGCGTGCGGCGAGGATGGCGAGGGTTTCCCGGCGGACCTGGGCCGGTTCTGTGGTGAGCCGGCGATGCGTGAACCGGACCACGAGGATCCCGATGGTCGCCAGAAGGGCGTCGCGGCGGAGGTCGATCTCCCGCTCGGCCGGATCGCCGTGGCTGGTGGCGCCATCCAGCTCGATGTCAACTCGCTCCGCTTCGGCGAACATGTCGAGATAGACGGTTCGGGCCCCGACCCGCACCCGCGCCTGCCGAATGAACGTCGGCATACCAGAGCCGGTGAAGACGTGGTCGTGGCCCCAGATCTCCAATGGGCTGCGGCAACCAGCGGCGAGCCGATCGAGCAAACTCCGCAACGTCACGCGGTCGTTCATCCTCGGTACTTCGGCAAGGGCGGTGACGAGGCGCTACGGGGTGGTCAGCCGGTCATTGACCGCACGGATGAGCGGGCCCGGTCGGTCGACCGGTTCGAGCAGCGGCCAACAGTCCACCAGAGTCCGCTCGAGCCGGGTAACCGGCACTCCCATCCGGGTCACCACCTGCGGCGGTGCAATCGCAAAGTCGGAGCGATGGCGTACCACGAGGTGTGGCCGCTTCCGCAAGCCTGACCCAATGGGGAGGTCGAGATGAACCGGCTCCCCAGGTGGTTGGCGGCGGAAGCCCCACACGTCGAGGGCGGTGAGGCGACTGAGCGCCGCTCGCCCACCGGCATACGCCAGAGCCGCCCGGCGGGCCAACTCGGGCTCAACTCGGGCCAGCATTGGCAGGTCGGCGTCCCAGTCGCGGATCAGCGCGGCGTCAACGTAGATCCCGGGCAGCACCGGAACCAACCGACCCGCGCGCCAGGCAGTCTGGATCGTCCAGGCCGGCGCCACTCGCAGCATGTCCGGTCGGGTGACCAGGCCGTCATGGCGTTCGAGCAGAGCGTGCAGCCTCGGGTCCACGGGCCCACCCTGCCCCCGAGCACTGTCCCGCCGAGGGCTGCTGTGGACAGCGGAGGGCACCTGTGGACAGCGACCCGAGGCGGCACCACTGTGGTACGTGCCCGTCAGTTACACGCGGCCCCGCCTACCAGAGCCGGTGTTTGCAGTCATTTGCCGGATAGGTAAGTCACTCGAGCGGGTTCGGCGAGCACTGCCTGCGCTGCCGGGATGTCCGCCAGCCGAGCAGCCAGTGTGGCGACGGCGAGGCGTTCTGGCAGTGCCGCACTGAACTTGAGGCCGGCAAGTGCCTTGTCGGAGATTTCCGGTAAGCAGATTCGTTCAACCGCGTCTGCCATAGCCGCTCGTGCCGTCCGGCCGTCAACATCCGCTCGCAGTCGTATCGACGCGTCGTCGTATCGCTGGGTCGGGTCGGTCAGTTCGCTCAGGGTGGCGATGAGGGTAGCGTTCGCCCGAAAGCCGGCCCAGGTCCACCATCTCACCTCGCCATCGCCGTCTCTGACGATCACCGTACCCGCAGGATGAACCAGAGGTGTCGCGTCGTTCCGCAGCTCGGCCAGTCTGGTCTTTGCTCGGCTGGTGAGGCTGCCGGGGGGTTCTGCACCGAGTAACACGTCACGCATCGCACGGACCACCTGGTACGACAATCCCTGCGGGGACCCGTTGGTCATCCACAGTGCTTTTCCGCCGCCGTCGGCCGGCTCGACGAAGCATCGGCGACGTTTCCAGTCGATGTAGGTGACGCGCCAACTCCGACCGGCGAGCAGCAGCAGACGGGGACCGATCACCTTCGCCGTCAGCAGCGCGGGATCGGTTCGTCCGATCTCGGTTCGCCCGGACAGCACTGTGAATTGCGGTGGCGCGGTGAACACCGCCAACATGTCCATGAAGTGCCGGCGTCCGAAGCGCAGTTCCGCCTCCGGCCCGATGAAGAACATTCCGGAGTCAACATCCAGGTAGCCATGCTCGACGAGGTGTCGCACGATCACTTCCGCGCTCTCGTCGAAGGGCGCGAGCCCGTTCCACTCCTGCGACCAGAGGTTGTCGCCGACACGATGTTGCTGCAGGGAGAGCGCCAGCATCTGCTGCGCCACGATGTGCCGTGGTTCGGCCGGAGGTACGACTGCTTCGACCCAACCTTGTCCCCAGAGGTTCAGCAGGCCGGCGGCGTGCAGGAGGCCTTCCCCGTCCAGCGCGAGGAAGAGACAGTTGCGGCTGCTACCGGGACGCCGGCCCGTCCGGCCGATCCGCTGCAGGAACGCGGCGACGCTGCGCGGGGCGTTGATCTGGATGACCCGGTCAAGGTCGCCTACGTCGATCCCGAGTTCCAAGGTGCTGGTGGCGACGATGACGCAGTCGCGCTCCTGCGCAAATGCCTCCTCTGCCCGCCGCCGCTCGTCGACCGAGAGAGACGCGTGGGATAGGAACGTCGTCACATTGAGCGCGCGCAGACGTTGACCCAGATCTTCGACCAACGCCCGGGAGTCGCAGAACACCAACCGCTTCTGTCCGTGATGAAGGGCCGCGATGACCTTGGCGGCGTTGTGCGCCGACCCGACGTAGTCCAGCTCGACCTCACCGGCCGGACGGGAAGCGGGCGTCGCCGATGCCGCCGTTGGAGGACGATCAGCCGCCACTACCCGTGCTTGCCGCTGGCCGCGACCCGAACCTTGCAGCCATGCCATCAGTTCGTCCGGATTGCCAACCGTCGCCGAGAGGCCGATTCGCTGCACCGAGCGCCCTGCGACCCGACTGAGGCGTTCCAGAACGGCCAGCAGATGCCAGCCTCGATCGTCGCCAGCGAAAGCGTGCACCTCGTCGACGACGATCGACTGAAGGTGGCCGAAGAACACATCGTGATCGACGGCGGTGCTGACCAGCATCGACTCCAGGGATTCTGGCGTCGTCAGCAGAATGTCCGGCTTCTCTCGGAGGATTGCACGACGCCGCCCCATCGTCACGTCGCCGTGCCAGACGGCCGTTCGACGCCCCAGCCACGCGGTATAGGTCTCCAGCCGGGGCAGGAGGTTGTTGAGCAGCGCCTTCAGCGGACAGACGTACAGAACGGAGGTGCCCGACCAGTTTTCCTGCGCCATTCGGGACAGCAGTGGGAACACCGCAGCCTCGGTCTTGCCACCGGCAGTGGGCGCGAGCAGGAGTGCGTCCTCGCCAGCCAGCAGTGGCTGCACGGCAGCTTCCTGCAACGGTCGCAATGCTGGCCACTGCAACGAGTTGACGACGTGATGCAGTACGACTGGATGCAGCAGTTCAGCGCCGCTCGTCATGATCCGGGCATCCCTCAGAGCTCGAGCGAGATCTCATCGGCACTCGTAGCGTTCCGCTCCACGTCCGTCATCTCGGCCGCGGAGAGGGTGAGTGCATAGTGTCGCCGAGGGTCGAACTCAGGAAACTGGTCCACCCGATCGAGCACCTCCCCCACCAACTTCTTCAGGAAGAGGCGAGGTGCCACCCCGACCTTGCCGCCGAGGCCACCGGCGACTGCCCGTGCCAGCTCACCGAGGTATCCGTCGTCGACCAGCGCCGACACCCGCGCCGGATCGGCAGACCCGTCGGCGTAGAGGTCCCGGACCCGTCCGCCGAGCTCGACGAGGGACTCGACGGTGAAACCCGACAGTCGAATCTGCACGGCGCGCGGGTTGTCGAATCGTGGGTCGGTGCTGAAGTCCACAGCGAGTCGCTGCGCCAACGGGGCGAGCCGCTGGACGCCCTGCGGGCCGTCGTAGAACGCTGGTGTGCCGGTAATGACCAGGTAGAGACCGGGGAACCGCCCGGAGTGCACCTCGTCGATGAGTTGCCGGAGGGCGTTGAGCGCCTTGTCCCGGGCATCCGACCTGACCCGTTGCAGGGTCTCCACCTCGTCGAGCACCAGGAGCAGACCGGGATGCCCACTGTCCTTCAACACCGCAAGCAGACCCTGCAGGAAACTGAGCGCCGCGAAGTGATCCAGGTCGCCGCGTACACCGGCCGCCCGGCGCGCGGCGGCCGCGACGTGCGGCTGCCCGCCGAGCCAGGCGAGCACCGCGTCCGCGGTCGCCGCGTCTCCGCGCGCCGCAGCCGCCCGATAGCCGCGCAAGGCCGCTGCGAAGGCAGGAGCGCTACGGCTCACTGCCGCCAGCCGCTGGTCGAGCAAACTCTCGACGGCACGGTCAAGGCCGTCGGCGTCATCGCCGGCGACCAGCCCGGCCGCCAAAACGTCCTCCTCGAGGGCATAGAACCAGCCGTCCACGATCGGACGCAGAGCGCTGGGCGGGAACGTCGAGGTGGTGAGCCGTTCGGTGAGCCGACGATAAACTGTCTCGAGCTTGTGCAACGGTGTCTCGTTCTCCGAGATCTGCACCTCGGCGACGGCGAGGTTCGCCTGCTTGGCCCGCTCGGCGATCCACCGAGCGAAGAAGGTTTTGCCGGAGCCGTACTCACCGCGGACCGCCTTGAAGACGGACCCGCCCGCGGCGACGCCGTCCAGGTCGTCACCGATCGCGGCGTCGAAGCGGTCCAGTCCCACAGCGAACAGGTCCAGGCCGGCCGATGGCACGGCACCGCGTCGTAGCGCGTCGATAACCTCGCGACGACGAGCCGGGCTGACGGTCGTCACGCCGACCGCCCGGGCAGGTGGAACTGCTCCCGAAGCAGACGGAGGTCCAGCCGGACGGTCCGAGTGTTGTCCGTGAGCGACAGCACCGGATAGTTGTCCACGTTGAAGATCCGTTGAAGGGTGGTGGCGAAGCCGACTGCCCGTACCGGCGCCTCGCCGGCTCGTTGAGCCAAGACCGCCACAGGGAGCACGCCTTTGGCCTCGATCAGTGCTCTCATCGCTGCCTGGATCTTCTTCAGCTCAACCCGGCGAGGTGTCAGGCTGTGCTGCGCCTTGAACAGGTCGGTGGCCAACAGCGCGGCCACCAGATCGCCGTCGGCGGCTGACGGCACAGTCTTCGCTTCCGGTACGTCGAAGAGCGCATCTTCGGCCATGGCGGGTGCCTTGCGGCGCGGCTTCGGCGCGGACGTCGGCTGCGCCGAAGAGATCTGCTCAGGTTTGATTGTGTTTTTCTGCCACCACTCCGGTGCGCGCTCCTCGACCGGCGTCCAGCCGCTTGGCGGTTCGGTCACATTGGGTAGCAGGTAGGCCAACAGTGGAATGGTCACCTCGGCCAGGGACGCGCCGCCGTGGTAGCCCGCCCGGCTCGGACGGTGACGCAGCAGCGGATCCCACAGCGCGATGATGCGATTCCCTTCTGAGACGACCCGCGGGCCGGCCAGTTCCACCTCACCGGGTCCGGCCGGGCCGGCCCCGGTCCGGTGCCGGGCGGACGCGGCATCCGGGGTCTTGAGGTGCTGGCCGCCGCGCTCAAGCACGTGTCCGTGATCGCTGGTGATGATAACGGCTCTGCCGGTGGACCGAGCCTGGTCGAGCAGGCTCCGCAGGAAGCCGAGATCGCTGAGCTGCCATCCGGCTTCGTCGCCCTCCCGACCGTGGGCCAACGAGTCGTCCACCGTGTTGATGACGACGGCGACCACAGGAGACCGGCTTGCCACCGCGTCGGTCAACTCGGCGGCGATCACCTCGCCAGCACCGCCACGCGCCGGACCCTTGTGGAAGATCCGCGAGTCCCGACCCCACCGCCCGTCGGCGAAAAACCTCCGCTCAAGATCTTGATTGCCGGAACGTAGCGCCCCGGCGAACAGCGACGTGCGGGAGACCGCGGTGAGCGTGGGCAGCGCGGCGACAACACCCCGACGCCGCGCCGCTCCCGATCCTGCCAATGGGTCGTACTCCACCCAGTGCGGGGCCAACTGGTCGGCGAGCTGCACCGCGACTGCCGCGCTCATGCCGTCGAGGACGGCGAGCAGTACGGGGCGGCCGGCGCGGATCAGCGGATCGATCACGCGCGGCAGGAGGTTCTCGACAGTGAGCAGCTCACCGTCACCTCCTGGCCCGGCGGTGGCCCACGCCGCGAGTCGCCCCGCGAACGCACCGTCGAGTTCACGCCGCCGCTGCTGCGCCAGCTCATGGATGTCCCGGTACGCCCGCTGCAGCTGCGGATGCGTTTCCTCCCCGGCCCAGACATGGTTGAGCGCCTGGTCCACCCATCCCCACTCGGCGATGTGGCGGTCCACGCCGTCCGCGACGCTCTGCGGGGGCACCACCGTCGTACCGAGCCAGCGCACGAGCCGTTGGGCCATCTGGGCCCGGCGTACCCGTTCTGCCTCGGCCTCGGCGAGCCGGTGCCCCGCAAGGTGTTCGACCGCCGGATCGAGTGCCGGGTTCGTTGGGTTCCGCAGCCCAGCAAGTAGTGCTTCCGCCGCGGCACCAAGACGGTGGGTGAAGCCGGTCCGCAGGATCGGACTGTGGCCCGCGCTGTTGGCCGCGGAGAACTGGATGAGCAACTGCTCCGCGCGGTCGAGGATGGCGTGCCCGTCCCGCCGAACCGCCGCGGCTGGCGCGTCCAACAGCGCGGTGACCACCTGTACGGCCGCCGCCGCGAAGCCGCGCACTGTGGCATCGTCGTTGAGGTTGCCGAAGTACTGATCGATGCGGCCCTGAGCGCGCACCGCGTTTGCGCCCTCCGCGCTCCAGATCGCGTCGCAGATCAGCCCCAGCGGCAGTGCATCCGCACCGTGCCCGGCGTCTACCAGCGCGAAGAGTGCCCTTGCCGGTCGGCCGAACTGTTCCAACAGCCACCGAGAAAGTCCGACCCGCTCGCTCTCTCGCAACAGTCCGTACGCTTCCACGGCACCGGGTTCCGCGCTCCAGCGCAGCAGGGCCGTCACATCCAGGTCATCCGGACCGAGATCTTGACGGTCGAGACCGAGCCGCACCGCCGCGAGATGCCGCAGAGCCATGTCCCGAGTCAGCACCCGCGTGGCGAGCCTCGGCCAGCCGCCCGGTGGCATCGCGTCGAGCAGCGCCTCCCCGGCCCACGCCTCGCGCTCCAGTGCGGCATCAGGCACGTGCGCGCCGAACGCGTCGACGACCAGATCCCACGGTTGCACGGTGATGACGTGCTGACGAAAGATCCGACTGCGCACTCCGTGGTGCAGCACCGACTCCGGAACGTCGGTGAGCAGCACCAGCACCTCCTCGCCGCGGTCGGCGACGAGGTGCTCCCAGACGGCCAGCGGTGAGACGCACGGCACCACCCGGACCGGGCGTCCGTCGGGCAACAGCACCGTCGGGTCGTGCGGCCACGCTGGTTCGGCGCGGATCACCAGCACGGGGTACGCGTCGCCGTTGCGGTGTCGCTCAAGCTGTTGCGTCACCTTCTGGCGCAGCGCCACCGGACTGATCCGCAGTGCCTGAGCCGGGGCAGGTGCCTGAGTCACGTGACGATTCTCCAGGTCACCTCGATGGTCTTGTCCGGGTGGGCTGCTACGTACTGGCGGAGCTCGTTCACGGCGTCCTCGGGGAGCCCGGCCGAAACGACCGCCTTACCCGCGATGGGCGGGGACGGGGGCGGCGGGGGCGGCAGCACAGGAGGCAGCGGCGGGGGTGGGAGCGGGGGTTTCTTGGTGGCACGCCGGATCAGTGCCAGGGCGTCGGACTGTGCCCGCCGGAGAGCCGGGCTCAGTGGCCCGGTCAGCTCGTCGGCCTGGGCGACGCGGCGCAGCTCGCCGAGGATCGCAGTGGCCTCGTGCGCGTATGGCTCATCGAGACCGGCGATGATCTCGAAGTTGTCCCAAGCCGCGCTGGCCACGTCGGCAGACACCTGCGCCGCACTCTTGATGCTCTTTCCGGCCCGGTCGGCCGGGCCGCCGAGCTCCGCCTGAGCCAACCGCTCGATGGTCTCCACCGCGGTACGGCTGGTCGCCAACCGTTCCAACAGGTCGGCAGCCGCGCGAGCGGTGGCAAGCCGGCCCGACGGCGATGCCTGGTCGATTCCCAGCCATTTGTCGTGCTGCTCAAGCCGGGCGGTCAGGCCGTGCGCCGCTTCCCGGTAGCGCGCGGCCTCGTTTTTGAGGTCGCGACCGAACATCGCGACCAGTCGACCCCTGCGCAGGTTGAGGGCGTGCACACCGAAGATCGCCCCAGCTCGGGCGCGTGCCTCGGCCCAGTCCTCCTCGCTGGGCAGCCGCTCCTCCCGCAGGGCGTGATCGGCGGTGATCCGGCCCGGCTCGGGAGCGGGCGTGACAGCGCTGCCGTGCAGGTAGAAGGCACGGTCGGTCTGCTCGGCGAAGGTGGCGACAACCAGCTGCGCCACGATCGAGTCAAGACCGTATGAGCTGGGTTCGTCGATCCAGCGCAGGAGATCGGCGACGCGTAGCTCGCCTGCGATGCTTTCGGCGGCAGCCTTGTGATGGAAGTGCTGAGCCCACTGACCCTCGACGACGAACGCCGCCTCGTGCATCGTGCCGAGCCCGAGCGGGTTGGCGATCCGACGCATGGTCTGCCGATGCGCCCGCTCGACCTCGACCCGTCCCTCCGGCGACTCGACCGCCCGCCGGACGTGGTCGAGCACGACCTTCACCTCCGGCAGGCGCACGGGCTCGCCCTTGCGGTCCGGGTCGAAGTCAGGATGGGCAGGGAACTGCTGGCTGAGCATCTGGTCGCCGAGAGTGCGCAGGGCGTCAGCGAACGTCGCACCCATTGGCAGCTTCGGCTCCAAGGCGCGGGTGAGCGCCTGCAGGTGGTCATCGAACCCGAGCTGCACATCCGAGGGCTGCTTACTCGCCAACCCGTACGCCTGGCGCAGCACCGACTGCATCTTGTTCAGCAGCGCCGTGCGCTGGTTGGTAAGCGCCGCGTGTGCTCGCCTACGGTCGTCGGGGTTCAGGTGCCCGGCATGACTGTCGAACCGCTGGCCCTCGAGCAGCTTGTCGATGATCGCGAGCTTGCCCAGCTCATTACGACGCTCGATGGTCAGTGCGGCCGGGATCCAGCAGACCGTGCGAGGGCTCATCCGGCCACTCAGCTCCTGGACCCGCTGCCGGTCGTCGGCTGGCCCGTGACTGCCGTCGTCGAACGGGTAATCGATGATCAGTCGCCAGCCGCCCGGGTCGTTGGGCGGGAATGCCTCGTCCCGGATGTCGTGCGGGTCGCGGACGTTGCCGTACACCAGCTCGATCGTGCGACGACTCCCCCGCCAGGTCAGCGCGGCCTCGGCGAAGAACGAGTCGCTCCACGGCACGCCGAGCTGCTTCCAGAGCAGCCGCTGGACGAGGTGTTTGCGGGCGCCCTCGTTGTCGTACTGCTTGGCGGTGGCGAGCACGCTGTCGACGTCGACGCCGACCAGCTCCAATGACACGGTGGGGTCGTCACCCTCACCGATACGGATCTCGGCGAACCGGGGGGCCCAATCGGCCAGCTTCCGACCGACCTGGGCGACCTCGCCTCCGGGAATCGGGCTGGTGATGCTCCCGTGGTTGAGCGCCGAGAGCCGTCGTGCGGTGAGATTGCGCAGCGCGGGGACGCTGGGCGCCAGCGCGGCCAGCAACAGGGTCTTGATCAGCCGGTCGTCTCCGGTGAAGGCGCGGATGCGTCCCGCAGCTTCGCCCGGCTGTGTGTCACCGCGTCGAGCCGCGTCCAGGTCGTCGTCGGTGAGGTCGTACTGGCTGAGCAGGTAGGGGCGCAGCTTCAGGTCGTAGAGCTTCTGGGCCATCTCGAACTCGGCCTTGAGCTTCTCGGTGAAGGGTTGGTCGCCGCCGGTGCTGATGACGTCGTAGAGGTCACCCAGGGGCACCAGCTGGCCGAGTCGCAGGGTGTCGCGCCGGTCCACCAGCAGCTGGCGCATCAGTTTCAGCGCGGTCCGAGACCGTTGCAGCGCGCTGGAGACATGCACCAGCGTGGAGAGGAACGCCGGGCTGAACGGATATGTGGAACGGAAGGCGTCGATGTCGGCGCCGCTGCCGGAGTCGGTGCCGAGCAGGGTGTCGAAGACCTCCCGGCGTACCTTTGTGGTGGCGTCGAACGCGCGGGAGATGGCCTCGCCGGCCCCGGGTCTGTCGTGGCGGGGTTTGAGCAGCCGGCGGCGGGCGATCTCCGGAAGGTTGCGGTCCTCCAGCTTGATCACGTCGAACCGGCCGCTGGCCAGGTTGAGGGTGTCCTGGTAGCTCAGCTCGTTGGCGCCGGTGACCTCCTCGCCGACCAGCTCACGCAGGTCGCGCTGGCGGGCGATGAAGCTGACCACCGGGATCGGCCGGCGGGTGTCGCCGCCCTCGACAAAGTTGGTGATCTTCTGGATTTCCCGAGAGACGAACTGCTGGTCGCCAATCGAGTTGGCCAACCAGAGGATCAGCTCGTCGAGGAAGAGGATCAGCCCGTGGTAGCCAAGCTCCTTGGCGTGCCGGCTGATCTCGGTCAGACCCCGGTCGAGCGAGACGAACGCCTCCGCGTCCTCCCTGGCGTTGCTGAAGAAGCCGACGTTCCAACTGGTCAGCAGGTCGTTGACCAGCTTGCGGCGCAACTCGTCGGAGTACGCGCCAGCGAACGCCTCATCCAGGCGCTCCGGCGTCCAGAACGTCTCGCTGTCGCCCCACTCGTCCTCGGCGTCCCCTCCGGGCAGGCCGTCGATGAACTGCTTGTCGCCGATCTTCTCGCGCAGCGAGGCCGCCTGCTCCAGCAGTGCGTCGGTGCGGTGCACGGCCGGGATGGGCGCGTCGGGGTGCAACGCACGGACCCGGTCGACATAGCCGCCGAGCACCCGCTGCTCGAGTGAACGAGCGTCGAGCAGGTGGTACGGGATGAGCAGGAACTTCCGCCCGTCCAGCCAGACGCTGTGCTTCGCCACCAGCGGGGCCAGCTCGTCACGGCCGCGGGCCGCTGATTCGCCCCGCAGCAACGCGTGCAGCACGGCCATGAAGTGTGACTTGCCGGAACCGAAGGAGCCGTGCAGGTAGGCGGCCTTGGAAGCGTGCCCCTCGACGGCGGAGCGGATCAGCCCGAGTGCCTCGTCGAAGTTACCGAGCAGCCTTTCCGTCACCACGTAGTCGCGCAGGGTGGCATCGGCGTCGGCGACGCTGTCGGCAAGCTTGAGCACGAAGTCGCTCGTGCTCGTGCGCTCAGGAATGTCGATAAATTCCCGAAGCAGCGGCGCGGGGCTGGGCGAAGACATGCTCGATACCGTATCGGGCGACCTACTCACTGCGGCGGCCCTGGCACCGGCGTCGCGACAAAATCGGCCGTCCGGACGGCCACGAACCGGCCGTGTTGTCGATCAGGCAGAACGTGCGTCCGACCAGGCAAGGGCAAAGAGCCGCAGGCAGAGGTCATACATCGGACTTGACCGCCGGAACACCAGGCACGGGGAATTGCGGCCGTGCTCGGTGTCCTGGTACACGGTCAGATAGACGACGTTGTCCGTAGCGATGATTCGCCCGAAATGAGGAAGATTGTAAAGCCGAATCTGGATCTCGGTCCGACCGGCGGTCCGCACGCGAAGGTAGTCGATGTTCGCCCTGACCTGACGCGCAAGGAGCCCTCCCCCAAAGCCCGGGTCATGCTCGCCCACCTCCAGATCGCGCCTGGCCAGCCAGGAGTCCGCATCGGCAACCTCCGGGTCTGGGATCAGCAGGTCGACCTGGACAGGCTTGCTACCGCCCGCCCAGAGTCCCGAGAAGCTGTCCCTCGTCAACTCGTTGCCACGGCTGACAAAGGCGCGGATCCACCGGGCCTGCCGCAGATCATTCTCAAGCGCTGCATTGGCCAGCGACTGGGTCGCGTAAATCCGTACGACGCCGACACCCGTCAAGCGAGACAGCCAGGCGACCAGCCAGCCACGGACCCGCTGCGAGCCGAACCAGACGGCTACCACTCCGATCAGGCTGGCCACGAGCGAACTGAGCACTCCCCACAGGAACTCCACGCACACCCTCCTACCTGCTGGCACTCGCTCGTGTATCACAATGGCGGAAGTCATGAACCGTCTACACTTTGACGACTTTCATCCTCCTCGGCGGCGCAAGGCCGGACAGGTCGCAACGGCAAGAGCGGTGCCATGCATGACGGCCGGCACGTCAACGATGACAGGGCGCACGAGCCCCAGAGCGGACCGGGCCTACTACCACGATGGACGACACCCCGAGTTTCGAGCAGTGCCGCCGCGCTGCCCGCAGCGTTCGTGCAGCCTCATTGGCGACCGACGCCGTTCGAGTGATCAGACCCGGGGGACAGGGCATGCATCGCTCGCGACCGCCGTTATCCGTGGTGCTTTACCTGGCCGGGAGGGAGAGTCGACTCGTCTGGGAGTCAGAGGACGCGTTCGCCGTCGTTGAGCCACCGACGGCACGCGTCCAAGAATGGTCCAGAGGGTCGAAAGCGCCTCGGGGACTCGCGCTCGTCGTGCGTTGGTGGGATCTGGCAATCCTGGGCGTACCGGCGATGCTGCTCATAGCTGTGGCCGTGCCAGTCGCGTTCACCCCCTGGGGCAAGACGGCGGCACTGGTGATGGGACTGGCGGCGATGGCCTACGTGACGGCTCAGATGAGCGTCGGCGCGCTACGGCTGATGTGGTCGCTTCTCCGCCGATTCAGCTACCGTCGCGGCGCCGGCCGCGACTTCCTTGTTGACGAACTGCGCAGTTACCACTGGGTCGTCACCCTGCTCCACAGCCCACGCCCCGAGGCCGTTGAGGGCCTGTTGGAGCAGACAGCAAATAGGGCTGCTGCGCTCGATGCCCAGTTAACCGCCAATGCCGCGTACGGCACGACTCTGCTGGCCTGCAACGCTCGTTGCGTTACCGACGCGGCCGGTCGGGAGGTGCTGAGAGCATCTTCTCTGCTCCGCAGGGTCGATGAATCGGACTGGTACGTCAACCGTCCGACCCGAAAGGTCAAGCCGCCGACCACCAACGCCATCGAGCCAATCAGCGCGCTGCGGTTGATGGGCCTGGCCACAGTGCTGGTGCTCGGCATGCAGGCCAATTTCATCGCTGTCCTCGAGCGACGGAGTTGTGGGGACGGGAGTTGCTCGCGCCAGCCAGTCACCTTCCTCCAGGCAGCGGAGTGGTTACTGCACCGCCTCAGCTGGCAATCCTCGTCCTTCGAGCCTCTCACCTGGCAATCCCGCAGCCTCGGTGTGGCAACCATGTTTCTGGGGCCGGTGTTGGCGGCGTGTGTGATCACCGGGCTACGGCGCCATCTCCGCTATCAAGACGAGCAAAAGAAGATGATGTACGCCCACCTTGATGAAGAACCTGCCGCACGCTCTACAGTTTTGCTGCTCGTGGTCAACGAGACGGAACGGGACGCCGCCATCGCGGCCGTCTGCCAGCAGAGCGGGTGCACCGAACCGAGAACCGAACAGGTGGACCTGCACACTGTCTTCCGGCTCGGCGCACTGGGCTCGAACGACATCGTGCTTGCGCACAGCGAACAGGGCACGGTGAGTTCCCACGGAATGACGACCACCGCCGGGGCACTCCTCAACCACCTGTCCCCGGACGCGGTGATCCTCACCGGCGTCTGCTACGGCCTGAAGTCACGCAAATATGACGGGGGCGACCAGGAACTCGGCGACCTCATCGTCTCGACGCAACTGAGGGCGGTTGACCACCGCAAGGTGACGGTATTGGACGGGGAACGTCATGAGATCAACCGCGGTCCCCGGCCCGAACCGGCCATCCCGCTGCTGAGCAGAGCGCGCGCAGCGACGCACGGGTGGACCGGCCCGCCCGTGCGTTTCGGGGCCGTTCTCTCCCTCAACACTCTGCTCAACGACCCGGAGGAACGTGGGCGGCTGCAGCGTCAGGACGAGGAGGCGATCGGCGGAGAAATGGAGCTGGCTGGGCTCTACGCTGCAGCCGCCCGCACCAAGACCGACTGGCTTTTGGTGAAGGGGATCTCCGACTGGGGCCGGGACAAGGAAAGCGCCCCACAGGCGCTGGCGGCCCGAAACGCGGCAGACTTCGTCGTCCGGCTACTGCAGTTGGGCGGTGCGAAGCTGGCGCGGTAGGAAGGGCCCGACGAGCCGGAGCTGGCGACATCATCGCCGATCATCCGGACGAGTGTGGCTGGCGGCGAGGCCGGCCAGCGCAGTGAGAATGACTCCGACGGCGGCCACCGCTGCGGTCGCCGTGCCTTCATCGCCAGTGAGTGCTACCACCAGAAGTACGGCGATGGAGGCAGCGCCGAGGGCCAGGGTTCGACCGACGAAGGTAGCCGGACGGTCGTCCGGCACCGAGTTCTCCGAGTCGCCCATGGTGCCTCCCAGCAATTGATGTCCGCCACGTTCAGCACAGCAGGGACTTCCGTCTTCGGTCACCTGGCGCGTCGGATTGCGAAAGCATCTTGCGTGAGACGCCATTCACGCAGCACAGTTGGCCGAGGTAGAAACTGGGGCCGGCTGGAGGCCGCCATGGCTGCGGACCGTCGATGGTATGAGCTGCCGGAGGCCAAGCAGGCGGCGTCCACGGGGGACTTCGGCGTGCTGCTTCGGGTCGCCCGCACTGCTGCTCGGCTCACCCTGGCCGAGGCCGGTCAGCGGTGCGGATACTCGGCGGCTACTCTCTCTCGGATCGAGCGAGGCCGCCAGCCGCTCACGGACGTCACGGTGCTGCGTCGACTCGCCGAGATATTCGACATTCCGCCGGAGCTGTTCGGACTTGCGGGAGGAGAGGCCCGGACATTCAACCGTCTCGGTGGCTCACTGGATAAGGTCCACGGTGAAGAGCCATCGCGCGAGGTGGGAGATGGTCCGGTGCGACGACGTGACGTGCTCGGCGGCTTGGCGGGGATGGTGGGCGCTGCCCTCCCCGTCACCGATGACGGACCGGCTGCGATACCTGGCCGAGTCGTCAGCAGCCTGGAAGACGCACTGCTGGGGAACGACCCGCCCCCGACTGGTCCTGTTGACACCACTCGGCTGCGTGCGGCGCTCGGCATCGCGTGGTGCGACTTCCACGCCTGCCGGTACACCAGATTATCGTCACGGCTGTCGGGGCTGGTATCGGCGGCAACGGCTGCGCACACCACCGCCGACATTGACAGTCGGCCGACGACAGCCAGCGCCCTGGCCGAGACCTATCACCTGACCACGCAGGTGCTCATCAAGCTGCACGAGGACGGCATGGCGTGGTCAGCCATGGACCGGGCACGCCAGGCGGCACGCGAAGCCGACGATCCACTCCTGACCGCAGAAACGGCGCGGATCTCCGCGATCGTGCTACGACGTACCCGGCACCGAGTCCGGGCAGAGCAGACGGTGATCAGCGCTGCCCAGGCCCTCGACGCGGCGACCGGCTTGGTTTCGATCGAGCAGGGTTCCGCGTACGGACGATTGCTGGCGACAGCCGCGTACACGGCCGCTCTTTCGGACCGCCGTGACACCGCCTGGGAGCTGCTGGCGGAGGCGGATGAGGCCAGCCGTCGGGCCGGACCCGACAGTGGCTTCGCGGGGGTGGACGTCGCGCTCTACAAAATCAGCGTTGCCCGGACACTGGGTGACTTCGGCGCGGCGGTCCAATACGCCCGCGCACTGCGTCCGGAGCGGCTGGGCAACGTGGAGCGGCGGGCGCGGTACTGGGAGGACGTCGCGCTGGCCCTGTTCGGCCGCGGCGCCCACGCGGAGGCGTACCAGGCGCTGCTCGCCGCCGAGCAGACGGCTCCCCAGGAGGTCCGTTATCGGCCCTGGGCTCAGCAGCTCACCGGTGCGCTACTCACCGCCGACCGGCGCCAGGCGCTACCCGGGCTACGAAGCTTCGCCGCCCGCACCGGCGTCACCTGACCGCGCCGGCTCGGACCAACTCGAATACCCGCCTCACGCTCAGACTCGCGGGTGTGCGTCCTCGATCCGTTCCACTCCCAGGTACGCGAGGAAGTTGGCCTGGTCGGTGCGATCGAGTGCCCCGAACGCGGCGTAGGCCCTGCCTCGTGCGTGCGCGGTCTCCGCGGCCAACAGGCCGGTGATTGCCGCCCAGGCGAGCGAGACCAGGTGAAATGCGCGGTCTTCGCGCAGGGCCGGTAGCCGACTGAGCTGGTCGAGCCGGGTGGCCGCATCGTCGTCGGAAGGGGCCCGACCGATCAGCTCGAACAGTGCCTTGCCCCGATACGGAGCCCTACCCGCGGCCAGATCCGTCAACTTCTCATTGGTCATCTGCCGTACCGGCGGAACTGGGAGATTGGGCGGGGGCGGCGCGAACACGGCGTCGGCGCCATGCTTCATGCCGACGCCGAGTCCGCCGGTTGGCGCATTGCGGGGATGTGTGGAACCGCACCACGTCGACTGAGCAGGCGAAAGCCGAGGTGTTGTGCCAGCGGAGCCCACCGGGCGGACCCCACCAGTTGCTCAACGCTGTTGGACTTCCGTCCGTTCGCGAGCCGGGGCACGAGGACCGTGTCGAACGCCGAGGACTCGACCCAGTCGATGGTCCTGGTGAACCCGCACACCATGTCCGCCCCGGTCTGCTCCAGGATGTCGTGGAGGGTGGACTCGGGGACCCTGAGGATGGTGCCGCAGTCGAAGTAGAGCAGCTTGCCGGCGCATCGCCCCTGGATCCAGCTCATCACCTCTGCGAGATCCAGCTCGTGCCGGTTGGACAGGCGCAACGTGCCCGGCCCACCGTCGATGGCAAGGATGCCGACGCGGTACGCCGCGTACTTGTGGGACAGCCACTGATCCAGATAGAAGCGCAGCTCGCCGGGTGTGGCCACGTCCCGGTGGATGAAGCGAATCCGCCGTAGCCGCTCCAGCAGCTCCAGTGTCGGCAGCACCGACCCGCGCTCAGCCAGGTCGTCGCCCCACTGGCCTTCCACACAAAAGACGCTGCCAGGTTTTCCCACGTCGCATCCCCTCGCACGCCACGGAAGCATCACCCTACCGAACGTGACAGGTGCTCAGCAGTCCCGAAATGGGTCAGCCGTCAGGCGGTGACGGCAGGGAACACCACGATCGACCCGTCGCTGCCTCGTTCGATTTCGATCGCCACGTCGGCCTGGTGACTGCCCACGGCAAGCCCATCACCCCAGGCGCGCAGGCGATACGCCGCCTTGAGCAGCTCGTCGACCTCGCCCTGGGTGAACATGATGTTGCGGATGCCGCCGTGACGCCTCAACTCAAGAGTCGACAGTCGGAGCAGGACCGAGTTGATGCCGGACTCCAACTCGTCGATGCGGCGCTCATCCTCCTGCAGGCTCACGACGAAGCTCTTGAACGGATTGTCCGCACCCGCCAGTTGGGCATGCTCCACCGCTTGAAGCACGAGCACTCGGCGCTTGAGCGCGATGGCGAGTCGCGCCAACTCCAGGTGGGCGCGGAAGGTGCCACCCTCCTCGTTGATGCCGGGGAACGACTTCGTCAGCACACCGAGTTCCATCGGACCCTCGGGCAGCGCAGCAACCGCTTGTTGCCACTTCATAAGCCGACGCTTGGTTCCCTCGATCGCCGTGTTGATCGCGTACGACGACGAATCCAGCCCCAACGACAGGCCGACGCGGCCCTGGTCGAGGAGGACCGACGTCGCCTTGTCGATCGCGTCCCGGCAACCGTCCAACGCGTTGCGTTCCCGCTCCAGGCTGTCTTCGTGCAACTGCTCCAGGAGGTCGGTGATCCGCTCGATGGCCTGCTGACGTTGCTGATCGGCGTAGGCGCTGACGCCGACTGCGACGGCCATCAACACGAGTGGCGCGGCCACTGTCAACGCTCCCGCACCGACCGCAGCCACACCCGCCGTGGCGGCTGAGCCGGTCGCCGCCCCGGCAACAGCGGTCTTGCCAGCAACGGGCACAAATGTGGCGTGGGCTGCAATGCCGGTGGAGTTGACCAACGCGCTGCGTACGCCTCCCGCAGCTACCCTGGACGCCATGGGTTGGACGAGTCCCTTACCAACCTGCGCGGCGACCTTCGCCGGCACCACCATTCGGTACAGCACCTCACCTGAGGTGGCCACATTCAGCGGCGGCGCTGACCTCGCCGTCTGAGTGACGAGCTGCGACAGCTGCTGAGCGAGTGGGCTGGTCGCGTGCAGCGGGATCCCGCTGCTCCGGTCGCGTCTGGTCGATACCGGGTGCGCCTCGAGCGTGGCGATGGGGGATCTCGCAAGGGTGGCCAGGGCCGTTCTCAGCTCGGCGAGCCGGGCTGGCGTCATGCCCTCCTCGCTGAGCACGTCCGGCACATGCTCAGCCTCCGTGGCCAGTGTCCACACCGGCACCTGCGCCGTCTCAACAGTGGTCACGTCCTGTCCCTCCCCAAGCTGACATCACCATCGGCACGATCAGAGCCCCACGCCGCGGATCGAAGACTCGCCGCCCAATCCGCAGCATCCTCACCCTGCAGGAGGACGACCTGGTTCTCAGCGCAGATATCCGACCAAGCCGTGTCCGTGTACCTCGAGACGACCAGTACGGGCGTCGCGACAACTCCGCGGGCCGTGAGGCGATGACGGTATTCGAGGACCTGACCCAGGCCCAGCCGCAGCTGCTCCGCCTCGTTGTCCCCGACCACGCTCTTCACCTCGGCGACGAACTGCCGCCCGTCGGCGTCGCGCCACGCCAGATCCACCAGTACGTCGTGCAGTCCCGCACCGGCCCGTACCCCCTCGGCGTCGAGGTGGTCGATCAGCGCCCGGCACAATCGATCGTGCTCAGTGACGCCGGCGCGGTAGGCGTCAGCGTCGAACGACCGCTGCGCCGGCAGCTCGACCGGCGCGGCTGATCCCGCGTACTCCCGGTCGAAGCCACGATTCCCGCAGGCCGCAACGGACGCGGCACCGGCGGCCAGGTGCTCGGCAGCCAGCCAGGCACGGCCGGCAACCTCGGGCCGGTACCGGCTCTCGAACGGGAACGGGCCAGCCGCCACCCAGGCGTTGAGCATCCGGGCTGCAGCCAGCACGGGTGGCTGCCGCAGCAGCCACCGCGCCGTGTCGATGTCGGGGCAGGTGAGAAGCAACTTCTCCTCGGCGAGGGTCTTCGTCCGGTCCTCTGCCACGTCGATGCCGCGCCGTCCCCACTCCTCCAGGTCGGCGGCCCCCGCGTCCATGGCAAGGCCGATCGGTGCCGCCGCCACTCGCAGCCACACCTCCTCGCCGGACTCGTAGACGCCGAGGGTTTCCAGCACTCCTACGGTGAGCCGCAGCAGTGGAGCGTGGCCGTTCTGCAACCGCGACAGCAGCCAGTGCGTGCCGACGGTCGGCGCCGCCTCGGGCACCGCCATCCGGGCCACCCACCCGGCCAGGGCCCACGCGGCGCGCTGCCGCTCGTCCAGCCCATCGGCCCAGTCGCCATCGAAGACGGCCGGCGGTGGGTTCAGCGGCGCGGGCTGCGGGTCGGCGTACACCCACGCCGCGAGGTCGGCCGGCTGGGTGAGCTGCCACAGCCGGGAGCGGCGCGCCGCCAGCATCCCGGTCAGCTCCGCAACGTCCTGGGCCGACCACACGCTGGTCGGCACCGACTCGGTCGTCACACCTTGGCCTTGCGGCCGCGGGTGGCCTTGACCGGACGCCACGACGTGAGCGCCTCGTCGGTGAGGTGCAGGCGGTTGGTGGTCTCGGCGAGGAAGCCGTCGTAAATGTCGGCCGGCGACGCGCCCCACTCCGGGTCGAACTCGCCGTGCCACTGGCGTACCCAAGGGAGGATCTCGCGCAGCCCCGCGACCAGCGGCAACAGCCGGTCGTCGGCCCAGCCGTCCTCCTGCTCGCGGGCCACGATCAGGGTGGCCAGGGCCTGGGCCTGCTCGCGGTGGTTCCAGCCGGCCCAGCCGACCAGCAGCGACGGGTCACCGTCGCGGCTGGCACCGGGGTACGAGACAAACCGCTCCTTTGGTACGTCGAGCTTGCCCCGATGCCTCCAGAAGCTGGTCTTGAGGAAGTCCGCCGAGGTGTACTTCGGCGGCACCGGGATGCCCTTGCGGAACTCCCGCTTCGCCGCCTCGTCGGGCAGCGCGTCCTCCTGTCGTTGCAGGTCCCACACCTGCTCCCAGTCGGCGCGCTTGGCCAGCCCGGTGTCCTTGTAGCGCAGCGCGGCCAGGTGCGGCACGTGCTCGTCGGCGACCAGGTCGGCGATCACCTTGCCGACATCCTGACCGGGCGCGTAGAGGTTGGCGACGGTAAGCACGTCGGCGTCGCGGCGCAGCTCGTCGGCGAGCTGTGCGGTGGTCAGCGGGCGCGGCTGTTCGAGACCGTCGACGTGCTGGTACCACAGCTCCCGCGCCTCGCACCGGTCCAGCAGCCAGTCCCGCAGCGCCTTCTGCTGCAACGCGTCCCAGCCGTCGGTGGCCCAACGTCGCTTGCACTCCGGCCGCTCGATCAGGCCGATGTTGCGGTTGCCCTCGATGACCTCGATCCGCCGCTCGACGATTGCCCGGTACTCGTTCGACCAGTGCGACGGCAGTTCCGTGATCGGCGTCGACCCGTGCCGAGCGAACCACTGCGTCTCCGCCTCACCGGCGGCCACCTTGCGGGCGAGCACGATCTCGAACGCCCGCTCCCCCAGACTGAGCATCGGCGGCCGGACGCGCTCCGGCGCGGTCAGCTCCTCGTCCAGCAGCCCGTAGAGCGAGTAGACCTGCCAGTCCAACTCCTCCTGCAAGCAGATCATCTGGCCTCGTACGGCGTGCCACTCGTAAGCGGCTGACTCCAAGCGCTCGCGGGTGGGCACACCAGAGGCCGCGACCGCCGCCGGGCTTAGCGTGGCGAGCCGCTGCGCCAGACCGTCAATCTCGCGGCTCAGTTCAAGGGGGTACGCCGACGGCAGCGGGAATCGTAGAACATTTGTTGCATTGAATGCGAAATGGTTCTTCCAGTCCTCGCTACCCATTGCCGCATATCCGGCATCGACTCGAGCGCCCCCACCCTCGCCTTTGTTGTGGCATACCTGCTTGAGCCAGAAACAGGCGGTCGAACTGTTGAGTACCGCAACCAACCTCTGGTGGTCATCCTTCGACGCCCCGTGCGGCAACTTAATTACAGGCGCGGTCTGCTTGAAGACCTTTCCACCCCGGTCCAGCACGAAGTGGTTATGCGTCGCGACCTCGGCGAACGCGATAGATAGCGGCGTCCGATACCGGTTAGTGAAAAACATCGAATATTCGAACCACTGAAGCCCACGAGCCAACTGATCGTTGCCGTAGGCAACTCGGTCGATGAGAATTCGACGAAGCGGCCAGAGTGCGGTCAGTACGACCGAGTCAACGACCGCTTTAAGAGTACCTTGGTCATAGGGCCAGATCGACTCGACCGGGTTATTCACCATCCAGTCGCGAGTGACATCACCCTCGACTATCGGTCGCCGGTGGGCCTCGGGCACTCCTTGTCTGCGAAGGAACCCGCCGCCAACCATAAAAGCGCTGTCTTCGCGGGTGACGGCTCCGGAACCAACGTTGTCCGCTACCAGAGCCAAGGTCATGCTTCCCGTCGACTCGATCGACATCTGCAGGTCACCTGCCCCGCCACCTGCGAGACTCCACGGATGTGTATTGAAGGAGGTGCGACCGATGTCCGCCACGCTAACCCATTGGTTTTCCGAGCCGGGGCGATCGAGCTGACTCACAATGGCCCGCCAGACGAGTCCCTGACTCGGGTTCGCTGGCGCACTCGGTTCGCCACGGATGCCCATGACGCTGCGGATGCTGCCCTGCCGGTTCCGGTTGGTGTTGCGACCGACTAAAATAACGGTCGGGGTGCCATGGCCGGGAATGAAAGCACCAGAAGTGTCGATGACGTGGGTTAGGTCGACACGCAAGGCGAACAACTCCTGGATCATCTTCTTGCCAAACTCGCGTTTCATGAACGAGTTTGCTGTGATCTGACCGACCTGCCCAGCGCCCCTACCCTCGCCGTTACCGTTTTTGGCCAGTTCGAAGAAACGCTGCGCGAATGGCACCGACAACGCATACTCGCGGTAACAAGTGTCGTACATTTCCCGGTATGCGTTGGCGACCTTCCGGTCCTTTACGGTGATGTAGGGCGGATTTCCGACCACCACGTGGTAGGTGCCTGGGCCAAGGATGCCCGGGTAATCCTGCACGTCCTCGGTCGCGTAGGCGAACTCCACCATTGGGTCATCGCCGAACAGGGTTCCGGCCCTGTGCTTGATGAGTGAATCGCCAACCGCCAAATGCATCGGGAAGACGTAACCACCGGCGTCGGCAAGCGTCTTGACGCCGGACGCCCCGAGGGCGGCGACGAGGAGGCGAAAGCGGGCGACGGCTACTGCGAACGGATTGATGTCGACGCCATGGACAGCGTCGAGAGCGAGGCGTACCCGCTCGTGGGGGTCGCGGTTTGGGGCGTGTTGCTCCCACTCGTTGAGGAGGCGGTGGAAGGCGCCGAGGACGAAGTGGCCCGAGCCGCAGGTCGGATCGATCATCTTGACCACGTCGTGGCCGAACTCGTTGATCGCCGGAGTCAGGGTCAGGTCGAGGATGAACTCCTCGACGAACTCCGGGGTCTGGAGCAGGGCGTAGGTCTTGCGGGCCGCCTCGGAGAGGTCCTGGTAGAGGTCGCCGAGGAAGCGGGTGTCCCACTCTGGGTCGGTGAAGTCGTGGACCAGAAGTCCGGTCTCGCCGCGCCGACGCCAGAAGGCGATGAGGTTCTTTGCCTCGTCGTGCGACAGCCGGATCTGGTACAGCGGATTGTGCCGCTTGTCGAAGAGCGACTTGCCCGCCTGGGCGCTGGCGATTGCGTCGAAGCTCTTGTGCAGCCAGTCACGGAGGGTCTTGTCGGGCTGCTCGCGAAAGAACTGCGCCTCGGCTTCCTCGGCGAGGACCAGGCGGTCCCCCGGGCCGGCCAGGTAGGGGTCGGGCAGCAGGCCGTTGTCCTCGCAGAAGCGTACGAAGACGGTGCCGAGCACCCAGGCGACGGCGGCTTGGGTGACGCGCTCGTCCCGCCAGGCTGTCCAGGTGGCGGCGGTGCGTCCGACCTTGAAGGCGTGGTCATACTCGCCACGCAGGCGGAGGCGCACCTCCTCGACCGACTCGACCTGCTCCCGCAGGTCCTTTTCCAGGTTCTTGACCTGCTTCTGCAGGTCGGACAAGAGCAGTTTCCGGTCGATCACGCGCCGACTCTAGTCGTCCCGCCGACGGGACGGGGGTACCTAAAAGGCTCGTATAGGTAGCCGGCCCGCTACCTACGGCTCCCGCATCCAGATCTTCGGGTCGGTCACGAAGACGCCCTTGCCCTGCTGCCGTCGGATCACCCGCAGCGCTTCGAGTCGAACGTAGGCCAACTGCACGGTCCCATAGCTGACGCCGTAGTCGGCGCGTGTCTCGGCTACCGACGGCAACCGCTCGCCGGCCTTCAACTTCCCCGACCTCACGTCGGCCATGACGTCGTCGGCGATGCGTAGATATCCTGCTGATTCGGGCATGTCACTCCTCGCGCGGCAACCCGAATTCGATCACAACTCGAATGTCTTAACAACGTTCTTTGACTTCCCTGTGTTCCCTAGTTATGTTGGAGCTGAGCCGCTCCTCGCGTGGCAACGAGTTCGGCTCATCCCCTGGTCGGGGCGGGTGCGTGTGCCCGTCCCGACCCACCAGACTGCTCTGCTGTCGTACCGCTGAATTGGGCTGCGGCGGCGGAGCGGGCGGGTCGCCCGCGGCCCCCGAGCGGACGGCCCGCCCTTCCAGACCCACCGCAAGGACCTTCCGCGCTCCCGCCTGCCCTCAGAGAGGATCGTCGTGGCTCAGGTGTATCGAGGTGGTCAGCCCTACCCCGCCGGCTACCCAAGCCGGTTGACGCCGCACGAGGTGCGGACTCGCGAGTTCGCCGCGTGCCGACGCGGCGTCGACCCCGATGAGGTACGCGAGTTCCAGGCCCGGGTGGGCGACGAGCTGGCCATGCTCAACGAGACGGTACGGCTGCTCAGCCAGGAGAACGACCGGGTCAAGCGGGCGCTGCGTGACTGGCAGGCCATGCACGCGCGGGAGTGCTCGTCGGCGCAGGGGCAGGGCCGCAACTCTGGCCACTGGTGACCGCGCGCCCCTCCCCCGGCGACCTGCTCGTCATTGACGGCCGCGCGTCGGTGCAGTTCGCCGGGGATCGCGCGCTGACCCTGCGCGTCGTCTCAGTCTGCGACCGACCGACGTACGAAGGTTGGGTCTGGTTGACCGGCTACGTCCTCAATCGCCGGGGTAACGCGACAGCCAAACGCGAGGTCTTCGTCCAACTCGCCGGCCTCCACCCCGCGCCCGAGCCGGTGACCGAGCGGGGTGCGACGCCGGGTCGGGGCAGGTCACCCGATCAAGTCAGGGTCAGAAGCGCCAGTCGTTGAGGGAGATGGCATCCGTCCAGTCAGACCCGACCAGCGTCCCATCGGGAAGGCGGTGGCTGCCTCGTCCAGCTCAAAACCGGAGTCGAGAAGCTCGACGACCGAGTCGTACAGACCTGACAGCTCCCCCTGGCTTGCCTGCTGAACCCTGACGGCAATGTCCCGGCGCAGGCCAACACGAAGGTCGAGCAGGCCAAGACGGGAGGCGAGGTAGCGCTGGTCCCGTACCTGCGGAGTTCCTGCGGCGATGGCGGCGAGGAACGGTTCGTAGTACGCCAGCATGTATCGGTCCCGGTCCAGGTCGACGTCGACCGGTTCGGGTCCTTCCTCGTCCGGGTCCACCGCGGTGATGGACAGCTCGTGCCGATGCGGCGGAAAGGCCGCGACGCAGCCCAGGGCGAGCCAGGGGCGTTTGCCGGAGATGGACTTCACCGAGCGCTTCTGAGCGACGAGGGTGTTCGGTAGGGCCGGTTCCATGCCGTTGGAGCGTCCCTTGGCCTCGGCGACCACCCAGCCTGTCGGTGACAGGCCGAAGAGATCTGCCCGCTTCTTGGTGGCCGCGAAGACGACCCCCCACCTGCTTCCGTAGCGGTCAATGTGCAGCAGGTGCGTCACCCCCAGTTTTCGCTCGCAGAAGATCCCGGTCAGCGCTTGCCCGAGCGAGTACGACAGCGTCCCCTTCTCCGAGCGATCCAACTCCCTGGCAAGGGCCGACTTCACCAGCGCGCCGCCGCGGGTCCTGCGCACGTACGCCGGAATGAGCGAGGTGCGATGGACGAACTCCCACACGGATGCCCACCCATGGCGTACCTCGTCGCCCGGCGCCCTACCGGTACTGAACAGAGCATGGGCGAGATCGTCCGTACTGAACTCCAGAACCGCGTTTGGTGAGATCAGCCCTGCGGGAAACGCAATGGCGCGGCAGGAGGCCGTGAACCTGTTCCGATGCGGCATCAGGCACCCACCACTTCCGCCGCCGTGGGCTGCACCTGGTCGACCTGCACCGCCAGCCAGCGGAACTCGCCGTTGCGGCCGTCCAGGCGGGCGAAGTCCCGCCAGATCAGCGGGTAGTCACCGAGCAGGTCGCGCTGATTCGCCGCGAAGTAGCTGCCCTCGGTCCCCCAGCGAAGCCTGCCCCGAAGCCTGCGTCCCTCGTGCAGGCGGAACTCGCCGTCCCGCGTCGGCCGAGCGCCGGCCGGCGGGCTCCACATCCCACGGTCGTTGGTGAGCAGAACGGCCAGACCGTTCATCGGGGCGGGGCCGGGATGGCAGAACCGTTCCAGCCGGGCGACGTCGACCACGAAGCCCAGCCGGGCCAGATCCGGGGCGCCGTGGTGACGCAGCCGGAACTGTTCGCCGCTGCGAGGGTCGACGCCGTCCCAGAGTGCGGTGAAGTACTTGAACTCGATCGCCGTCCGGCCCTTCGGACCGAAGCAGAGCAAATCCAGGTACGCCTTCTCCTCCTGCCGCACTTCCAACCTCACCTGGACCTCGTTGTCCAGGCGGTGAACAGCCCAGGCGAAGGCGTGCTGGAAGTCCGCCTCCGAATGGAAGACGGTCCGCGCGGCCCGCAACGCGTCCATCACCACCGCGAGCGGGAGCGAACCTGCGATCCGCACTTCTGCCTGCTGATCCACTCTCGTCCTTCCACATCTCCATGCGGCACCGTGCGCCTACGCTGCATGACGCCGGCACCCAGCCAGGATCCGCAACTCGTCCATCGACACACTCCCATCGCACGTAGGCGATCCGTGGTGACCGAGAGGACGCGGGAAAGTCCTGAAATTCATGCCGAGTGGACACTGACGTTGAGCCACGCTCATCTTGCGGCGAGTGGAGACTCACCGTACGGAGTCCCACAGTTGGCATCAAGGGTCTTGACTGAGTCCTCTCGTCCGACGGGGCCAATCCGTTCTGTCTCAGGCGGCTCAATGATCAATGCGGCCCCGACTGCTCACCCTGATGCCGCCGGACGGCGTCACAGGGCCGGTTCGGTGCCCTTGCGCTGCCACCACGCCGTGAAGAGAGTGATCACCTGCGCTTTGACGTCCTCCGCGACGAACCCTTGGGCATCACCCAGGAGGGGCACGACAGCGTGCTGGTAGACGTCCCTGTGCCGTTCGACCGACGGGCACGCGAACACGGCCAACATCCGCAGGACGCGCACGGTGTCGGCGCCCAGCAGAGGGAAGTGAGCTTCGAGCAGCCGCGTCAGGGCCGCCCACACCTTGTCGACGACGATGTCGACGACAGCGTCCTTCACCATCTCGGAGATGCGGGACGTGAAGTGATTCGACAACGCGTTCTTGACGGCCTGCTTGGCCGCGTCGGTGAAAAGGCCGATGACCTTGTTGATCCGCTCAATCAACTGGATCAGCGCTACCAGGAGGCTGCACCAGCCGTGACTGGCCAGACCCTTCTTGATCTCCCGAGCGGTTGGCTCGTTCTGAACGAGGTGGTCGATGTCGCGCGATATCTCGTCCCAGGGTTCCACCATGATCGCATCGGCGAGGAGGTTCATCCGCCCGTTGTCGAACTCCACCGCCGTCCGGTCGCCGACCTCGAAGTCACGTTCAAGCCTGCCCTCGGTCCTGGGACGCGGGTCTGTGGCCCACAGGTGCCCAGCGATGCCCACACGGGCAAGATCGAGGGAGAGCTGTCGGTTCTTCGCGTTGGTCCTCAGTTCCCCGGCGCGGCCATTCTGGATGTCGTCGTTGAGCGCGCGCCGCCGCTCGTCGCGTACGGCCGGGCGCTCGACGGCGAGCGTCGCCCAGCCATCCCAGCCATGCAGCGAGCCACCACAGCCGGAGCACTTGCAGCCCGGATTTTGAGCATTCGCGCAATTCGCTCGATGCGTGTTCACAGCCATCCGCAGTCCGCCAATCGGCTCGCCGTCGCTTGGGGTGAAGCACTGATAACCCTAAGTACGTGGCTCGCCACTGCCAACCAGGCCCCGTCGCTGAAGATCAGGCATTTTGCCGCTCTAGCGAGATTGCCTCGCTGCCAGACGGATGCGCGCCTTACCTGCACCTATTGATGCTGTCGGATTTCTGATGGACGTGGTCCAGACGATCTGCAGGTTCGGATGGCTGGCAAGTTGGCCATGCTCGACGAGACGACACGGCTGGTCAGCCAGGAGAAGGACCAGATCAAGCGGGCGCTGCGCGACCGGGACCATGCACGCGCGGGAGTGCCCGTCCCCCAAGGATGCCTTCGTCCAGTTCGCCCAGCCTCCCGTCGCCGGTGGGCGACCGTAAGTGGCTTCGAACCGGCCAAGCGTCAAACGGCCCTGTCGGGTGCCCGTTGCATGATGAGCGTCCTGCTGGAAGACGACGTAAGAGGTGCAGATGCCGACCCGGTCCGACCTAACCCTTCGACTTTTCCTCGAAAAGATCATTGAGCTCGGCGTCTCGGATCACGTCCGCAGTCTCCTCGACGATGCACTGCGGCACATGGGCAAGCGCAGCCCGTACCGCGGCGGGAGGGACCTAGTTGACCTCTTGCGATACGCGGGATCCGCCGCCAAAAGCGAAGATGACCTTCACGCAAGTAAGCGCATCGAGGACGCATTAGCGTACTCGATGTACGTCATGCTGCGTCCGGATCTCGAGATCAAGTACCAGCTCTTTCCTGGAAGTCGACTGAGGTATCTCGGCTACATCCGAAGCACTGTTGAGGACTTCGGTCAGCTCTTCCTGACGTCTTTGAGGCAGTTCAACGCTGACCAGCCGGATGCCTCTCCAGACGAGATCTACCATTTCCTGGACGGGCTTTTCGCGTCCGCACGATCCATCGAAGAGGACGAGCAGGAGCCGGGCCGCTACCGGATGATGCGTGGCCCCCGGGAGTCGTCGGCATGGCTGCGCGAGGCTCTTCTCGACCGGCTCGATATTGAGAATCTGTCAATAGCAGTGGGCGTCGCTGCCAACCACCACCAATCTGGCTCAGCCACACTATCGCTGGCGGAGTTGGTTCAGCTCTCGCAGCTCAAGATCCGATCGGACGCACTCCAACACCTGAGGTGCGTCGTGCAAAACCCGCACAGCACAGAAGGCGACCTCCAGCACGCGCTCGCGCGGAACCTCTGGATCTTCGGGGGTTCGTACCTGCAGGAACTCGGCCGCCGTCGACTCGTTCCGGGAAACGAGTTGGACATTTCGCTCGTCAGACCAGACGGCTCCATACACGTTGTAGAGCTGAAGCGAGCAAACCTCGGGATCGTCACACACCAGCGCGGCAACGTGATTCCCAACAGCCAGGTACATCGCGCAGTCGGACAGACCATGAACTATCTGCTCGCACTCGATGAGGACAGGCCGCGCATCCTCAACCAACACGGTGTCGACGTTCGGCGTGCCGGAGCAACCGTTATCATCGGGCATCCCGACTTTCAACCTGATGTCGAGGAATCAGAACTGAACGATGTTCTGCGCACCTACAGCAGCCATCTTGCCCGCATTGAGGTGATCACGTACAAGCAACTGCTCGACGGGGCGGCAAGGGCACTTGACTTTAGCTGACAGCGGCCCGCAACGACGGTTTGGTGCGTCAAGCGGTGACCGCGCTGCGGTGGGCGTTGACGACCCAGGCGTCCGGCAGCGCGATCCACTCGTTGTCGCCCACCCGCACCACCACACCGTCCAGCTTGGGCAGCAGCGCCGGGTCCTCCATCGGGCAGAGCACCCACACGTCCCCGGCCCCGCCCCGCGCCGCATCGGCCAACTCGTGCAGCCGGTCCATCGCCCGGTACCGGGCCAGCACCGCCGCGTCGTGCAGCAGCACCGGCCCCTCCGCGGCAGACAGCGAGGCGTGCAGCGACGGCACGGTCAGCTGCCACGCCTGCTCGACGTACTCCCCCAGCTTGATCGCCGCCCGGGACCCCTCCTCGGCGATATCCGCGCCGAGCACCGTTTCCCACGTCGGCTTCGGGCGGGCGTCGACCAGGGCGTGCAGGTGATCCAGGAAGTGCGCCGCCACGTTGACCGGTCGGGCGTCGAAGCGTTGGGCCAGCTCCTCCCGGGCCAGGTGATACCGGTTGAGGCGTACCGTCAATGCCCGGAACCCGCCCGCGGACCGCGCCCCTGCCAGCCGCTCCTCAGCCCGCATCGCGGCCGCCAGTTCCGGCGACTCCGCCGTCCACCGGCTCGGCGCCGCCGTCACCGACGGGCGCCGCTGGACGATCGACACCGACGACGATGCCGCACGCGGCGGCGGCGACACGTAGCGGTCCCGGTCCCAGCGCAGCTCGAAACCCGCCTCGGCGAGCAGCCGGTCCAGTTTAGGGTGGCCCGGCAGCGGGTCCAGCTCCGGGAAGCGGGCGGTCACCCGGTCGGCGACGTGCGTCGGGGTGAGCGCACGCCGGCCATCGACCGCGCTCGTCAGCGACACCAGGCCGGCCTGGGCCAGCCGCAACGCCCGCACCGGGTCGAGGTCACGCGGGTAGAGCTCCAGTCGCGCGGTGGCGGCGGCCCGCTCCGAGGCCACCGCGGCGAGCATCACGCGACGCCGTTCGTCGAACGCGTCGGCCGCTCCGCCGGGCGCGGTCACCGCCGCGAGGGTACGCAGCACAGTCGCCGGGCTGGGCAGCACCTCGCTGGCGGCGAGTTTGTCGGCGGCCTTGCCAAGTGCGTCGGCGTAGTCGAGCAGCGCCGGCGCGGCCGGTGTGTCCGGCGCGTCGTCCTCGCTGACCTCCAGCGCCACCAGCAGCCGGTCGCCGCGCGGGTGGGGCTTGCCGTCGATGTCGGCGCGGGAGTGCCGGCGCAGCAGCAGGCGCGGCTCGTCGGCGAGCGCGTCGACCTCCACGGCGGCGCGTACCGCAGCGACGGCCACCGCGAGACGCAGGGCGTCGCCGGTGCGCACCGAGCCGCGGCTGCTCAACAGCGCCGCGGCCAGCTCGGCGACGCCCATCACCCGGCCGCCGTCGTGCAACAACTCGATGATCTGGGTACGCACGCTGCTGACGACCGGGATGTCCTGCCAGCGTTTGCGCTGCTTCCCGAGGATCTGCGCGACCCGGCCGGCGGTGACGCCCAGCGCGCTGGCCACCTGCGGCTGCTGCGGCCAGAGCTGCAAGGCTGGCAGCTCCCCCGACTCGTCGGGCAGGTGCAGCAGCAGCCGGGTGCCCTCGATCTCGGTGGCGTTGCGGCCGTTCTTGGCGGGGATGAGGAGCGTGGCGATGGCGTCCAGGCCGACGCGTACCAGATCGGTGTCGCCGTGGCCGGCGGTGGCCTCGGTGGCCGCCTCTTCGCTGGCCGCCTTACGGGCGGCGGGCGTGGTGGGCAGCGTTTCCCGCTCCCCCAGCCGCTGGCGCCACTCCTTGACCCGGCGTTGCAGCTCCTGGCGGGTCTTCGCGCCGAGACCGGGCAGGTGCGCGAGCTTGTTCGCGACAGCGAGCAGCTCGGCGACGGTGGTGGCCTCCAGGCGGTGCGCGGCCGAGACCGCCCGTGGGGTGAGACCGGCGGCCTCCAGCGTGGTGGCCCGGGTGGCCTTGCCAGCGGCCTCGTCGCGGGCCGTCGCGGCGATCTGCTCGTCCGGCTCGTCGACGTCCGGGTGTTCGGTGCCGACCGGGGTGCTCGCGTCGGAGCGGCGGAAGACGTCCTGCCAGGCGTCGCGCACGTCCTTCAGCGACGCGTGACGCTGCCGGTGGTCACGGTGCAGCGCGCGCTGGAAGAACTCCACGAGCCCGTCGCGGATGGCCGGGTCGAACGCCTCGGCGGCCAGCACCGGTGGGCCGTCGGTGAGCTGCGGTTCGGTGCCCCCGTCGCCCCAGACCGGCAGTTCCCCGGATGCCATCTCGTGCAGGGTGACCGCCAGCGCGTACCACTCGGCGTGTTTGTCGTAGACGGGACGGTTGGCCGCGCCCAGGAAGGGGTCCAGGTAGCGGGGCGTCCCGGCGCTGATCTCCTTGACCGAGACGCCAGCGAGGGAGAAGTCGAACAGCACCAACTGCCGGGTGCGATTGGGCCGGATCCGGATGGCGATGTTGTCCGGCTTGATGTCGCGGTGGTAGACGCCCTCGCCCTCCAGATAGTCGAGGGCGCCGAACAGGTAGTCGCTGTACGTCTCCAACTCGTCGACGGTGAGCCGGCCGTCGTCGCGCAACTTTCGGGCCAGAGTGTGGTCGCCGGCGTGCTCCAGGACCACGACGGTGCGGTTGCCCAGTTGCAACGGCTCGGGCCGCGCCAACCGGATCACCCGGGAGTCGGTGAGCGGGCTGAGCACCCGGGCCTCGTGGGCCAGTCGGGCGCCCTTCTCGTCGGACAGCCCGACCTTGAGCACCTCTTCCCGGCGGGTGCGCTCGTTGAAGCCGAGGAATGCCCGGCAGGTCGAGCCGGTGCCGAGGCGGCGGACGATCTTCCACTCGCCGACCCGGTCCCCGCCGCGCGCTTCCAGCGGGTCGGCCTGCTCGGGTTCCGGGTCCTCAGGGTGTACGGAAGCAGGGGGTGGGGTGGTCAGCTCGTCCTCGACGCCTTGGAGCATCTCGACGAAGTCGGCCACCGTGGTGAGCCGCTGGGTCGGAACCGGTGCGGTGGCGGCCTGGATCAGCTCGTCGGCGAACTCACTGATGCCGTCGGCGACAGCCGCGGCCCGCAGACCGTTGTCGCGGGCCAACCGGGCGAGCAGTTCGGGACGTTTCGCGGCCGGCGGTTGACCGGTCAGGATCAGATACGCCAGCGCGCCGAGGCCGAAGACGTCCATCGCCACCGCATCGGGCGTCGGCGCGGTCAACTCCGGAGCGAGGTACGCCTCGGCGGACCGCTCGATGTGCGCCGCCGCGTGCGAGGAGAGGGTCACCGGATCGCCGCTGCTGCCCCCGGCGCTGTCCACGCCTCGGGTCGCTGCCTGCCAGTCGCTGATCTTCAGTTGCGGTGTGAGCCAGGCTTCGTCCTCGCTGCCACCGCGCCGCGTCGCGCCAGGGTTGACCAGGACGCTGCGGGCGGACAGGGCCCGGTGGTGCAGACGCCGCCGGTGCGAGTACGCCACCGTTTCGGCGAGCTGGCGGATCATCGCGAGTCGGCTCAGCGCGTCCAGGCGGTCGCCGTACTGGGCCATGTAGTGGTCCAGGCGCACCGAGCGGGGGTCGTACCGGAAGATCAGTGCCGGGCCGGCCTCGTGCGACTCCATTGAGTCGACCTGCACGATCCCCGGGTGGTTGATGCCGTGCAGGGCGAGCATCTCCCGCTTGGCGGCACGTTCGATGCTGGCCCGCTCGGTCTGTACGGCATTGCGCTCGACCAGGTAGATCCGCACCCGGCGGCGCTCGCGCTCCAGGTCGCGGTGCCGCGCCTGGTGGTCCTGCCAGGTGGGGCCGACATCGAACGGACGAGGTTCCAACTCCCATGCGCCGACCTGGTAGTGCCGTCGGCTACGGGCGATGCCCACCGCGTCGAGCAGGTCGGGCAGTGCCGCGGACACCTCCTTGGTGACCCGCTGCCGTTCGTCCTGTGGTGGTCGCTGCAGCAGCGAGCTGATCGTCGGCAATGGCCCGGGCTCACGACCCGCAGCCGGCTCCGGGCCGAAGATGCCGTGCAGGTGATGCTCGGACAGGTCCACCCGCAGGCCAGGCTTGGACAGGAACACCGCCGCCTGCACGAAGGGGATCCTGACCTGCTGACCCTTACGTCGTGCGGCGGCTACCTGGAGTAGCGACTTGAGCTTCTTGGCCTTGCCGTCGGCCAGGTGCAGCGGGTTGTCGAAGGTACGCGTGCCGTTCGGGCCCTGGAGGATCCAGTTGGAGCCGCTGGACTTGAGCCGGCCGTTGAGGCTCTTGATCTCGATGAGGTAGAGGCCGCCGGGGGCGGCGACCAACAGGTCGACCTCGTAGGGATGCCCGGTCTGGGCGGTGAAGGTGAAGTTTGACCAGGCACGGTAGGGCTCGCTGTCCGGCAGCAGCGCCTGGACGTGCGCCAGCGCCTCCCGCTCGTGCGCGAACTGCGACGGCGTGATCGTCGTCCACCGGCCCTCCTGCATTCCAGAGATCCTAGAGGCAGGGTGTCGAGTCATCGGTGTGTCCCGCCCTGTCGTCAGAGGCGGGCAAGAATCTCCGCCTTCTTGGTGGCGAACTCGTCCTCGGTCAGGATGCCCGCATCCCTCAACTCGCCGAGTTGCCGAAGCTGCGCGATCGGGTCGACCACTGACGCCGCTGCTGCTGGTGCCGGTGCCGTCGGCGGAGGCCCAGAATAATGGTGGGTGTTCACGCGCTGCTGTTCGACGAGCCGGGCCGCCTGCGCTGTCTGGTTGATGACAGCAACTGCCCGGCGGGGATCTGGAAGGTCGTCAAGGACAACCAGTTCCACGCCGCTCGCACGCTGCACCTTCACCACAACGCTTCCGAGCCCACGGGCCTTCTGAGTCATCGACTGCCGCAGATCAACGTCGGCCACGTGGGCGATCGGCACCTGCTGGGCGTTCGTGGAGAGGACTCCCCGCTCGAAATACAGCATGGTCGCCGTCAGCTTGTAGCGCCCGGCACCGATTCCGGTGATCGGTTGGCCCACGGCGGACCACAGCACGCCGGGCTCCTCGGCGGGAGGCATCCGAGGGGCGGTGGGTTCGGCCGGAGGAGGCGAGACAGCAGCGGGAGGCTCGGGCCGCGTTTCGGCCACCACCGGCATCAGCGATTCCGTCGGTTGTCGAACGGCAGGCAAATTGTCTTGCACCTGCGGCTGGCTGTCGTCAACAAACAACTGCCACCCGGCCGGCGGCGCCGGCCACAATGGATCAGGCTGCCAACCGGCTGGTGGGAGCCAACCCTCGGGGGCGGCTGGCCAACCAGGTGGCGTATTGAAACGCATAGCCATTTGAGTGCCTTATCTAATGAAACGCCGTCGTAATGTTGCGATGAATATACCGGTAGTTGATCAACCCCGCGTCGCCGAAAAGACCCTGCCGGTCAGGCCGAAAAGGCTCAGGTTTTCGACGGACGCGGGTGGTGGCCGCCGTTCGACCAGGCTCACCATGCCCAGGAATGCTGCACGCACCCCCGGAATGCCGCTCACCATCCGCCGTCACGAGCCGGGTGCGGCAACGGGATGCTCACGCATCGCCTGCCGCAGCGCCGCCGACTGCTCCACCGACCCACCTCGTACGCCGAGGCTCCGCCGGGCCGCCCGGTAGTAGCCGTCGCGGGCATCATTGATCTGGATCAACAGATCGGAGATGTCCGTTGGCACCTCGGTCACCCGGCGGGCAAGCCTCTCGACCTGCCAGATCGCGTCGCGCCAAGCAGCGGCGGCAACGACCGTCGGTTCGTCGCCGAGCAGCAGCAGGTTCTCCCAGACGATGGTGCGCTTGGCGTCCGACTCGGCCAGCTGGACGAGGCCGTCAGCACTGTCGATCGGGTGGCTGCGCGATCCCGGTCGTAGGTCGGCCGTCATCCGCATCGCCACCATGTGACTTTCCTTGAGGGCGTGCGCGTACTCGACGTACGCGTCGAGGCGTCGTTCGTCCCAGCGGACGCTCTGGCTGCGCCGCCACCGGGCGCGGTCGACCAGTGATGTGGCGAGGATGGTGCCCAGGGTGCCGACCAGTACGCCGAGGAGTGCCGGAAGTTGCGTCAGAAGGGTGCCCACCCCGTCGAGGCTGCCAGCACTGGCAAGCCCATCGAATGTCTACCCGGCCTTGCACATCAACGCATCCCGCCTGCCCCGAGCGCCACCAGCGGCGGTTTCCCCGTCCAAGCCCACATCTCCAGCGCCTCCCGGTCCACAAGCGTGATGTTGAGCTGTTGGGCCATCCGGATGCCGTCGCCCGCGGTGAAGAAGCTGTTCGTCACGAGCATGCAGACCTCACCGCCGTGGATGTCCCGGCAGGTGCCGGCGAACCGCTGGATCGCGGCACTGCCCACCCGGTTGCTGATGCTCTGCCGCTTGCACTGCACCACGACGTGCCGGCCGTCAGGAGCCCTCGCCAAAACGTCCGCTCCCCGGTCACCCGAGCCGCCGCAAACCCTCACGTTCCAAAAGCCGGACGCGACCAGGATCCGGGCGAACCACTGCTCGAACTCGGGTCCGCTCATCCCGTCGGTGACCGCGATCAACCTGTCACGGTGGGCTTGGTCTGCCCGCTCGCGGGCGCGTTGCTGTGACACGAGAAGACCCACGGTGATCGCCCCGGCGACGATGAGGGTCACCAGGAACCCGGACCAGTAGGGGTGCCGCCGCACGAGGTCGACGACCATGCCGAGGAGCACGAAGCCGACGACGGCAACCAGCGCCAGAAACCAGCCGTTGGCCGGCCTGCCGCCACCGGAGACCCGGCGGACCGTCGACCTCCGTCGAACGCGCCCGGAACGCCGCCTGCGGTAGTGCGCCCGAACCCGCGCGCCATTCTTCCTGGTGTGCGATCTGACGAACGGCACGAGGCGCCTCCCCGGTCGCGGAAGCCCCAGTTTCGCGCTTCCGTCCGACAATTCGCGCGCACGACCTTCGACAGTGTCGGGCACCCGTCAGTTACGAGACTCCACCAGCCGCTGTGCCACATCGGCGCGCTGCGGCCGACGCCGTCAGCACCACCAGGGGCAGCGCCGGGTCGACGGCAGGCACGGACGGCAGATGGGTGTATGGCGGATGTGCTCCACTGGCTCTACTTGGGTCGGTCGGCGTCCGTGTTGTTCTCGCCGTACTCGCCCCGGATGGGTAGGTAGTAGGCGGGTAGGAAGCCGGCGATGATGGCGACGCCCGCGATCGGCACGAACGCGCCGACGAGGATGCCGGAGCCGATCCAGATCAGCGCGAGCGCGAATCGGCGGCCGATGGCCCGGACGCCGAAGGTGCCGAGGGTGGGGGCCAGCAGTTTGGCGCGGCGCAGATAGAACCAGATGATGTTGAACAGGGCCGCGGCCATCCACAGTGTGCCGCCGTAGACGAGGACCGCGGTCCGCAGTCCGTGCTCCGCGCGCAGCGCGCCGGCGAGGAGCGACGTGGAGAACGGCAGGAACGCGATGACCATCAGGAGCAGCGTGTTGAGGAACAGGACTCCACGGTCGACGTGTCGGACGCAGTCGAACATGACGTGATGGTTGACCCATACCTGCCCGATGAGCAGGAAGCTCAGCGTGTAGGCCAGGTACGACGACCAGAGCGCCCCGAGGCCCCGCAGGAGGTGCCCGAAGTCCGGTGGCGGTTGGATCTCCAGCACGAGCAGCGTCACGGCGATGGCGAAGACTCCATCGCTGAAGGCCACCAACCGGCCCGGCTGACGGGTCAATGGCGAAGTAACCCTTTGGGCGTCCACGCACCAATCATGCTATATGCCCCTTTCACCCATGGCCGGAGCCGGCTCAGGCGGCGAGGGTGGCGTAGCGGCCGTTGCGGTCCAGCAGGCTGTCGTGGGTGCCGGCCTCGACGATCCGCCCGTGGTCGAGCACCGCGATCTGGTCGGCGTCGCGCACTGTGGAGAGCCGGTGCGCGATGCTGATCGTGGTACGCCCCTCGGCGAGCACGTCGAACGCCCGCTGCACGGCCCGCTCGGTCTCGGTGTCCAGTGCGCTGGTGGCCTCGTCGAGGACCAGGATGCGGGGGTCACGCAGCAGCGTACGGGCGATGGCGAGCCGTTGCTTCTCACCGCCGGAGAACCGGTGGCCGCGGGAGCCGACCGTGGTGTCGTACCCGTCGGGCAGCCCGGCGATCAGGTAGTGGATCTGGGCGGCGCGGGCGGCGTCCTCGATCTCGGTGTCGGTGGCATCCGGGCGGGCGTAGCGCAGGTTCTCCCGGACGGTCGTGTGCAGCAGGTACGTCTCCTGGCTGACCACGCCGACGATCGCGGCCAGGTCGGCCAGGCGCAGGTCGCGCAGGTCGACACCGTCGACGGTGACCCGGCCGGCGGTCGGGTCGTGCAGGCGGCTGACCAGTCCGGCGAGGGTGCTCTTGCCGGAGCCGGTCTCGCCGACCAGGGCGAGGCTGGTGCCGGCGGGCACGTCCAGGGTGATCCCGGCGAGGGCGGATGTGTCGCTGCCCGGGTAGCCGAAGGTGACGTCCTCCAGGCGCAGGTGTCCGCGTACCCGGGTGGGGTCGAGGCGGACCGGCTCGGCGGGGTCGGCAACGTCGACCGGCAGGTCGAGGTATTCGAAGATCCGGGCGAAGAGCGCGAGTGACGCGGTGAGCGAGACGCCCACGTTGAGCAGGCCCATCAACGGCCGGAACAGGCCGCCCTGCAGGGCGGTGAACGCGACCAGGGTGCCGATGCTCAGTGTGCCGGCGGTGCCCGGTAGCCCGGCGGCGAGGTAGATGACCGCCGGTACGGCGGCGAAGATGATGCTCATCGAGGCCATCCGCCAGCGGCCGGCCAGTTCGCTGCGCAGTTCCAGGTCGACGAGTCGTTCCGAGGAGGCGGTGAACCGGTCGATCAGCGCGGGGCCGGTGCCGAGGGTCTTGGCGAGCTGCACCCCGCTGATCGACAGGCCTTCCTCGACTGTGACGTTGAGGTCGGCGAGTTCGCGTTGCCGCTGGGCGGTGATCTCGCGGCGCATCCGGGCGACCCGGCGGGTCAGCCAGATCGCCGGCGGCAGCACCACGAGCGAGACCAGGGAGAGTTGCCAGGAGAGCGCGACCATCGCCACTGTGGTGGCGACCACTGTGGTGAGGTTGGCGGCGACGGCGGTGGCGGTGGAGGTGACCACCGACTGCATGCCGCCGATGTCGTTGGTGATCCGGGACTGCACCTCGCCGGTGCGGGTGCGGGTGAAGAAGCCGAGCGACTGGCGCTGGAGGTGGCTGAAGACGTCGGTGCGCAGCCGGTGCATGACCCGCTGCCCGACCTGGGTGGAGATCCAGGTCTGCACGACGCCGAGGGCGGAGGTCACGGCCGCGACGGCGACCATGCCGAGGACCAGCCAGACCAGCAGGGTCACGTCGCCCTGCGGCAGGGCGCTGTCGATCACGGTACGCAGGAGGAAGGGAGTCGCCATCGCGATGATCGAGGAGAGCACGATGATCACGGTGACCACGGCCAGCGCGGGCCGGTGGGGGGTGAACAGGCGGCCGATGCGGCGTAGCGACACCTGGCGGGCCTGGGTCTTCTCTTCGGCGCTGGGGGCGCGGTGGCCGCGGTCGCGGCCCATCGGGGTGGGTTCCAAGGGGCCCTGCCTCTCATTCGGATATGCTGAGGTTACCTCAACATGAGGGAACAACCGCATTGGCTGCTACGGTATTCCGGTGACCGAGGACACCACCGGGACTGGCGACGACGACAGCCTGGCCGAGACGTTCTGGGCCGTGGCGTCCCGTCTGCGGCGGCAGACCCGCGACTCGTTGGCCCCCTGGGACATCTCCCCCAGCCAGTCCCGAGCCCTCGGTGTGCTGGGCCGCCACGGTGAGGTGCGCCCCGGCACGCTCGCCGAGCACCTGCGCATCGCGGCCCGCTCGGCAACCGAGGTCGTCGACGACCTGCAGGCCCGTGGGCTCGTCGAACGCCGACCCGACCCGGCCGACCGGCGGGCCACCCTGGTCGCGCTCACCGAGGAGGGCGAGCGCCTCAGCGCCGCCATCCGGACCGCTCGCCGGGCCGAGGCGGACCGCTTCTTCGGCCACCTCAACGGCACCGACCGAGCCGAGCTGGCCCGCATCCTGCGCACCCTGCGCGCCTGAGCGACGGCGATCCCGCCAGGCCCGCGCGGCGGCAAAACCGCCCGCACACGCGGGAATAGCCGCCTCGCGCCCGCTGCGGGTTTCCCACCCGCGCACGCAGCCGGTTTGCCCGCCCCGCGCACGGGTAGCCAGCGGCCCCGTCCGGTCGGCGGGACCGGCCCTCACCGGCCGGGGGGCGAGGTGACAGGAGGATGCTCGTGCCGCTGGTGCCACACCCGAACCACCGCCCCGGCTGATGTGCGGGATCAGCGGGGAGGCGCGCTTCGACGGCCGGTCACCCGACGCGGCGGCGGTCACCCGGATGACCGAGGCGATGCGCTCGCGCGGCCCGGACGACGAGGGCCTGTTCGCCGACGGCTGGGTGACCCTCGGGCACCGCCGGCTGACCATCATCGACCTGTCCGACGCGGGCGGGCAGCCGATGGTCCGCGACGATATGGGCCTGGCGCTGGTCTTCAACGGCTGCGTCTACAACTATCCGGAGCTGCGCGAAGAGTTGCAGAACGCCGGGTACGCCTTCCACTCCACAAGTGACACCGAGGTGATCCTGGTCGCGTACGCGCACTGGGGTGAACGCTTCGTCGACCACCTGGTCGGCATGTTCGCGATCGGGCTGGTCGACCGGGTGCGGCGGCGGCTGATCCTGGCCCGCGACCGGCTCGGCATCAAACCGCTCTATCTCGCCGAGTCCCCCGGGCGGCTGCGGTTCGCCTCCACCCTGCCCGCGCTGTTGCGCGCCGGCGACGTGGACACCGGCGTCGACCCGGTGGCGCTGCACCACTACCTGTCCTGGCACTCCATCGTGCCCGCGCCGCGGACCGTGCTGCGCGGTGTGCGCAAGCTGCCGCCCGCCACCCTGCGGGTGATCGAGGCGGACGGGCGCAGCCGCGAGGAGGTGTACTGGCGACCCGACTACGTGCGGGAGCCCGCCGACGCGGGAATGGACGCCGCGGACTGGCGGGCCGCCGTGGGGGACGCGCTGCGCACGGCGGTACGCCGACGGCTGGTCGCCGACGTCCCGGTCGGCGTGCTGCTCTCCGGTGGACTGGACTCCAGCCTCATCGTGGCGCTGCTCGCCGAGGCCGGCCAGCAGCACCTGCGCACGTTCAGCATCGGCTTCGACAGCCGGGACGGCGAGTCCGGCGACGAGTTCCACTACTCGGACCTGGTGGCCGGCGCGTACGACACCGACCACCACCGGATCCGGCTGGCCGACGACGATCTGGTGCCCGCGGTCCGGCGTGCCGTGCTGGCGATGACCGAGCCGATGGGCAGCCACGACGTGGTCGCCTTCCATCTGCTCTCCGAGCAGGTGGCGCGGCATGTCAAGGTGGCGCAGTCCGGGCAGGGCGCCGACGAGGTGTTCGCCGGCTACGGCTACCACCAGCCGCTCACCGAGGCGCCCCGGCACAGCGCAGCCGAAACGTTCGCCGCCGCGTTCTTCGACCGCGACCACGACGAGCTGCGCGCCATCGTCGGCCCGGCGTACGCGCTGGAGCACGACGCCAGCCGGGAGCTGCTCACCGAGCACCTCGCCGCGCCCGGGGCACAGACCGCGCTGGACGCGGTGCTGCGCCTGGACACCCACCTGATGCTGCCCGACGACCCGGTCAAGCGGGTGGACAGCATGAGCATGGCGTGGGGCCTGGAGGTGCGCACGCCCTTCCTCGACCAGGACCTGGTCACCCTGGCGGCGCACTGCCCTCCGCAGCACAAGGTCGCCCAGGGCGGCAAGGGCGTCCTCAAGGAGGTCGCCCGGGAGGTGCTGCCCGCCGAGGTGATCGACCGCCCCAAGGGCTACTTCCCGGTGCCGGCGCTGCGCAACGTGGACGGCCCGGTGCGCGAGATGGTCGCCGAGGCGTTGCAGGCGCCGGCCGCGCGGGAGCGAGGGCTGTTCCGCCCGGAGTACGTGGCACGTCTGCTCGCCGAGCCGGACCGGGCCGAGGCGGCGGCCGGCAGCAACAAGCTGTGGCAGCTCGGCCTGCTGGAGCTGTGGCTACAGACGCACGACATCCGCTGAGCCGCGCCGCTCGCCGCCGGGTCGCGGGCCGCCGGTCAGCCGGCGACCGGTTCAGCCGGCGGCTGTGCGGGCGGCCAGGTCGTCGAGGACGGCACGCAGGTCACCGGTGCGCTCAAGCACCCCGCGCTGCCGGGTCGCGCCGGTGCCGTCGCGGCGCAACCGGGCCAGTTGCGCCAACACGTACCCCAGGTCGCCGTGGCGCAGCAGGGCCGGCGCGATCACGGCCATCATCTCGTCGACAAGCGCCCAGGCCGGTCGGGTGCCGCCGGCGCGCAGGTCGATCAGTTCGCCGTCGAGGCCGTCGTGGGCGGCTCGCCAGTGCGCGGCGGCGACCAGACAGTCGCGGACGGGCGGGGCGGTCACCCCGGCGCGCACGTCGTCGGCGAGGGTGGCGACGAGCGACCGGACCAGCGCGGCGACCAGCACCGCGTCGTCCACCTCGGTGCAGACGTCACCGACCCGCACCTCCACGGTCGGGTAGGCCGACGACGGTCGGGCGTACCAGTAGACCATCGCCGCGTCGAGCATGATGCCGGCGGCGATCAGCTCGTCGACAGTGCGGTCGTAGTCGGCGACCGAGTCGAAGTACGGCGTCGGACCGATGCTGGGCCACCGTTCCAACTGCATCGAACGCCAACTGGCGTGTCCGGTGTCGTCCCCGTCGTGCAGCGGCGAGTTGGTGGTGATCGCCTGCACCACCGGCAGCCACACCCGCAGGTGGTTGCAGACCTGCACAGCCAGTTCCCGGTCGCGCAGTCCGACGTGCACGTGGCAGCCGCACACCGCCGGGTCGTGCGCCACCGGCCCGTACCGGCGCGACATCGCGTGGTAGCGCGGTGCGTCGGGGACCGTCCGGTGCGGTTCGGCCACCGGGGTGGCGCCGACCGCCACCAGTCGGGCCCCGGCCGCCGTGGCGGCCTCGGCGGCGGAGCGGCGCAGCGCCACCAGGTGCGCGCGCAGTTCGGCGAGGTCGGCGCAGACCGGGGTGACCATCTCCACCATGCTGTGCCGGAACTCCTGGCGGCTCTGGTCCCGGGCGGGGCCGCGCAGCGCGGCCAGCACCTGGTCGGCCACCGGCAGATTGCGCCCGCTGTCCGGGTCGAGCAGCAGGAACTCCTCCTCGACGCCGAGCGTGAGGGTGGACAGGTCGGGCACGGTGCCGGCGGTCGCCGAACGGTACGCCATGGCGCCTCCCCCTCCACTGCTGCGGCCGGCGCCTCGGTTTCCCGGCCCGGACCGGCGGCAAACGCCCGCTCAGGGGGCCGCCAGGGCCGCCGCGCGGGCGGTGAGGAAGGCCCGTTCGGCCGCGTTGTCCGTCAGGGCGACAGCTGTCCGGTACGCCTCGACGGCCTGCGTGTCCCGACCGAGCCGGGCGAGCAGGTCGGCGCGGACCACAGCTCGCCCTGGGGCTGGTGCATGCTGAGCAGGTAGAGCGTCATGGTTCCTCCTCACGGGCGGCCGGCCTCGCACCGGCCTCTCATCCTCCACACGATCGGCCGCAGCCCGGATCGACAGGCCGGCGGAAAATTGTCGGCACCGGCCCGGCCCGGTGTTGGCGCCCCCTTTGCTCTGCACCCATGGAGGCGACGGTGCGCCGGCCCGGGGTGTCGCCTCGGTGGGTGCAGAGCAAAGGACGAAGGACAGGGGGTACGTACGGTTCGCCGGTGCCGCGACCGGAGCCGGTAGTCATGCCTGCGACGGTTGTGGGTAGACCCCGGTGTGGCCGACGGCTTGCGGGTGGTCGTGGTCGGCGCCGGCTTCTCCGGGCTCGCCGCCGCGCTGGCGCTCACCCGTGCCGGTGCCCAGGTGCGATTGCTGGAGGCCCGCGACCGGGTGGGTGGTCGGGTGCTGACCCGCTGGCTGCCCGAACTCACGCAACTCGACCTGGGCGCGCAGTGGATCGGCCCGACCCAGGACCGGATGTACGCGCTGGTCGCCGAGCACGGGCTGGCCACCTTCGCCTCGGCATCGGTCGGCGGGCCCACAGTGCTCTGGGCCGGTCAGCGCCGGGCCGAGCCGCCGGCGCAGGTCGGCCGGGTGCTCGGCCTGCTCGACGAGTACGCCGCCCGACTGGACCCGGCGGCACCCTGGGCGACGCCGGAGGCCTCGCGGTGGGACCGGACGACCCTCGGCGGGTGGCTCGCCAGCACTGCCGGGGACGACGATACCGTCGACTACCTGGGACGACTGCTCGCCGGCGGGCTGCTGGCCACCGGCGCGGATGAGCTGTCCCTGTTGCACCTGCTGTTCTACCTGCGCAGCGCCGGCGGGACCGGGCCGTTGCTGGGGATGGCCGGCGGCGCGCAGCAGGATCGGATCGTGGGCGGGCCGTCGGCACTGGCCGAGCGGATGGCCACCGCCCTGCCGCCGGGCACGCTGACGCTGGCCGCGCCGGTAAGGGCCATCGAACAGACAGTCGACGGCGCGACCGCGTGGACCGACACCGGGCGCGTCGACGGCGATGCCGTGGTGGTCGCGCTGGCCCCGGCACTGGCCGGCCGGATCCGGTACGACCCGCCGCTGCCCCCGCTGCGCGACGGGCTCACCCAACGCATGCCGATGGGGTCGGCGCTGAAGGTGCACGCCGTCTACCCGGAGCCGTTCTGGCGTGCCGACGGGCGTTCCGGGGTGGCCACCAGCAGCGCCGGGCCGCTCACCGAGACGGTCGACAACTCCACCCCGACCTCGCCGCTCGGGGTGCTGACCGGGTTCAGCTACTCGACCGACGCCGCCGCGCTGCGCGGCCTGTCCCCCGCGCGGCGTCGGCGATGCCTGTTGGAGGCGTTCGCCAGCGTGGTCGGACCGCGCGCCGCGGATCCGGTGGACGTCATCGAGTACGACTGGTCGGCCGAGGAGTGGACCCGCGGCTGCTTCTCCGGTGCGCTCACCCCGGGCACGTGGCGGACGTACGGTCCGCACCTGCGCGCGCCGGTGGGGCGGGTGCACTGGGCGGGCACCGAGACGGCCACCCGCTGGAGTGGCTACCTGGAGGGCGCGGTGCGAGCCGGTGAGCGGGCGGCGGCCGAGGTGCTGGCCGGTTGAGATCGCACGACCAGGGCCGGCCCGGTCTCGGCGGGACCGGGCCGGCCTCGGCCCACGGTGCGACCCGACCGACCCGGTCCGTCAGACGGCCGGGCCGGCGCGGGCGCCCCGGTCAGGGGTAGGTGGTCAGGTACACCGTCTGGTTGGCCGCGTTCGCGGTGCCACCGGCGTTGTTGATCACCCGGTTGATGGTGCCGACGCCACCGAGCGAGACGGTGACCATGTTGGTGAAGCGCACGTTGGGGTTGGTGGGCACCTCGAAGGACCGCTCCTCGACCACTGCGGGGTTGACGTTGAAGTAGCTGTAGCTGCCCAACCCCCATGCCTGGTGACTGGTCACCGAGTCGGCGACCTTGTACGCGGCGTAGCCCCGGGTCGACCCGTTCATCCAGGCCGCCTGGTTCGGCACGTCGTACGGCAGCTCGTTCTGGTAGAAGTACGTCCGGCCGCCGTTGCCGTTCCAGGTGGTCTGGTACTTCTGGTAGTGCTCGACGAAGAGGCCGTACATGGTGACGTTGTCGCCGTTGACGGTGAGCCCGGTGTCGGCGGTGTTCAACGTCCACCCGGTCGGTACGCCGCTGGCGGCGTGGTCGGCCCGCCACAGCCACATGTGGTCACCGATCACGTTGTCGCTGTTGACGGTCAACGTGTTGGTGGCCTTGCCGACGTGTGGCCCGCCGATTCGGAAGAACACGTCGTGCAGCGAGGTCGGGTTGCTGGCGTGGCTCGCCGACGAACCGGACGGCCCCACCTCCATCAGCACCGGCGAGTTGGTCGTGCCGGCCTCGAACATCAGACCGGCGACCTTGACGCCGTCCACATCGGCCACCCGCATTCCGACGCTGCCGTTGTCGGCCTGGATGGTGGCCAGGCCGAGGCCGAGGATCACCGTGTCGGCCCGGTTGACCTGGATCGGCTCGGTGACGTGGTGCACGCCCGGGGTGAAGAGCAGGTGCTTGCCCTGGGCGAGGGCCGCGTTGATGGTGGCGGCGCTGGTGCCGGCCTGGACGACGAAGAACTGCGACAGTGAGATCGAAGAGCCGGCCGGGGTCTTGTTGTACCAGCTGGTGCCTGTCGCGTTGGTGCGCAGCGCCGGCACGAACACCCGGTACTCGCCGGTGCCGTCGACGTAGAGGAAGGGCTTCTCGCGTACCTGTGGGGTCTGCGCGATGACGGTGTGCGACGGGTTGGGGAAGCTCGGTGCCGGTGCGCCGGTGACGCCCTGGAAGACCATGTTCCACACCGAGCCGGTCCAGCCGTTGCCGAACTCGCTGTTGCGGGAGTACCACTGCTGCTGCGAGCCGGAGACGACCAACCCGTCGATGCGGGTGTCGGCCAGCAGTCCGCCGCTGGACCAGCCGTCGCCGCCGTTCCAGAGTTGGATCTGGTTCTGCCCGCCGCGCAGGTGCATCCGGCGGTACGGCGCGGCCTGGGACACCGCCCACCGTTCCACGGTCTGCCCGGCGGGCAGGGTGACCGAGAGGTTCTCGGCGGCCCGCCAGAAGTTCTGGGTGGCGTTGCCGCCCATCCAGAACGCCTCGGTGCGGACGTGGCCGTTGAGGTTGACGTCGTCCGGGCTCATCCCGAGGCCGGCGACCTGGGTGAAGAAGCCGAGGTTCACGTCGGCGGTGTAGGTGCCGGGCTTGAACAGCACCGCGTAACGCTGCGGGCCGAACTGGTTGGTCTCCTGCTGGGTGAAGAGGGTGTTCAGCCGACTCTGGATGGTCGACGTCGGGGTGCTCGGGTCGAAGACGAACGTGTTCGGCCCGAGGTTCGGGTTACGCGGGTCGGTCCCGTCGACCGGCGGCTCACTGGTCCCGCCGCCGGTGGTGTTCACCGCCAGCTCCCACAGCGAGTAGCCGTAGGCGGTGGCTCGCGCGGTGCCGTACATCCGCAGGTATCGGCCGCTGCCGCTGACGGTCAGCGACTGGGTGCCCCCGGCGCCGGTGGTGGTGGAGTAGACGGTGGTCCAGGTGGCGCCGTCGGCCGAGGTCTGGAGCTGGAAGGCCCTCGCGTACGCGGCCTCCCAGGTGAGCACCACCCGGCAGATCGTGCGGGTGCTGCCCAGGTCGACGCGCAGCCACTGCGGGTCGCTGGCGGCGCTGGCCCACCGGGTGCCGGTGTTGCCGTCGACGGCGGCGGATGCCGCGAGGCCGGCATCCTGGGTGGACGACGCGGTCGCGGGGCTGCCCTGCGCGACGTTGGTGCTGCCGCAGGTCGGCGTGCTGCCGCCGGTCTCGCCGTAGACCTGGAACTCCCAGAGCGAGTAGCCGTAGCCGGTCCCCCGGGCGGTGCCGTTCATCCGGACGTAGCGGCCGGCGCCGGTGACGGTGAGGTTCTGCGTGCCGCCGGTGCCGGTGGTGGTGGAGTAGACAGTGGTCCAGGTGGCACCGTCGTCGGAGGTCTGGAGCTGGAAGGCCCGCCCGTAGGCGCCCTCCCAGAGCAGGTTCACCTGGCTGATGGTGGCCCGGCTGCCCAGGTCGACCTGGAGCCACTGCGGGTCGCTGAACGCGCTGGCCCAGCGGGTGCCGGTGTTGCCGTCCACTGCGGCGCTGGCGGGGGTGCCGGCGTTCTCGGAGGACGAGGCGGTGGCCGTCCGGCCCTGCGAGAGCAGGGTGGGCGCGGCCTGCGCGGGGGTGGTGGGACCGGCCGGCGTGAGCGCCGCGACCAGGGCCACGGTGAGCCCGACGAGCAGGTGTCGAACGGCCCGTCGGGGACGCGGGCGTACGGATGTTGCACGAGATTTCATGACATCGCCTGTCGATAGGGGGCTACGGATGCCGCGAGGGTGGGATCGGGCTCGCCCCGTGGTGCCGTGGATGGTGCCGCCGATGCGGCGCCGCGGGTCGGAGAGCGCTCTCGTAGGAGTGTTGCGGCGAGATTGCGGCGGCGTCAAGACATCGATCTATAAGACTGTTATTTATCCCGAGGATTCTTTTTGTGTAATTTGCCGTCGGCGCTGCCGTCGTCTCCGCTCAGCGGCGGACGCCGCCCTCGGTGAGGAAGCGGGCGATCGGCAGCGTGGCGGCGCCCAACGCCACCGCGTCCACGCCGAGGCGACACAGCTCGATCGACGCCTGCTCGAACGGCTGGCGCAACGCCTGCCGGCCGGCGGCCTCGCGGACGGCCGGCAGCAGGTCGCCCAGCGCCATCGCGGCCCAGCCGCCGAGCACCACCCGCTCCGGGTTGAACAGGTTGATCAGGTTGGCCACGCCCGCGCCGAGATAGCCGGCGGTCTCGTCCAGCACCCGGCGCGCGGTCACCGAGGTGTCGGCGGCGGCGACCAGCGCGGCGAGCTGGGACTCCTCGTCCTCGCCCGGCACCTGTCGACCCCGGCGCGCCTCCCGGTAGCGGTCGATGATCGCCTCCGCGCCCACGTACGCCTCCAGGCAGCCGCGCGCCCCGCACCGGCAGGCCCGGCCGCCGTACACCAGGGTGGTGTGCCCCCACTCCCCCGCGCTGCTGGACGCGCCCCGGTAGGTGGCGCCGCCCGTCACCACCGACGCGCCCACGCCGGAGCCGACAAGCGCGAAGACGGCGTGCCGGGCGCCCCGGCCGGCGCCGAACCACATCTCGGCCTGGCCGAGGGTCTTCGCGCCGTTGTCGATGTGCAGGGGCAGGTCGGTGCCCGCGCTGATCAGCCGCTCCAGCGGCACCCGGTCCCAGCCGAGGGCCTGGGCGTGCACGACGGCCTCGACGCCCTGCTCCACGACGCCCGAGACACCGATGCCGACGCCGAGCACGTCGCCGGGGGCGACCTGCGCCTGCCCGGTCACCGCGTCGATGCCGGCCAGCACGTGCCCGGCCACCAGGTCAGGCTCGGTCCGGGCCGGGTCGAGCGGGTACTCGATGCTGGCCAGCAGGGTCATCGCGAAGTCGAACAGCTCCACCCGGACCCGGGTCTCACCGACGTCCACGCCGACCACGAAGGCGAAGCGGGGCGCGATCCGCAGCAGCATGCTGGGTCGGCCGCCGTCGGACTCGGCGGCGCCGGCCTCGGCAACCAGCCCCTCGTCGATCAGGTCGGCCACCACGTTGCTGACCGCCGGCTGACTCAGCCCGGTGCTGCGCACCAGGTCCTGGCGGGTGAGCGGGCCGTCGAGGAAGAGCCTGGTCAGCAGGGCGGACCGGTTGCGCAGCCGCACGCTGCGGTTGGTGGCACGCGCCAGCTCCACTCGACACCTCGTTCCCGTCGGCCGTTCGAGGCGACTGTAACCGCCTCGTGCTTGACGACCCACCGACCAGCCACTTTAATGACGACATAATTTAAGCCGTGATGTAACTCCCGGGAAACGCCGACGGACCCCGACGGCGCACCCCCGAACCCTGTCCGCAGCCGGCCGCCCGTCGCCTTCGACCCCTATCGGCGACGGAGGTCGGCGGACCCCCACCACGCACCGGAAGGGCTGACCCGTGTCGAGACGACACCTCGGGATATTCACCGCCGCCGTACTGGCCGCCGCCTCGCTGACCGCCTGCGGCGGCTCCGGCGACGACTCCGCCGCATCGCCCAAGACGCTCACCTACTGGGCCAGCAACCAGGGCGCCAGCCTGGAGGCCGACAAGACCATCCTCCAGCCCGAGCTGGACAAGTTCGAGAAGCAGACCGGCATCAAGGTCAGCGTCGAGGTGGTCCCCTGGTCGGACCTGCTCAACCGGCTGCTCGCCGCCGCCGCCTCGGGCAAGGGCCCGGACGTGGTCAACATCGGCAACACCTGGTCGGCGTCGTTGCAGGCCACCGGCGCGCTCGTCGAGTTCGACGACGCTGCCCTGACGGCCGTCGGCGGCAAGGACCGGATCGTGCCCGCCGCGCTCGCCGCCGCCGGCGCCCCCGGCAAGCCGCCGGCCGCCGTGCCGCTCTACAGCATGGCGTACAGCCTGTACTACAACAAGAAGGCGTTCGCCGACGCCGGCATCACCGCGCCGCCGACCACCTGGGAGCAGCTCGCCGAGGACGGCAAGAAGCTGAGCACCGGCGGCAAGTGGGGCCTGGCGATCGAGGGGGCGAACCCGTCGGAGAACGCCCACCACGCGTTCACCTTCAGCCAGCAGTACGGCGGCGAGTGGTTCGACTCGGCCGGCAAGCCGACCTTCGACACCCCGCAGAACGTCTCGGCGATCAAGCGCTACGTCGACTTCATGGCCGCCGACAAGATCACCAACCCGAGCAACGCGGAGTACGCGCAGAACCAGTCGGTCTCCGACTTCGCCAACGGCAAGGCCGCCATGCTGCTGTGGCAGTCCGCCGGCTCGAACCTCAAGACGCAGAACATGCCGGCCGACGCGTACGGGGTGGCCCCGGTGCCGTTCCTGGCCAACCCGCCGGCCGGCGGCAAGAAGGTCAACAGCATGGTCGCCGGCATCAACATGGCGGTCTTCAAGCACACCAAGAACCGCGACGGCGCGCTGAGCTTCGTGAAGTTCATGACCAGCGACGAGGAGCAGACGCTCCTGAACAAGACGTACGGCTCGCTGCCGGCGGTGAAGACCGCGGGCTCCGACCCGGCGTTCAGCGCCACCGAGCAGAAGACCATCCAGGAGACCCTGGTCACCACCGCGGCCCCGCTGCCGCAGGTGCCCGAGGAGAGCACCTTCGAGACCCTGGTCGGCACCGCAATGAAGGAGCTGTTCGCGGACGCGGCCAGCGGCAAGCCGGTCACCGAGGCCTCGGTGAAGGCGAAGCTGACCGACGCGCAGCAGAAGATGCGCTGACCCAGGCGTCACCGGTGGCCGTGGTCAGGTGCTGAGCCTGGCCACGGCCACCGCCTCCGAGAGGACCCCGATGGCAACCAGCACCACCGCGCCGGACGCCGACCGGCGCGAACCCCGGGCCGGGTCACCGGCCCGGGGGCCGGCCCGCCGGCCCCGCGGCCCCCGCCGCTCACTCCTGCCGTATCTGCTGCTCGCCCCGGCCATCGTGCTGGAACTCGCCATCCACGTGATCCCGATGGTGGTCGGGGTCTGGATGAGCCTGCTGGAGCTGACCCAGTTTCACATCCGCGACTGGTCCACCGCGCCCTTCGTCGGGTTCGAGAACTACCGGGCGACGCTCGACCTGAACAGCGCCGCCGGCAAGGAGCTGCTGCACTCGTTCTGGGTCACCCTGGCCTACAGCCTGCTCTCGGTCGGGTTCGCCTGGCTGCTCGGCATCGCGGCGGCGGTCGTGTTGCAGAAGCCGTTCCGGGGCCGGGCGATCCTGCGGGCGCTCTTCCTCACCCCGTACGCCCTGCCGGTCTACGCCGCGGTGATCACCTGGAGCTTCCTGCTGCAACGCGACACCGGCCTGGTCAACCACGTCCTGGTCGACCAGCTCGGGCTGCTCAACGAGCGGCCGTTCTGGCTGATCGGTGACAACAGCTTCTGGTCGCTGCTTGTGGTGTCGGTGTGGCGCAACTGGCCGTTCGCGTTCCTCTGCCTGATGGCGGGTCTGCAGAACGTGCCGGGCGAGCTGTACGAGGCCGCCGCGATCGACGGCGCCGGGTTCTGGCGTCGGCTGCGCTCGGTCACCCTGCCGATGCTGCGGCCGGTGAACCTGGTGCTGCTGCTGGTGCTGTTCCTGTGGACCTTCAACGACTTCAACACCCCGTTCGTGCTCTTCGGCGGCTCCGCCCCCGAGCAGGCCGACCTCATCTCCATCCACATCTACCGCAGTTCCTTCAAGACCTGGGACTTCGGCTCCGGCTCGGCCATGTCGGTGGCGCTGCTGCTGTTCCTGATGATCGTCTCGGCCGCCTACCTGCTGATCACCAACCGTCGGAGGGACGACCATGCGTGAGACCGCCGGTGAGCGCTGGGGCCGGCGCATCGTGCTGACCCTGCTCACCCTCTTCGTCGTCATTCCGCTCTACGTGATGGTGACCTCCGCGGCGAAGCCGTTGCAGGACGTGCAGAACGGCTTCACCTGGTGGCCGAGCCGGCCCACGCTGCAACCGTTCGTGGACATGTGGAGCACCGTGCCACTGGCCCGGTACCTGGTGAACAGCCTGGTGGTGTCGAGCATCGCGGCGCTCTGCTCGGTGGCGGTGGCCATCTTCGCGGCGTTCGCCGTCAGCCGGTACCGGTTCCGGGGCCGGGGTGTCTTCTCGGTGACGGTGCTGTCCACCCAGATGTTCCCCGGCATCCTGTTCCTGCTGCCGCTGTTCCTCATCTACGTCAACCTGGGCAACGCCACAGGCATCGAGTTGTACGCCAGCCGTACCGGCCTGGTGATCACGTACCTGACCTTCTCGCTGCCGTTCTCGATCTGGATGCTTGTCGGCTACTTCGACTCGATCCCCCGAGGGCTGGACGAGGCGGCGCAGGTCGACGGGGCCGGGCCGCTGCGCACCCTGTTCCAGGTCATCCTGCCGGCCGCCGTGCCCGGCGTCGTGGCGGTCACCGTGTACGCGTTCATGACCGCCTGGGGCGAGGTGCTCTTCGCGTCGGTGATGACCGACGAGGGCAGCCGCACCCTGGCCGTCGGCCTCCAGGGCTACTCCACCCAGTTCAACGTCTACTGGAACCAGATCATGGCCGCCTCGCTGGTGGTCAGCGTCCCGGTCGTCGTCGGGTTCCTGGCCCTGCAGCGCTACTTCGTGGCCGGTCTCACCGCCGGCGCGGTCAAGTGAGTCAGTCAATCCCAGAGGAGACCCGTCCCGTGCCCGACCTGTCCAAGCTGCCACCCGACTTCCTCTGGGGTGTCGCCACGGCGGCGTACCAGATCGAGGGGGCCGTCGACGTCGACGGCCGGGCGCCGTCCATCTGGGACACCTTCTCGGCGATCCCCGGCAACGTCGACAACGGCGACACCGGCGCGGTGGCCTGCGACCACTACCACCGGTGGCCGGAGGACCTGGCTCTGCTGCGCCGGCTCGGCGTGGACGCGTACCGTTTCTCGGTGGCCTGGCCCCGGGTGATGCCCGACGGCGTCGGTCGGGTCAACCCCGCCGGGCTGGACTTCTACGACCGGCTCGTCGACAGGGTGCTCGCCGACGGGATCCGGCCGTTCGTCACGCTGTACCACTGGGATCTGCCGCAGGCGTTGCAGGACCGGGGCGGCTGGCCGGAGCGCGCCACCGCCGAGGCGTTCGCCGACTACGCGGCGGTGGTGGCCGCCCGGCTCGGTGACCGGGTCGCCGACTGGAACACGGTGAACGAGCCGCTCTGCGTGTGCTGGATCGGGCACCTGGAGGGAAAGATGGCCCCCGGCGAGCGGGACCTCACCCGCGCGGTGCACGCCTCGCACCACGTGCTGCTCGGGCACGGCCTGGCCACCCAGGCGATCCGCGCCAACGCCGCCCGACCGGCCTCGGTGGGTCTGGTGCTCAACCTCAGCCCGATCGAGGCGGCCACCGACCGACCCGAGGACGTGGCGGCGGCCCGCCGGGCGGACGGGCACGTCAACAGGTGGTGGCTGGACCCGATCCACGGGCGCGGCTACCCGGCCGACATGATCGCCACCTACGGGGTCGAGCCACCGGTACGCGGCGACGACCTCGCGGTGATCGCCACGCCCACCGACTTCCTCGGGGTGAACTACTACTTCCGGCAACTGGTGGTCGACGACCCGACCGGCGCGGCGCCGTACGCCCGGCAGGTGCCGGTGCCCGGCTCGGTGGAGACCGCGATGGGTTGGGAGATGTACCCGGCGGGTCTGGAGCGGCTGCTTGTCGACGTGCACGAGGAGTACCGGCCGGGCCGGATCATCGTCACCGAGAGCGGCTCGGCCTGGCCGGACGAGGTCACGGTGGACGGCACGGTGGAGGACAAGGAGCGCACCGACCACCTGGAGCAGCACCTGGCGGCGTGCGCGTCGGCGGTGGCCCGGGGTGTGCCCCTGGACGGCTACTTCGTCTGGTCACTGCTTGACAACTTCGAGTGGGCGTACGGCTACGACAAGCGCTTCGGGCTGGTGCACGTCGACTACCCGACCCAGCGCCGGACGGTGAAGGCGAGCGGCCTGCGCTACGCCGAGCTGATCCGCGCCCACCAGCGTCTCGCCGGCGCGACCGGCGCCGCGACACCGGTGGCCTGACCGGCGGGCAGTGCGGCGGCCGCCCGGGGTGACCCTGGGCGGCCGTTCGTGTCCCGGTCGGACGAAATCGCCACCGGCCGTCGCGCCGAGTGGCTAGCCTGCGGCAATGTCCGCAGCACCCGACGAGGTCGAGCAGCCCGACGCCGGAGCGCGAGTGTCAGGCATCGACCGGATGACGGCCTTCAGCGACGGCGTCTTCGCCATCGTCATCACACTGCTGGTCATCGAGTTGCGGGTGCCGGAGTACCACGGGGGCGAGTTGCTGACCGGCCTGCTCGGCGAGGGCGCCTCCTACCTGGCCTTCGTGGTGTCGTTCGTCTACGTCGGGGTGCTCTGGCTCAACCACCACGCGCTGCTGCGGCTGATCCGCGGCACCACGCTCACGCTGAGCTGGATCAACCTCGGCGTGCTCTTCGGTGCGGTGATCATTCCGTTCCCCACCGCAGTGCTGGCGTCGGCGTTCACCCACGGCGACACCGACGACCAGCGCGCGGCCGTGGCCCTGTACGCCCTGGCCGCCGCCCTGATGTCGGCCCCCTGGCTGGTGTTCTTCAGCTACCTGCACCGACACCCGGCGCTGCTGCGGCGTGGGGTCGGTCCCGAGTACGCGCGCAGGCAACGGCTGCGACCGGTCACCGGCCTGATCCTCTACGGGCTCAGCGGTCTGCTCGGTTGGTTCGTCAACCCGCTGCTGGGCCTGATCGGCGTCATCGTCATGATCACCTATCACGCTGTGACAAGCGAGGGGTTGCCCCGCTGGCTCACCCGTCGCTGACCAGCCGCAGCAGGTCGGCCGGGGTGTCCACGTCGAGCGGAGCGCCGACGTCGTCGCAGGGCACCTCGACCACCAGGTCCGGCCGGTCGCGCAGCAGGTCACGGGCACCCCGGTCGCCGATCGCGTAGCTGTCCAGCAGCGGCCAGCTGCCCCGACCCAGCAGGACCGGGTGCCCCGGACGGCCGGCGTAGGTGGCGACGGCGACGAGCGCACCGCCGGCGTACGCCGCCCGCACCCGCCGGATGGCGACCGGGCTGAGCAGCGGCTGGTCGACGAGGACCACGACCGCGGCCGGCACGTCGGCCGGCAGCGAGGCCAGACCCCGGCACAGTGACGATCCCAGCCCTTCGGGCCAGCGGTCGTGGTGGACCGGCACCGCGCCGGGCAGGTCGGGCACCTCGTCGGCGCCCGCTCCGAGCACCACGTGCACGGGTGTGCAGCCGCCGTCGCCGAGCAGCCGGACCCCACGCCGCACCAGCGGCTCGCCAGCCAGCTCGACAAGCGCCTTCGGGCGTCCGTACCGCCGACCGGCCCCGGCGGCCAGCAGCAGTCCGGCGGTCATCGGCAGATCCTCCACCCAGGCCACCTCCCGCGTTATTCGCCCCTGTTCGTACCGGTAAAGCTAATCTGGGCCGGTGCAGGGCGGACCCGAGAACGCGACGACAACCGACGAGCGGCACTCGTCCCGGGTGGCGTTCGAGGTCAACGGCTCGGCCCGGGCGGTGACGCTGGACAACCGCACCACACTGCTCGACGCGCTGCGCGAGCACCTCGGCCTGACCGGGGCGAAGAAGGGTTGCGACCACGGCCAGTGCGGCTCCTGCACGGTGCTGCTGGACGGTCGCCGGGTGAAGAGCTGTCTGATCTTCGCGGTCACCGTGGACGGCCGCTCGGTGGTCAGCGTCGAAGGGCTGGCCGGTCCGGACGAGCTGTCCCCGATGCAGGCCGCGTTCATCGCGCACGACGCGTTCCAGTGCGGCTACTGCACGCCGGGGCAGCTCTGCTCCGCCCGCGGGATGCTCGACGAGGTCGCCCGGGGCTGGCCCAGCGCCGTCACCGACGACCTGAGCGCACCCGTTGAGCTGAGCGACACGGAGATCCGCGAACGGATGGCCGGCAACCTGTGCCGCTGCGCCGCGTACCCGCACATCGTGGCGGCCGTCCGCGAGACGGCGGGTCTGCGCGAGACGGCGGCCGGCGCGATGAGGGCGGCGACGCGATGAGGGCGTTCCGCTACCACCGGCCGGCCGACGTGGCCGACGCGGTCGCCGTGCTCAGCGCCGAGCCGCACGCGGCCTACCTGGGCGGCGGCACCAACCTGGTGGACCTGATGAAACTCGGGGTGCAACGCCCCGACGTGCTGGTGGACGTGACCGGGCTCCCGCTGGACACCGTCGAGGAGTTGCCCGAGGGCGGGCTGCGGATCGGCGCGACCGTCCGCAACAGTGACCTCGCGGCCCACCCGGTGGTCCGCCGGGACTACCCGGTGCTGGCCCGCGCCCTGCTCGCCGCCGCCTCCGGACAGCTACGCAACATGGCCACCACCGGCGGCAACCTGTTGCAGCGCACCCGCTGCGTCTACTTCCAGGACACCGGCAAGGCATGCAACAAGCGTGAACCGGGCAGCGGTTGCGCCGCGTTGCACGGCCAGAACCGCGACCTGGCGGTGCTGGACTGGTCCGAACAGTGCGTGGCCACCCACCCGTCCGACCTGGCCGTGGCGCTGACCGCACTCGACACGGTGGTGCAGGTGCACGAGACCGACGGGCCCCGCGACATCCCGATCGCCGCCCTGTACCGCTCCCCCGGCACGCACCCGGAACGGGAGACCACCCTGGCCCGGGGAACGCTGATCACCGCCGTCCGACTGCCGCCGCTGCCGGCCGCGCGACGCTCGACGTACCTCAAGGTGCGCGACCGGGCCTCGTTCGCCTTCGCCGCCGGCTCGGTGGCCGCGGTGCTGGACCTCGACGGCGACGTGGTCCGCGACGTGCGGCTGGCGTACGGGGCGGTGGCGCACCGACCGTGGCGGGCGTACCGGGCCGAGGAGGAGCTGCGGGGTCGACCGTTCAGCCCCGAGCTGGCCGCGCGGGCCGCCGACGCGGAGCTGGCCGAGGCCCGCCCGTTGCGACACAACGGCTTCAAGGTGCCGCTGACCCGGGCCATCACCGTGCGGGCGCTCAGCGAGCTGGCATCGTCGTGACCACCGACGCCGTCGGCCGCGCGTACCCCCGGTTGGAGGGCCGCGAGAAGGTCACCGGCACAGCCCGGTACGCGGTGGAGTACCCGGTGGACGGGGTCACCTTCGGTTGGGCGGTGCCGTCGGCGGTGGTCCGGGGCCGGATCACCCGGGTCGACACCACCGACGCGCTCGCGTCGCCGGGCGTGCTGGCCGTCCTGCACCACGGCAACGCGCCCCGCCTCGCGCCCGGCCCCGAATCGGAGCTGTGGCTGTTGCAGGAGCCGGCGGTGCACTACCGGGGGCAGTACGTCGCCGTGGTGGTGGCCACCAGCCTGGAGGCGGCCCGCGAGGGCGCCCGGCTGGTCCGGATCGACTACGACGCCGGCCCGCACAGCACAGTGCTCACCGACGAGCACCCCGGCCTGTACCGGCCGGATCACGTCAACCCCAGCTATCCGACCGACACCGCCGAGGGTGACTTCGACGCCGGGTACGCGGCGGCACCGGTGCGGGTGGACGTCACGTACCGCACGCCGGCGTACCACAACAACCCAATGGAGCCGCACGCCACGACGGCGCAGTGGCGCGACGGCCAACTGCTGGTGCACGACTCCACCCAGGGCTCGTCGTCGGTGCGGGCCACGCTGGCCGAGCTGTTCGAGCTGCCCCCGGAGGCGATCCGGGTGGTCGCCGAACACGTCGGTGGCGGCTTCGGCAGCAAGGGGTACGCCAAGTCCTCGGTGGTGCTGGCCGCCCTCGCGGCCCGGCACGTCGACCGGCCGGTGAAGCTGGCGCTGACCCGCCAGCAGCTGTTCGGGCCGGTCGGTTACCGCACCCCCACCATCCAGCGGGTCCGTCTCGCCGCCGACGCCGACGGGCGACTCACCGCGATCTGCCACGACGCGATCAGCCAGACCTCGACCATCCGGGAGTTCGCCGAGCAGACCGCCGTCTACACCCGCAGCATGTACGCCGCACCGCACCGCCGCACCACGCACCGGCTGGTCCGCCTCGACGTGCCCACGCCGTTCTGGATGCGCGCCCCCGGCGAGTGCCCCGGCGCGTACGCCCTGGAGTCGGCGATGGACGAGCTGGCCATCGCCGCCGGCATCGACCCGGTGGAGCTGCGCATCCGCAACGACACGGCGGTCGACCCCGACCAGGGGCGGCCGTTCACCAGCCGCAACCTGGTGGCCTGCCTGCGTGAGGGTGCGCAGCGGTTCGGCTGGACCGACCGGGACCCGACGCCCCGCGCCCGGCGCGACGGGCGCTGGCTGGTCGGCACGGGGATGGCCGGGTCGAGCTACCCGGCTCGGGCCAGGCCGTCCTCGGCGACGGCCACGGCCCGGCCGGACGGGAGTTTCCTGGTCCGGATCAACGCCACCGACATCGGCACCGGCGCCCGCACGGCGATCTGGCAGGTGGCCGCCGACGCCCTCGGGGTGCCGCCGGAGCGGGTGGAGATCCAGATCGGGGACAGCGCCCTGCCGACCGCGCCGGTGGCCGGGGGCTCGATGGGCACCGCGAGCTGGAGCTGGGCGGTGATCCGCGCCTGCCAGGCCGTGCGCGACAAGATGCGCGACAATTCCGGCGAGGTGACCGCCGAGGCCGACACCGCCGACGAGGTGGGCGGGCAGCCCGCGCTGCCCCGGTACGCGTACGGGGCGCAGTTCGTCGAGGTGCGGGTGGACGCGGACACCGGCGAGGTACGCCTGAACCGGATGCTCGGGGTGTTCGCGGCCGGTCGGGTGGTGAACCCGACGACGGCCCGCAGTCAGCTCATCGGCGGCATGACGATGGGGCTGTCGATGGCCCTGCACGAGGAGGGCCTACTCGACGAGCGGTACGGCGACTGGGTCAACCACGACCTGGCGACCTATCACATCACCGGCTGCGCGGACGTTGAGTCCATCGAGGCGTACTGGCTGGACGAGCGGGACGACGAGCTGAACCCGGCCGGGGTGAAGGGCATCGGCGAGATCGGCATCGTCGGCGCGGCGGCGGCGGTCGCCAACGCGGTGCACCATGCCACCGGTGTGCGGATCCGGGACCTGCCGATCCGGCTGGACAAGCTGATCGGTTCATCATCCTTGGCTTAAATAAGCTGCTGCTGATATAACTGTCGTCGTGCACGCCTTCGACGTGCTGGGCGATCCGGTCCGGCGCCGCATCCTGGAGCTGCTCGCCGCCGGCGAGCAGACCGCCGGCGCGGTCAGCGCGGTGATCCGCGACGAGTTCGGCATCTCCCAGCCCGCCGTGTCCCAGCACCTCAAGGTGTTACGGGACAACGGTTTCGCCACCGTGCGGCCGGAGGGCGCCCGGCGGCTGTACGCGGTCGACCCACTGCCACTGCGTGAGGTCGACGGCTGGCTGGAGCACTTCCGCCGGTTCTGGACCCCGCCCCTGGCGGCACTCGCCACCGAGCTGGCCCGGGGCCGACGCGAACGTCGGCTCTGCGAGCCGGCCGACCCACCCGACGAGAGGAACACCTGATGTTCGACGCCACCGAGCAGATCAACGCCGTGCAGCGCACGGTCGGCAGCCGCACCCTGGAGGCCGGCGAGGCTCGGGTGACCACGATCAGCCAGACCTACCAGGCGACGGCCGAGGATCTGTGGGACGCCTGCACCAACGCCGAGCGCATCCCCCGCTGGTTCCTGCCGATCTCCGGCGACCTGCGGCTGCACGGCAAGTACGAGCTCCAGGGCAACGCCCACGGAGTCGTCGAGAGCTGCGAGCCGCCGCACCGCTTCACCGCCACCTGGGAGTACGGCAACGAGGTGAGCTGGATCGAGGTGCGGATCACCCAGGTCGACGACGAGCGGGCGCGCCTCGACCTGGACCACATCGCGCACGTCGACCAGGACCGGTGGGCCCAGTTCGGGCCGGGCGCGGTCGGCGTCGGCTGGGATCTCGGGCTGCTCGGTCTCGCCTCCCACCTGGCCGGCGACGGCAGCGGAGTCACCCCGGAGCAGAGCGCCGAGTGGACCGCCTCCGCCGAGGGCCGACGGGCCATGGAGCTGAGCAGCCGACTGTGGGGCGCGGCGAGCATCGCCGCCGGCACCGACCCCGACGAGGCGAACGCCGCCGCCGCGCGTACCACCGCCTTCTACACCGGCGCCCCGGAAGCCTGAGCGCAGCGGCTCAAGCGCGGGACGGCTGCCCGAGCAGCACGGCGGCAATGCGGGGGCGACGCCCCGGGCGCCGGCCGCACAGTGGGCACCGGACGGCGGCAGCCCGAGCGGCGATCGGAGTAACGTGCTGCGCCATGACCGGCACGCCGTACTCGCACTGCTCCTACTGCGGCGCGGCCTACCCGGCGGCGGCCGGGTGGCCGCGGGTCTGCGCGGTCTGCGGCGAGACCGTCTGGCGCAACCCGCTGCCGGTGGCGGTCGCGGTGCTGCCGGTCCGCACGGCCGAGGGCCTGGGCGTGGTGGTGGTCCGCCGGGACATCGAGCCGGCCCGTGGCCTGCTCGCGCTGCCCGGCGGGTTCATCGAGTACGGCGAGGAGTGGTCCGACGCGCTCGTTCGTGAGCTGCGGGAGGAGACCGGCCTGGTCGCGTCCGCCGAGGACGCCCGACTGTTCGCGGTGCACGGCGCCCCGGCGGGCGGCACGATGATGATCTTCGGCCTGCTGCCCGAGCAGCAGGCCGAGGACCTGCCCCCGTCCAAACCGACGGAGGAGGCAACCGAGTGGCTGGTGCTCACCGACCCGGTCGAGCTGGCCTTCTCCACCCACACCCAGGTCCTAGCCCGCTTCCTGACAACCCCACCCCCCCGCCCACGCCCCCGTTGATCAAGAGGTTTGCGTCACCACCAGCCCCGATCCTGACGCAAACCTCTTGATCAACTCCGGTCAGTGGGTGTCGGCGGGGCGGCGTTCGTCGGTGCCCGTCAGGTAGCCGCTGGCCTGCAGGTTGAACAGCTCGCGGTAGAGGCCGTTGGCGGCCATCAGCTCGTCGTGGTTGCCGTGCTGGACTAGTCGGCCCCGTTCGAGCACGAAGATCCGGTCGGCGTGCCGGACGTTGGCCAGCCGGTGGGTGATCAGCACGACCGCCCGGTCGGGGCGACGGCGTAGGTGCTGGAACAGGGCGTGTTCGGCACGCGCGTCCAGGGCGGCCGAGGGTTCGTCACAGATCAGCAGGGCGGCGTCGCGGTAGAGGCCGCGAGCCGCGACGAGCCGCTGCCACTGCCCGCCGGACAGTTCGTGGCCGTCCTTGAACTCCCGGTCGAGCAGCGTGTCGTAGCCGTGCGGCAGGCCGACGATCATGTCGTGCGCGGCGGCCGCACCGGCGGCCTCCTGCACGCTCGGGCCGGATCGGTCCGGTGGGCGGTCGTGCCGGCCGACGCGGATGTTCTGCCCGGCGGTGAACGGGAACTTCCACCACTCCTGGGTCATCACGGCCACCTGGGCGCCCAGGGTCCGTGGGTCCAACTCGGCGGCGTCGACACCGTCCCAACGGATCGCCCCACCGGTCGGTCGGTAGAGCCCCGCGATCAGTTTGGCCAGGGTGGTCTTGCCGGAGCCGTTCTCGCCGACCAGTGCGATCACCTCGCCCCGGCGGACGGTCAGGCTGACCCGGTCCACGGCCGGGGCGCCGGTGTCCGGGTAGCGCAGGCTCACGTCGTCCACCTCGATCACGTCGACACCGTCGGCCACCCGGTTGCCGCCGATCGGCACCCGGGCGTGGGCGCGCGCCAGGAAGTCCCGGTAGTCCTGGTAGTAGAGGGCGTCCTCGTACAGCGAGTTGGTGGCGACGACCGCCACGCCCAGGCTGGTCCGCGCCGACTGCAACGCGAGCAGGGCGGTGGCCGCGGCGGCGAGGGCCACCATCCCACCCAGCAGCAGGCCGCCCAGGACCGCGTACACCCCGAAGGTGGCCAGGCCCGCGACCGTCGCGCCGGCGACCCGGGTGCCGGTCTGCGCGCGGACCAACCGCAGGTGGGCGCGGGTCTCGACGGCCATCACCCCGCGGTACTCGGCGAGCAGGAAATCGCGCATCTGGTACGCGCGCACCTCGGCGGCGGTGTGCCGGTTGGCCATCAGGTGGGCCAGCATCCACATCCGACGCTGCCGGGTGATCCGGGCCAGCATCGCCAGGTACTCGCGGCGGGCCATCCGCACCGCGGTGATCGCCTGGGGCACGGCGGCGAGCAGCAGACAGGGCAGCAGCAGCGGTTGGATGACCGTCACCGCCACGGCGGTGGCCAACATGCCGACCACCCCGGTGACCAGGTTGACAGTGTGGTCGACGATGTACGCCGCCTCCGCCATCCCCCGGTCCCGTGCCCGGTCCATCTCCTCGGCGAAGCCGGCGTCGTCGAACGCGGCCAGTTCCACAGCGGTGGTGGCCTCGAACAGCCGCAGCTCCACCTGGTAGTTGATCTGCGGGGTGAGCCGGGCCTGGGCCCAGCCGGCCGCGATGGCCAGGCCCCCGCGCGCCGAGACCGCCGTTGCCGCCACGACCAGCGCGGGCAGGGCCGCTCGGACCCGGTCCGGGGTGGGACCGGCGGCGAACAACTCGCTCAGCACGCTGGTCGTGGCCAGCAGACCGAACGTGGTCATCACCCCGGCGGCGACGTTCAGGCCGATGGAGGCGAGCGTGTCCCGACGGTTGGTGACCCAGGCCAGGCCGACGGCCTCGCGGACCAGCCGGGGCAGTCGGCGGGCCACCGCCCAGAAGCCGGTGTGTGCGAACTCGTGCGCGTGATGCAACCAGTCGGGATCCTCCAACTCCGGCAGCATCGTGCCCGGTGGATCATCCGGCTGGTCGTTCTCGGCGGGGGTGCGCTGGCGGGCCATCGACTCCACGGACCCTCCTCGGGGGCGGGATCACCAACGCTGCCCGAGACTACTGGCGGCCACCGCCTGTTGTCTCTAGGTAGTCGGCGCGTCGCGTGGCGCCTCCGGTGCGCCCTCCGTGATCGGCAGCAGCACCCGGAACGTGGTCCGGCCAGGCTCGGTCTCCACCCGGATGTCGCCGTGGTGCTTGTGCACCACGATCCGGTACGAGATGTCCAGCCCCAGGCCGGTGCCCGCGCCGACCGGCTTGGTGGTGAAGAACGGCTCGAAGATGCGCGGACGCACCTCGGGCGGGATACCCGGGCCGGTGTCGGTGACCTCCACCGCCAGCAGGTCGCCGACCCGTCCGGTGTGGATGGTCAGGACCCCCTTCTCCCCCATCGCACCCAAGGCGTTGTCGATCAGGTTGGTCCACACCTGGTTCAGCTCGGCCGCGTACGCCGGGACCGGCGGGATACTACGGTCGTACTCGCGGACCAGCTTGACCTCGGCGGGGATCTTCCCCTTGAACATCACAAGCGTGGCGTCGAGCAGGTCGTGCACGTCCACCACCCGGTGGGGTGCGCGGTCCAGCTGCGAGTACTGCTTGGCGGCGCCGACCAGGCCGGAGATCCGGGTGACCGAGTCCCCGATCTCGCGCATCAGCAGCTCGGTGTCCACAGTGTAGGTGAGCCAACGCACCGCCGCCTCCAGGTCCGCGGCACCGACCGCGGCCTTCACCTGCGCCAACCAGGCCGCGTCGAGACCGCCGCCCACCAGGATCGGCGCCAGGTCCCAGGCGCCGTCGACCCCGTGCTCCTCCAACCAGTCGGTGAGGGTGTCCTCGGCGTCGGCGGTGGCCATCGGGGTCAACGTCGGCGCGGTGGCCACCCGGGCCACCGCCTCCTCCTGCAACGCGACGAGGCCGTGCAGGGCGGTGCCGTCGAGCCGACCATCGGCGATCATGGCGAGCTTGTGCCGCATCCCGGCGACCCGGTCACGCAACACCGAGGTGGCGCGCACCGCTGCCGCGGCCGGGTTGTTCAGCTCGTGGGTCAGCCCCGCCGACAGCGAACCGAGCGCCAACAGCCGCTCCCGTTCGCCGACGATGGTCTGCGAGTCCCGCATGCCGAAGAACAGCCCCTCCAGCAGGTGCATCGGCATCGGGAACCAGGACCGCAGCGCGTGCGCGAAGTCCTCCGCCGGCAGCACGAAGAAGTCCGAGTCGGTCACCGCCCGCAGACTGTTGCGGTAGACCTGGTCGACCTGGTCCCCCAGGTACGCCTGGACGGCCCCGCCGTACACGCCGCGCTGGTCGGTCCGGCTGACCTCGACATCGTCGCCACGCACCTGCCGGCTCAGCGCCACCGCGCCGCGCACCAGCACGAAGAAGCAGGTCGCCGCCTCGCCCTCGGCGTACACGAGGGTGCCGCCGGCACGCTGCTCGACGCGGCCACGCTCCGCCAGCCAGTCCAACTGCCCGTCGTCGAGCGTCTCGAACAGGAACAGGGTGCGCAACTGCGCGGGTGTCAGCCGATCAGACGCGGTGGTCACAGGGTCTCCTTCGGTCGCGACTGCGGGGCGCGCGGCACCGGCTCACTCCCCGCGCTCACTGGGCCTCCAGGTAACGGTGCACGAGCGAAACGGCCATCGCGCCTTCGCCGACGGCCGAGGCGACCCGCTTGACCGACTCGGCCCGCACGTCCCCGGCCGCGAACACCCCCGGCACGCTGGTCTCCAGGTGGTACGGGTCCCGCGACAGCGACCAGCCCGCCGGCCGACGCCCGCCGGCCAGCAGGTCCGGGCCGGTGACGATGAAGCCGCGCCCGTCCCGGACCAGCACTCCGTCCAGCCAGTCGGTACGCGGCTCCGCGCCGATGAAGATGAACAACCAGGAGGTGTCGACCGAGCGGGCCGCCCCGGTCCGGGTGTCGCAGAGGGTGAGCCGTTGCAGGTGGTCCTCACCCGCCCCGCCCACCACTGCCGTGTGCGGGTGCACCGTGATCCGGTCGATCCGCTCCAACTGGTCGATCAGGTACCGCGACATCGAGGCGGTCAGGTCCGCGCCCCGGATCAGCAGGTGCACCCTCGACGCGTACCGGGAGAAGTGCACCGCCGCCTGGCCGGCGGAGTTGGCCCCGCCGACGATGTAGACCTCCTGCTCGACGCAGCTCGGCGCCTCGGTGGCGGCGGCGCCGTAGAACACCCCCCGACCGGTGAAGTCAGCCAGCCCGGGAGCGTCAAGCACCCGGTACGACACCCCGGTGGCCAGCACCACGGTGTGCGCAGCGATCTCGGAGCCGTCGCCGAAGCGCAACAGCCGGGCACCGCCGGCCTCACTCAGACCGACCACCTCCCGGGCACTGAGCAACTCGGCACCGAACTTGACCGCCTGCCGCCGGGCCCGATCGGTCAACTGCGCACCCGAGACGCCGTCGGGGAAGCCCAGATAGTTCTCGATCCGGCTACTCTGCCCGGCCTGCCCGCCGGTCGCCCGCCGCTCGACGAGCACGGTGCGTAGCCCTTCCGACGCACCGTACACCGCCGAACCGAGGCCGGCCGGGCCGCCGCCGATCACCACCAGGTCGTAGAAGTCCGACGCGGGCACCACGGTCAGCCCCGCCAGCGCGGCCAACTCGGCCTCGCTCGGGGCGATCAACGCCTTACCGTCGGCCGTCACCACCAGCGGCACGTCCGCCTCGGTGGCCCCGGCCGCGTCGAGCAGGCGGACGCCCTCCGGGTCGTCGGACAACATCCACCGGTACGGCACCAGGTTGCGCGCCAGGAAGTCACGGACCTTGAACGACGGCGCCGACCAGCGGTGCCCGACGACCCGGATCTCGGCGCTTGCCGCGTCCGGGGTGACCGACCACGCCTCCAACAGCCCGTCGACCACCGGGTACAGCTTCTCCTCCGGCGGATGCCAGGGCTTGAGCAGGTAGTGGTCCAGGTCGACGACGTTGATCGCCTCGATCGCGGCGTCGGTGTCCGCGTACGCGGTGAGCAGCACCCGGCGGGCCGCCGGGAAGATGTCCATTGCCGCTTCCAGGAACTCCACGCCGGTCATCTCCGGCATCCGGTGGTCGGCCAGGAGCAGCGCCACCTGTTCGCCGCGCAGCTTGACCTCCCTCAGCGCGTCCAGCGCCTCCGGTCCGGAGGAGGCCCGCAGCACCCGGTAGCGGTCGCCGTAGCGGCGGCGGATGTCCCGAGCCACCGCACGGGACACCACAGGGTCGTCGTCGACGGTCAGGATCACCGGGTTCGCCATGGCGCCATGAAACCACCTGTCGAGGGTCGGCCGCACCACCGCCCAGCACGGCGGCACGGTTGACCGGGTTCGGGATGGGTAAGCCGGGGAGCCGCGTGGGTGGTCGTACGTCGACGACACGCGCGGCTGCCGCGCACACCTCGGGGGGCCCATGGCGGACGTGTCGCCGACCGGACCGACCACGTCGGGCGGGATCGTGGAGCTGCGGGTGCACGGCGTCTCCGGCGCGGGAGCCGACCAGGTTCTGGACCGGCCGTACGTGCACCAGGTCGCCGGGGACCGCAGTGGCGGGTTCTACCGACCGCGCCCCGGCTACCCGGACTCGACCGGGACGGACGGGGTGACGCTGGAGGCGTACCGGTGGAGCGACCTGCCGTCCGGCACGGCCGTGCGGACGCTGTCACTGGTGTTCCTGTTGCCGTTCATGCTCTGCAACGTGGCGCTCTGGATGCGCCCGGCGAACCCCGCCTCGAAGCTCGGCTTCATGGCGCTGTGCCGGGTGCTCGCCCTCACCCTCACCATGCTCTACGTGCTCTCCATCGTCGGGGTGGCGTTGGACCTGGTCGCCTGGCGCTGCATGGACACCCCGTCGTGCCTGGCCGGGCGGAGCTGGCTGTCCTGGCTCGGCGGACGCCCGACCGGGCTGCGCCTGGGTGTGCTGGCGTTGGTGCCGGTCGCCGCCATCGGGCTGGTCTGGTGGCTCGGCGCCCGTCCGGGCCACTCGTTCGACGCGTTCCGGACCCCGTCGACCCCGACCTCGAAGCACCAGTTGAGCGCGGTCGGCCAGTGGGACGGCGAGCCACTGGTGGGTCGGCTGCGCTCGGTGCACGTCGCGGCGGCGTTCGCCACCCTCGACGGCAGCCTGCTGGCCGCCCGTGCCAGCCAGCACCGCTCGTGGGTGATGGTGATCCTGCTGACGGCCACCGCGGCGGTACTGCTGAGCTGCCTGGTTCTGGTCACCGTGGTGCCGAGCATCGACCGCACCGACCCGTTACCCCGGGTGGACGGCGTCTTCCGCGGGCTGCGCACGATCGCCTGCGGCCTGACGATGCTGGTGATCGTGCACGTCGTCATCAGCCCGGCCCCGTGGCCGCAGGGCGGTGCGCTGCCCGGCTACGGCGCGATCGTGGCCTGGCTGTTCGTCAGCCAGGAGATGCTGGTGGTCGTGCTCGCCGCGCTGGTGATCTGGCGGCGGGGTCGCGGGCAGCGCGGGTCGCCGCTGCGCGCGTTGGGAGCGCCGGTCCTCATGACGATCTCGGCCGGGCTCGCCGTGGCGTTCTCCGCCGAGCTGGTCTACCGGGTGGCGGACCTGCTCGACCGTGACGGGACGACCGCGGACAGCTTGGAGACCAGCCCTCCCCTGGCGTACAAGTGGGCGATCTTCGGGTTCTTCCTGGCGGTGGTGACCGCGTTGCTGGTGGCCGGCCTGGTCACCAGGCTGACCCGGCGCGGGCGGCGGCGGGCCGCCCGGACGATAGTGGCCGCCGACTTTCCGCACGCGCCCCCGGAGGCGGCGGACCGGCTGCGCCGGGTCGAGCAGGCGGTGGCCCGGGCCCGGTTCACCGAACGGCTGGAACCGCTCTCCGTGGTGTACGCCGGCCTCGCGGCGCTCGGCCTGGCCACCAGCGTGCTCGGCCTGCTCCAGCTCCTACCGGGCGACGTGACGCAGCGCTACGTCGGAGTGCCCGAGGGCATGGTCAACTTTCTGATCGGGTCGGGCAGCTACGCGATCGCCGCGATCCTGCTCGGCCTGGTGGTGGGCGGCATCTTCGCGTACCGGACCGCGCAGTTCCGTCGGTACGTGGGTGTGCTCTGGGACCTGGGCACGTTCTGGCCCCGGGCGGCGCACCCGTTCGCGCCGCCCTGCTACGCCGAGCGGGCCGTGCCGGAGTTGGCCAAGCGAATCTCCTACCTGGTGGAACAGGGACAGGGCGTGCTGCTGGCCGGGCACAGCCACGGCTCGGTGCTGCTGGCCGCCACGGTGCTGCAACTGCCCACCCGGATCACCGACCGGGTCGCTCTGCTGACCTACGGGTCGCCACTGGGTCGGTTGTACTCGCGGCTGTTCCCGGCCTACGCCGATGACCCGGCGCTGCGGGAGATCGGCGAACGGGTCGGCTGGCGGTGGATCAACCTGTGGCGCGACACGGACCCGATCGGCGGTTGGATCTTCGCCTCCCACCGGCCCGGGGAGGCCGAGACGCTGACCGGGCCGGCGGCGATGGTGGATCGCCGGTTGGTCGACCCGCAGGACGTGGTGCCGGCGCCCAGCGACAGCGTTCCCCCACCGATCCTGGGGCACTGGCCGTGCGAGTCGCAGGAAGAGTTCGCCGAGGCGGTACGGGAGCTGACCGGGCGACTGCGCCCCGAACGCCGGACGACCGGCTGAGGCAGCGGCCGGATATCGTCGCGGGGTGAGCCCGTCCAAGCAGCCCGAACGCCGGTTGATCGCCTCGAACAAGAAGGCCCGGCACGAATACACAGTGCTGCGCACGTACGAGGCGGGCATCGTGCTTGTCGGCACCGAGGTGAAGTCGCTGCGTGAGGGGCGGGCCTCGCTGGTGGACGCGTTCGCGCACGAGCGCGACGGTGAGATCGTGCTGTACGGCCTGCACATCGCCGAGTACGCGTACGGCACGTGGACGAACCACGCCCCGCGCCGCAACCGCAAGCTGCTGCTGCACCGGGCCGAGATCGACCGGATCCTGGACAAGGTCCGCGAGGGCGGGGTGACCCTGGTCCCGCTGTCGATGTACTTCGAGAACGGCTACGCCAAGGTCGAGCTGGCCCTGGCCAAGGGCAAGCGCTCCTACGACAAGCGGCAGACGCTGGCCGAGCGGGACGCCAACCGGGAGATCGCCCGCGAGCTGGGTCGGCACCTCAAGGGCCATCCCCGCCGACCCTGACCTGCTGTCATTCACGATTTCCGCGCGCGGGTCGCGCCCGCAGATCGTTGACGTCCGCCCGATGACGTGGTCTGCTCGGTCGACACCGTTAATGAAAACGGTATTCGTTGGCTGAAGCGGAGGAGAACCATGTCACTCACCGTCCCGCCCGCCCTGCTCGACGCCGCCGAACGCGGTCCCGTCGACGACGAGGCCTTCATCGCCTGCGTCCGCGACTCACTCCCGTACGCCTGGGCCACCGTCAGCCGGGTGGTCGCCGAACTGGAGGCCGGCGACGCCGACCTGGCCGACAACGTCGTCCCGCCGCCCACCGACGCCGACCGGGGACAACTGCTACGCGCACTGGCGAGCGACGCGATCCGCGCCGGCCTGGAACGACACTTCGGCGTACGCCTGGCCTTCCAGAACTGCCACCGCGTCGCCGCGTTCCGCCCGTCGGCCGTGGACGGGGAGCGCTACGGCCGCTTCGTGTCGACCCGTGGCCAACTGCTCAACCAGTCCCCCGAACTCCGCAACTGCTGAGGGGGTCGTCGGGGCGGGCGGAGCCCCTGCGGCCCGCCCGCCCCCGCCGTCCCGCACCCCACGCCCGCACGCCCCACGCCCCGCACGTCCCGCGCCCCGCGCCCCGCGCCCCGCGCCCCACGCCCCCCCACGCCCCGCGCCCCGCACATCCCACGCCCCCCACGCCCCGCGCCCCCACGCCCCGCGCCCCGCACATCCCGCGCCCTGCGTCCCGCGCCCCGCGCCCTGCGTCCCGCGCGCGCCCCGCGCCCCGCGCCCCGCACCCCGCACCCCGCACCCCGCACCCCGCACCCCGCACCCCGCACCCCGCACCAAGATCTACGCAACTTCGCTGATGTTGCTGCCTCCGACGCGCGTGAGACAGCAACATCCCTGATATTGCGCGGATCTTGGCGCCAGGCGCGGATCTTGGCGCGGAGCGCGGAGCCCCGAAGCGCGGAGCCCCGAAGCGCGGAGCCCCGAAGCGCGGAGCCCCTAAGCGCGGAGCCCCGAAGCGGGAGCGGGAGCGCGGAGCCCCGAAGCGCGGAGCCCGGGAGCGCAGAGCGGGAGCGGGTTCGGGTGGCGCGCGTCCGTTGGTCACGCTCGATCCAGGAAGTAGTGGCCTCACCAGCAGACCGCCGCCACTACTTCCTGAATCGAGCACGATCTCGCCTCGTGACGCGCAGGAACGGTGGCCGCAACTGCCGGCACCGACGCCCTTTTGTCTATGCGAGTGCTGCCCGGTAGGACGTTATGGGCTCGCACCTGCGGGCGTTAGGGTGAGCGGGTGACGACGTACCGGATCGGGGAGGCCGCGGACCTGCTCGGCGTCAGCGCCGACACCATCCGCCGCTGGGTGGACGCCGGGCGGCTCGCCGCCGGGCGCGACGAGCACGGCCATCGGATCATCGACGGCGCCGACCTGGCGGGTTTCGCCCGCGCCCAGGCCGCCGACCCGGACGCGGGCGCCGAGTTCTCCTCGGCCCGCAACCGGCTGCGCGGCATTGTGGTCGACGTTCGCAAGGACGCCGTCATGGCCCAGGTCGACATCCAGGCCGGCCCGTTCCGGGTTGTGTCGCTGATGAGCCGGGAGGCGGTCGACGAGCTGGATCTGCGGGTCGGTTCGGTGGCCGTCGCGGTGATCAAGTCGACGACGGTGGTGGTGGAGCGGGCCGCGTCCGCCCCGGCCCGGGGGCGGTCGGCGGGATGAGCACGCGGGCGGTGCGCACGGCGGTGGCCGTGCTGGTGGCGCTGGTCGTCGCCGGCTGCGGGGCGGGCGGCGACCGGGCATCCGGTGGTGCCGTCGACGGCCGGGTCACCGGCACGGTGACGGTCTTCGCGGCCGCCTCGCTGACCGAGTCGTTCACCCGCATCGGCAAGGACTTCGAGGCCGCCCACCCGGGCAGCATCGTGACTCTCAACTTCGCCGGCAGCTCCGCGCTGGCCAACCAGATCAACCAGGGTGCGCCGGCGGACGTGTTCGCCTCGGCCGCTCCCACGACAATGACCACTGTCACCGAGGCCGGCAATGCCGACGGCGTACCGAGCATCTTCGCCCGCAACCAGTTGGTGATCGCGGTGCCCCGGGGCAACCCGGCAGGGGTGACCGGGCTGGCCGACCTGAGCCGGTCCGGCGTGAAGGTGGCGCTCTGCGCCAACCAGGTGCCCTGCGGCGCGGCCGCCCGCACCGCCCTGGACGCGGCCGGCGTCGCGCTGACCCCGGTCACCCTGGAGCAGGACGTCAAGGGCGCGCTCGCCAAGGTGAAGCTCGGCGAGGTCGACGCGGCCCTAGTCTACCGTACGGACGCGCGGGCCGCGAGCGCCGACGTGACCGGCGTCGAGTTTCCCGAGTCGACGCGGGCGGTCAACGACTACCCGATCGTCGCGTTGCGGGACGCGCCGAATCCGGCCGGCGCGCGGGCCCTCGTCGCGTACGTCCGCTCGGCGCCGGCGCAGGCCATCCTCGCCGAGGCGGGCTTCCAGACTCCATGAGTCGGGTCCTCGATCACGCCACACCCCGACGGCGCGGGCGGGTGCCGGCGGCGCTGTTGATCCCCGCCGGGTTGGGGCTGCTCTTCCTCGTCCTGCCGCTGTTTGGTCTGGTGATCCGGGCGCCCTGGACGACCCTGCCGCAGCGCCTCACCACGCCGGGGGCGCTGACCGCGCTGCGGCTGTCGGTGCAGACCGCGACCCTGGCCACCGTGTTCTGCCTGCTGCTCGGGGTGCCGCTCGCCTGGATGCTGGCCCGGGTCGAGTTTCCCGGCCGCCGACTGGTCCGCGCGCTGGTCACCGTGCCACTGGTGTTGCCGCCGGTGGTCGGTGGGGTGGCGCTGTTGCTGGTGTTCGGCCGGCGGGGGCTGCTCGGCGGTTGGCTGGACGCCACGTTCGGCATCACCCTGCCCTTCACCACCGCGGGCGTCGTGTTGGCCGAGTCGTTCGTCGCCATGCCGTTCCTGGTCATCGCCGTGGAGGGGGCGCTGCGCGCCGCGGACCACCGCTACGAGGAGGCCGCCGCCACCCTGGGTGCCGGCCGGTGGACCACCTTCACCCACGTCACGTTGCCGCTTGTGGCACCCGGGCTGGCCGCCGGGGCGGTGCTCTGCTGGGCGCGGGCGTTGGGCGAGTTCGGTGCCACCATCACCTTCGCCGGCAACTACCCCGGTCGGACACAGACCATGCCGCTCGCCGTCTATCTGGCTCTGGAGACCGACCTGGAGTCCGCGATCGTGCTCAGCCTGGTGCTGCTCGTCGTGTCGGTAGGCATTCTGGTGGCGTTGCGGGATCGCTGGATGACAAGCGCATGAGGCCGCCGCTGCTCGACGCCCGGCTCGTCGTCGACCGGGGCGCCTTCCGGCTCGACGTCCCGCTGCGGGTGGCACCCGGCGAGGTGGTCGCGCTGCTCGGGCCGAACGGCGCCGGCAAGACCACAGCGCTGCGCGCGCTGGCTGGGCTGCACCCCCTCACGGCCGGGCACGTCACGCTCGACGGCGTCGATCTGGATCGGCCGGCGGACCGGGGCTGGGTGCCCACCGAACGCCGGTCGATCGGCGTGGTCTTCCAGGACTACCTGCTCTTTCCGCACCTCAGCGCCCTGGACAATGTGGCCTTCGGGCCGCGCCGGCACGGCGTGGACCGGCGGGCCGCACGTGCCACAGCCCGGGAGTGGCTCGGCCGGGTGGGGCTCGACACGCAGGCGCACCGCCGCCCCCGGCAGCTCTCCGGGGGCCAGGCGCAGCGGGTGGCGTTGGCCCGCGCGCTGGCCGTGGCGCCGGCACTGTTGCTGCTGGATGAGCCGCTCGCCGCGCTGGACGCCCGCACCCGGCTGGACACCCGCGCGGAGCTGCACCGGCACCTGTGCGCGCATCCGGGTGCGACGGTGCTTGTCACCCACGACCCACTGGACGCGCTGGCGTTGGCCGACCGGCTGGTCATCGTCGAGGGTGGCCGGGTGGTGCAGGAGGGCGACGGGCCGAGTGTCACCGCCCGCCCGCGCACCGACTACGTCGCCCGGCTGGTCGGGCTCAACCTCTACCGGGGCAGGGCCGAAGGGCATGCGGTACGTGTCGCGCCGGGCCTGACCCTCACCGTCGCCGACCGGCTGGACGGCGAGGCGTTCGTGGCGTTCCGTCCGGCGGCGGTGGCCCTGCACCCGTCCCGTCCGGAGGGCAGCCCGCGCAACACCTGGGCGGGAACGGTCGCCGGCGTCCAGCGGCACGGCGACAACGTGCGGGTGCAGGTGGATGGCCCGATCGGGGTGGCCGCAGACGTCACGCCGGCCGCCGCCGCCCAACTGCGGCTGATCCCCGGTCAACGGGTCTGGGTGGCGCTCAAGGCGACCGAGACCCACGCGTACCCGGCTACCGGCTGACCGCTGGCAACGCAGGTGGCACAGGCGACGCGGACGCGGTCAGCCGGCGAGCAGGTCGTTGTGCGCCGCGCGCAGCCGGGCCAGCGTGCTGTCGCTGCCCGGGACCACCCGGCGATCCAGCTCGGCCCACGCCTCGGCCAGCGCAGCGCGGATCGCGGACAGCTCGGCGGCGTGCCGCTGGGTGCTGCGTCGGTGCTGCTCGTCGAGGCGACGCGCCCAGCCGGCGGTGACAGTGGCGAGCCGGTCGGCGTCGGCGCGGGCCTGGGCGCCGCTGCGGGCGGCTGCGGCGGGAACGATCGCGGCGACCGGGCGGGGATCGCCGTCGCGGGTGACGACGGTGACCGCGTCGGTCAGCTCGGCGAGCGCGACAAGCTGACTGAACCGCGTGCGCGCCTCACGCAGCGGCACGGAACGCGGCTGGTCGGGACGGGGGGTGAGCGCGGGGACGGCCATGGATGGATGGTGCCGCCGGGGTACGACAAAAAGCGCCGGTCGGCTACGAGGTGCCGGGCTGGGCCAGCCACTCGTCGGCGAGCACCGACCAGACCTCCAGGTCGATGCGTCCGCGAGGGCTCGGGTAGAGCTGGCGCAGGGTGCCGTCGTGGCGCAGGCCGAGCCGGCGGGCCAGGGCGATGCTGCGGGCGTTGGCGGCGTTGGTACGCCACTCGACCCGCTGGATGCCGCGCTCGCGGACGGCCCAGTCGACGATCCGGCGGATCGCCGGGGCGACCATGCCCCGTCCCTGCGCCGCCGGCTCCAGCCAGCAGCCGACCTCGCAGACGCCCAGCACGACGTCGAACGACACGAACATGACGCCGCCGACGAGCGTGCCGCGCCACCACAGCCCCCAGATGCCGCCGGTGTCGCTGGCCCACCGGTCGGCGTACCGCTGCAACACCGCGCGGGCCGACGGCAGGTCGGTGGCGACGAACGACGGCGACACCCAGGGCTGGATGTGCTCCCGGGCCCGATCCAGGTGGGCGAGGAACTCCTCGGCCCGCCACGGGTTCAGCGGGCGCAGCTCGACCTCCTCGGTCAGCGGCAGGGCGAACACCGGACCTCCACTCGGGTTGGCGGCAGGGACGGGAAGCAGCCTCGCACAGGTTCGTCGCCGTGGTCCGGCTGCCCGCGTGCTCAGGTGGGCAGGTGGGTACGCAGTGCCGCGAACTGCGCCACGGTCAGGTACGACGGGTTGGCCGCCTGCGGTTGGCGGAACACCTCCAGGGCGGCGAGCCGCTCGTCGGCGCGTAGTCGCCGCCGGGGCACCCGGTCCTGCTCGGCGAGAATGGGCAGGTCCAGTGGCACCGACCACTGCTGCCCCGGCGGCCCTGGTTCGGCCGGCCCGGTGACCCGACCGATCCCCCACAACCCGTAGGGCAGTCGACAGCGACTGCCGCTGGCCCAGAAGACGATCGCCTGTCCGGCGCTCATCAGCCGCGCCCGGTAACCGGGGCGTACGCACCAGCTGGTCACCTGCGGGTCCCGGGCGAACCGGGCGGTCAGGTCGACCAGGTCGGCGTTGCCCTTGATCAGCCAGGCCCCGAGGTCATCGAGGCGCACCCGCGGCTCGCTCACCGCCTCATTCTGCCCCGTGGACGGCCGGACCAATCAGATGATCATGTGGGTCCAGTAGGTGAGCCACAGCACGAACAGCACGCCCTGCACCACGGCGAGGGTCGCGGTCAGCCACACGTCGACGCCGGCGTGGCGGGCCCACCGGGCCAGCACCAGGGCCACCGGGAACGCGGCGAGCAGGTACCGCAGCAGGCTCCGGTACACCGCCGGGCCCATCGACAGCGGCACCAGCACCATGAGTACGCCGTACACCAGGTAGGCCACTTCCCGGCGGCGGAACCCGGCGACCAGCACGGCCAACACGGCCACGGCGAAGAGGACCCGGGCGGCGTCGCGGGGCTCCCCGGCCAGCCCGTTCAGCAGCACCGGCACCGGGTTCTGCACCTCGATGCCCCAGCCGGTGTGCTGGGCGTGCTGGTAGGCGAACCAGTCTCCGCCGCGCCACCGGCAGAACGCCATGAAGGTGAACCAGCCGGCGGGCAGCAGCAGCAACGGCCAGCCGATCCGTAGGTAGCCGAGCAGGGCGCGGGGGCCGAGCCGCCAGTCGTGCTGGCGCAGCAGGACCAGGGCCAGCGGCAGCGCGACGAGCAGGCCGACGGAGCGGCTCATCGCCAGGAAGTAGCCGAGCACACCGACCAGCAGCCACTGGCGTCGCTCGGCGTGGTAGAACGCGGCCAACGCGAGACAGACGAAGAGCGACTCGGTCAACGCGGCCTGAAACAGGAACGCGGTCGGCAGCAGCACGAGGTACCTGGTGAACCGGCGGGCGGCGGGTGCGTCGCCGAGCAGCACCTCGGCCAGCCGGTAGCCGTACCAGAGCGCCAGCAGGAACGCGACGTTGCTGATCAACAGTAGGGCCAGCGCGTTGTCGCCGCCGAGCAGCGCGCCGACCGGCCGGGCCAGGAACGGGTAGAGCAGCGGAAAGCCGAAGTCCCGCCACGGCCCGGTCAGGGGCAGCTCGCTCAGCCGCAGGTAGAGCAGCCCGTCCCAGGCGAACCAGAAGGAGATCCACCGGTGCCCGGAGATTTCGCGCTGCTGCGCCCACATCAGCGCCTCGTCGGGCGGCGGCGCCCCGGGCACGCCGTCCCAGGCGTGCAGGACCAGTAGCCCGAGCAGGGTCAGCAGCAGCTTCGCGCCGAGGAACAGGCCGATCACGTACGGCCAGGGCGTCGGCACCCGACGGGCCACGCGCGCTCCGGCGCGGCCTGCCGCGGCCAGTCGGACGGCAAGCGTCGCCGCGCCGCTTCGCCACCGGTGCATCCGCCCCGCCCCCCGGTTCGCCGGCCCACCCGCCGCACAGGAGTGTGGTCCAACCCGTTGTACGCCGCCAGACGCCACTCCGGAGTGGAAACGATCGTTGACCGGGAGTGACATTCGGCGCAGAACGGGTAGGCGCGGCACCTCCGACGATGGCGCAGAGCAGGGAGTGCGGCAGCATGGGCGAGCAGCACGGCACGGTGGTCATCGGCGCGGGACCCGCGGGGCTCACGGCGGCGCACGAACTGCTCCGGCACGGTCGGACGGTCCGGGTCTTCGAGGCCGACGAGGTGGTCGGCGGGATCAGCCGGACCGTGGAACGCGACGGGTGGCGGTTCGACATCGGCGGGCACCGCTTCTTCACGAAGGTCCCCCGGGTGGAGGCGTTCTGGCACGAGATCCTGCCGGACGAGGACTTCCTGACCCGGCCCCGGATGAGCCGGATCTTCTACCGGGGCGCACTGTTCAACTACCCGCTCAGCGCCGTCAACGCGCTGCGCAACCTGGGGCTGTCGGAGGCCGCCCGCTGCCTCGGCTCGTACGCCCACGCCCGGCTCCGGCCGCCACGGGACCAGTCGCACTTCGAGGGCTGGGTGTCGGCCCGGTTCGGCTGGCGGCTGTATTCGATCTTCTTCAAGACGTACACCGAAAAGGTCTGGGGGATGCCGGCGGACCGACTACAGGCGGACTGGGCCGCGCAGCGGATCAAGAACCTGTCACTGGCCAAGGCGATCCGCAACGCGCTGCTGCCCAAGCGGTACCGCACGGACGTGACAAGTCTGATCGAGCAGTTCCAGTACCCGAAGTACGGGCCGGGGATGATGTGGGAGCGCTGCGCCGAGCAGGTGCGCCAGCGCGGCGGGCAGGTGTCGACGGGCACCTGGGTCACCGCGGTGCACCGCGACCCGACGCGACGGCGGGCGATCAGCGTGACGGTCAACGGCGCGGGCGGGCAGCGCACCGAACCGGCCGACCACGTGATCTCGTCGATGCCGATCTCGGAGCTGGTGTCCGTACTGCGTCCGGCGGCGCCACCGCAGGTGCTGGCCTGCGCCGCCGACCTGCGCTACCGCGACTTCCTGACGGTCGCGCTGGTGGTGCCGGCGGAGTTCTCGTTCCCGGACAACTGGATCTACGTGCACGATCCGGGGGTACGGGTGGGCCGGATCCAGAACTTCGGCTCCTGGTCGCCGTACCTCGTCAAGGACGGCCGCACCTGCCTGGGCCTGGAGTACTTCGTCTTCGAGGACGACGAGATGTGGCGTACCCCGGATGCCGACCTCGTGGTCCTGGCCACCGCGGAGCTGGAGCGGCTGGGGTTGGCGCGGCCCGGCGTGGTGGAGGCCGGCCACGTCGTGCGGATGCCGAAGGCCTACCCGGTGTACGACGAGCGCTACCAGCACAACGTGGACGTGATCCGGGCGTGGCTGGCCGAGGCGGTGCCGAACGTGCACCCGGTGGGGCGCAACGGCATGCACCGCTACAACAACCAGGACCACTCGATGCTCACCGCGATGCTCACCGCCGAGAACATCGCCACCGGCAGTACGCATGACGTCTGGACGGTCAACGTCGAGCAGGACTACCACGAGCAGTCCTCCGGGGGCGACCGGCGCGGCACGGGCCGGGACGCGCCGGTGCTGCCCAGCCGGATCGTCGCCGCCCCGATCGCCGCTCCCGTCCCGGTCCGCGCCGGGGGCGACGGCGACCGGGCCGCGCAGGTGCCGCTGGCCTGACAGGACCGGGACACTCGGGCCGCGCCGGCCCCGCAGACCCCGCGCCGCAGTCGCTCGTACGGATCACGTGGTTTGATCTGGCGTCGATCCGAAGGGGGCAGGGTGGGGCGCAGAGCGATCATCTTTCACGGGACCGGTGGCAACCCGGACGTCGTCTGGTACCGCTGGCTGGCGCAACGGCTGGAGGCCCGGGGCTACGCCGTCGAGGTGCCGCACCATCCGGGCATCAATGTCGAGCCGATCGCCACGTTCCTGCCAAAGGTGCTCAACGGGCACCGCTTCGACGAGGACACGGTCCTGGTGGGCCACTCCGGCGGCGCGGCGCTCCTTTTGGCGCTCCTCGAACATGTCGACGCGACAGTCGACCAGGCGATCCTGGTCGCCGGCTACTGCACCCGGCCCAACGACAGCGACGAACCGGTCCTGCAGCAGAGCTACGACTGGGCCGCGATCCGGTCCCACGTGCGGGACATCTACTTCGTCAACTCCCGCAAGGATCCGTACGGCTGCGACGACCGCCAGGGGCGCGCAATGTTCGAGCGACTCGGCGGCACCCAGATCGTGCGCGACGACGGGCACTTCGGCGACCACGACCAGCCGTACGAGCGGTTCGACCTGCTCGACCGGCTCATCCCCTGACGCGCGGGGCCGCTATCCGCGCTTCCCGCGGGCCCTCTGGCGAGCCGATTCGTAGAGGACGACGGATCCGGCCGTGGCGGCGTTGAGGGAGCTGGCCATTCCCACCATCGGTATCCGGATGAGGTGGTCGCAGGCGTCGCGCCACGCCGAACTCAGCCCGGACGTCTCGTTCCCGACCACCAGCAGTGTCGGCTGGGCGAAGTCGTACTCTGCTGCCTCCGCCGCGCCGCTCTCGTCGGTGCCCACCACCTGCACACCGACGCCGTCTGCTCGAATGGCCTCGACCCAGTCGAGCACCGGCCGGTGTGAGGGCACCCGCACCGCGGGGACCGAGAAGAGCGAGCCCGTGCTGGCCCGAACCGATTTGGGGTCATAGACATCGGCGGCATGGCCGGTCAGGATGACGCCACTGGCGCCGAAGGCGTCCGCCGACCGGACCAGCGTCCCGATGTTTCCGGGACTGGTGGGCCTGTCGAACACGACAGCGAGCAGGTCGGGACCAACCGGGATGCGACCCAGGTCGTCATCGGGCAACGCCACGATGGCGAGCAGCTCCGGGGCGACGTCCACCTTGCCGCCCAGCTCGAACATCAACTCGCCGGCGACGGCAACCTTTGTCGCGCGGGTCGCGTCGAGGGTCTCGTGCGCCCAGGCCGACAGGTGCGCGTCCGCGTTGTACAGGAGCTGGCGGACCTGCCACCCGAGTTGGATCGCCAGCTTGATGGGTCGGACGCCCTGAACGAGGAACTCGCCGCTGCGCTGGCGCTTGGTGCGGTTGCCCAACAGCGCCTCCCACTGTTGGAACCGTGCGTTGCGAGTTGTCACCCGTAGGACCGCCACCAACCCCGCCTCCATCGCGTCTGGCCGTTCGTTGTTCGGCACGCCGCGCGCCGGCCGCACAGCCAGCCGGAACGGGCGGGAGCGTCGGCCACCCTGGCCCGGCGAGGCAGGCAGGCACCGACTGTCAGAACTGACGAATGGCGCACCAGAACGTACCGAGCGTACTGGGGCGGGCACCGCGACCGGAACGCGCTCCGGGAGGAGTCTGTCGTGCTCGGCCCCACGGCCCCTCCCCCGGCCGGGGCAGGGGTTCCCCTGCGGCGGGGAGGAGGGGGCCACCCCTCGCCAGAGATCATCGGTCCATGGCTGTCCCTGTGGTTGCCAACCTCCGCGCTGGCTCGCCCGCACGTCGCGGGCAAAGGTGGGTGCCAGCGGGCACCGCGCTGTGGGTCACGGCGTACGCGGTCGTGCATGCCTGGTGGGCTGTCCGGGGCGCGCCACCATTCGCCGAACCGGGTGAATCCTTCTTTCCCGGCGGGTGGCTTCCGGTGGTGCCCGCGCTGCTGTCGGCAGCAGTGGTCCTGCTGATCAGATCGGGCACCGAACGCGACCGGAGCACCGGGGTTCGCTGGGCGCTGGCCGCACTCGGCTGGCTGTCCGGTGTGTCGATGGTCCTGTACTCGTTCATGTTCCCGCTGAGCCTCCTGATGATCCTCGGCGGCCTGTTCGGGATGGATCTGGACGCGATGGACTGGGTGACCCTGCTGGCACAGGGCAGTGGCGCCCTCGGCGGCGCCCTGACCATCGCCATCGCCAACGCGGAGCAACGGCGGGCACGCGGGGCCTGCCACGGCTGCGGTCGCGTTCATGGCCGCTCGCCCGAAGGGCGAGACGCTCCCGCGCCCTCCTGGGCGTTGTTCGCGGGATACCTGGCGGTCGCCGCCTGCCTGGCACGCTTCGTCGCCGAGATCGCGCACGGCTTCGTGTCGAGCAAGGCACCGGAGATCCCCTGGAGCTTCATGATCACTTTTATCGTCCTGATGCTCCTCGCGGGCACGCTGCTGCCGCTGGCGTTGGTGCACCACTGGGGTCGGATCTGGCCCGGATGGGTGCTGCCGCTCGCCGGCCGAAAGGTCCCGCGCTGGCTGGTGGCCGGCCCCGGACTCTTCGTCGGCGCGGGCCTCACCACCTATTTCGGCATCGGCGGCATGACCGCCTGGGCCACCGGCAACAACGTGGACGGGGCGGCGTGGTTCCTGGCCATCGTGCTGCCGGCCTACACCCTGTGGGGCCTGGGGCTGATGGTCGCCGCCAGTTCGTACGTCAGCCAGACCAAACCCGAGTGCGCGCTGAGTCGAACGGGCACTCCAGGGCCCGTACCTCGCCCCCAGCCGTAGCCGGGTCCACCTCGCGGCGAACCCTCAGCGCGACAGGTACGGGCAGTACGCCACAGTGGCGTCGTCCGGGGCCGGACCATCGGGGCCACCGCCGGCTTCGGCTTCGGCCTGGCGGACGCGACGGATGACGCCGGCCGGGCCGTCGGCGGCGAGCAGTTCCAGCACGCCGGGCCAGTCGGTCCGGCCGTACGGACTGACGATGCGGCTAGCGCCGTTGCTGAACAGCGCGATGCCGTTCAGATCGGCAAGGCGCCGGCTGCCGGTCACCGCCTCCAGCGCCGCGCGCGGGTCGTCCTTGGCGATCCAGTAACCACCCGGCCGGTTCCGGCGGGCACGCAGCGCCCTGGCACAGGAGGCGCGAATGCTGTCGTACTCCGGTGTTTCCCGGCCAACACCGCTCAGCGGGGCGGAGCAGTCGCGCCGGGCTATCACCTCGCGCTCGTCGGTGATCACCTGCGGGCCACCGTGGGCCTGGTCGAGGACGAGGAAGGAGTCCGCGAGGAGCAGATAGTCCAGGCGGCCCCGGTGTGCGCGGGCCAGCACGACTGTCGCCTGCGGGCTGCTGGGATCCGCGATGTCGCAGGTGTGCCGGTGCGCGGCGGCGATCTCGTCGATGGCGGCGGCGAGGATGGCTCCGAGGTCCCGTCCGTCGTCGGGCGACAGCTGGCCGAGCAGCGCGCCGCCGAGTCGGTGGGTATACCAGGCGACCCCGTGCCGGCAGAGCGACTCCGCTCCCGGGATGCCAGCGCCGTCCAGCAGGACGACAGCACCGGGCACCGCACCGACGAAGTCCTCGTTGCGCCGGTCTGCCCTGCCAGCGCTCGTCGCCAGACTGGTGTGCACCACCGACTCCTGACCTCGCGGGCGCCGATCCGCAGGGGCACCCGCCCTGCCACCGCCTGCGCATGCTCGGCGCACGGGTCGCGGTCGCGTCGTGGCTCGTGGTCCGAGTCGTCGCCGTCGGCACAGCTGCGGCTGATCCCAACCACGCCATTTTATCTTTAGCGAACCTGTGCCAGAGATACGGCGCGCGACTGCCCTGCGTCCTCCGGCACCGGCCACGAAAAGACCAGGGGCGATATCGTTTGACGTCGACACGTAGTCTGCCGTCGATGACGGGTCGTAAGGTTGTCGACACTGCGGGAGGTGCGGGCGGTGGGCAGATGGTTCAACCGCAGCCGGAAACGCGACGACGAGCCGCCACGCGAATCGACGCCGTCCGGGCCGGTCATCGAGATCACCGTCACCCAGGGCGGTCGCTCGACCACCAGGACGGTCGGTGGTCTCACGGCCTTCGGGCTGCAATACCACGCCTACCACGAGCAGTACGGCGCGACCGACGCGCGGACGTTGGAGGCGGGGTCCCGTTACGCGCAGGAGCTGATGCGCGGCAACAACATCGACGAAGCTGTGGCCGTCTATCAGGAGATCGTCGGGTTGCGCAGCTCGGCGCTGGGGCCGGAGCATCCAGACACCCTGCGCAACAAACACAGCCTGGCCTTCGCGCTCTGGCAGCGCGGCTCCCACGCCGAGGCGGAACGGGTGCAACGGGACGTCTACGATGCGCGGCGCCGGGTGCTGGGCGACGGGGACGCCGAGACGTTGCGCAGCGGCAACAACCTCGGCTGGTTGCTGATCGAGCTGGGTCGGGTCGACGAGGCCGAGCCGCTGCTGCGGCGGGTCGCCGACGGCATGGCGCGGACGCTGGGCAGAGACGACACGGACACCCTGTCCTGCCAGATGAAGCTTGCCGGGATCCATCACCTGCAGGGTCGCAGCCAGCAGGCCGAGCGGGCCCTGCGGGACGTGGTCGAGCGGGTGACCAGGACGTTGGGCCCCACCAGCCCGGTGTCACTCCAGGCCCGCAGCAACCTGCTGGTCGTCCTGCTCGACAACGGCCGGGCGGCCGAGGCGGTCGACGCGGCCCGTTCGCTGGCGGACGACGCCGGGCGCGCCCTCAGCAACACCGACGGTGTACGCCTGCATGCCCGGCACTCCCTGGCCAGAGCGCTGGACGGAGTGGGCCGGCGGGCCGAGGCGATCCAGTTGCTGGCGGACACGCTGCCGGACAGTGAACGGGGCCGAGGCGCCGACCATCCCGCGACCCTGGAGATGCGGACGCTCTTCGCACTGCTGCTGGTCGAGGCGGGTGACCGGCGGGCGGGCCAGGAGGCGCGGGCCGCGCTGGCCGGGTGCGAACGCGTGTACGGCCCGGCTCACCCCGACACGGAGAAGGCCCGGGCACTGGTCCGGCTCACCCGCTGACGCCGCCGGGGGGTGGCCGGTGGGCGGCGGTCAGCCGCCGGTGTGGATGTGCGCCGCCCACAGCGTCGGCGCCAGCGGGTAGCGGTCCCGCAGCACCCGCACGGCCGAGTGCAGCGCGTACGCCGCCGCCCCGGTCGCGTCGTTGTGCTCGTAGAAGGCGGTGGTCAGGGCGAGGGAGACCGCGTCGTCGATCTCCCACAGGGTGCCGATGACATGCCGGAACCCGGCGAGCTGGAAGGCGCCGGTGATGTGCAGCGACTCGTCGACCAGGGTCGGCGGGGCCTGGGCGGTCGCGCAGGCCGACAGGAAGGCGAACTCCGCGTCCAGGTCGAGCCGGGACACGTCGGCCACGGTGAGCGGGCTGTCCTGGTGGTCGTGTACGAGCAGCCGACCCTGCGCCGGGTCGTGCGGATCGGCCAGCGCGTGGCACGCGAAGTGCGCGTAGGCCGAGCCGGCCAACCGGTCCAGGACCTGCTGCCGGGTGGCCGTCGCGTCCAGCCCCAGCCACGCTCCGGGCAGCGCCCGCGCCGCCGACGCGGCCTCGCGTTCGGCGCTGGGCAGCGCCCCCGGGCCACCGGGGGTGGCGCGCATCGCCACGACGCAGGACCGGGCATCGGGCCGGGACTGTCGCGGCCCGGTGCGTTTACGGGCGAGCGCGGTCACGGTCGGGGTGTAGGAGGAGACCACCCGGTCGAGGGCGGACCGGCCGGCGCCGGCCTGCGCGGCGTGCAGGGGGAAGAACGCCAGCGGGCCGACCGGGCACCACCAGACGCGCGGCAACTCGCCGGCTGCCCCGGGCGCGTCGATTCGGTCCAGCACCGGCCCGACGAGGGTATGCCACAACCATTCCAGTACGCCGCTGAGCGCCGACTGGGCGCGCAGCCGACTCCGCGCGTCCGCCGCCGGATCGTATGCCGTGGTAGTGGCCTCCTGGAGCAGCCGCAGGTGTGCCATCGCGTCGGTCAGCGACAGATCCGGCAGGGGCAGCACCGCCACGCGGTGCTGCCGCAGGATGAGCGCGTCGCAGCGCAACTCGCTCGCGATCGGCACGATCACGGTCCCGTCGACCTGGTCGAGCAGCTGCTGGGCGCTGGGCGGACGCAGGAAATCGCCCAGGCCGGGCAGCTCCCGGATCGTTGCCAGCAGCACGTTCCACTCGGTTTCCCGGTCCCGGCCGAAGGTGGTGGGCCGGGACGATTCGGGGACGGGCGCTTCGAAGTCGCGGCGCATCCGTTGGAAGTCGGCCGCCAGACGCCCGTCGGCGCGTTGGAGCGCTGCCCACTCGCCGTCCGCCGTCAACCGCTGGTGCAGTAGCAGGCCCCGGCCACGCTCCAGCAGCTCCAGGGCCCGCTCCGGCTGCCCGGCGCCGACCGCGCAGGAGGCGGCGGTCGCCGCCAACCCGGCCGTCGAGCCGAGGTCCGCGTACTGGTCGTGTCGGGTACGCCCCCGGGAGGCCAGCCGCGGCAGCAGGGTGATGGCCTCGTCGAAGGCATCCGTCGCCTCCTTCCACCGGCCCAGCGCGGTCAACGTGTAGGCCGCCTTGTCGAAGGCCTGGATCCGGACCGGCACGGCGCCGGAGTCGGTGCGGCCGGCGGCGCGCGCTCGCTCGACGGCCTCGGTGAGCAGGGCCGGCTCACCGGTACGCAGATAGGTCGCCCGCAGCGCCTGGGCGATGGACAACCCGGTTTCGGCACGCTGCGGATCGCGCGCGGGCAGGGCGTCCAGCGCCCTCCGCAGCAGGACGAGCGCCTCCTCCAGGTAGGCGGGCTCCCCGGTGGCGTCGTAGAGCAACCGGAGGCTGTAGCCCAACTGGTCCAGGTACAACGCGTGATTGGGCTCCCCGCGTACCGAGAGCGCGAGCGCCCGGCGCAGCAGGCCGATCGCCGTCTCCAGGGAAGAGATGTCGCCGGTCAGCTGATGCGTCTTCATGCCGACGGTGGAGAGGCTGGCGAGCGCTGTCCGATGGTGCGGATGCCGCTCGGGGACGGTGTTCAGCGCGGCGGCGAACTCCTCCCAGGCCTGGCCGAGCAACTCGGGGCGGCCGGTGCGGTCGACCAGGGTGAGCAACGTCTGCCCGGCCAGGAAACGCGCATCGTCGCTCCGCGGGGTGTGTTCCCGCAGCAACGCGACGGCCCGTTCGACATCAGCGGTGTGGGTGGTCCCGGCCGCCCTGGCCAGCAGGCACCGGGCACGCAGCATGACGACCTGGTCCTGGTTGGGCCCGGTGGCGTCCACCGAGGACACCAGCTCCATCGCCTCGTCGACGTAGTCCTCCACCCCGGTGAGCTGGTAGGCGCGCAACAGTGCCTCCGCGTGAATGCCCCGCAACGCGGGCCGATGCTCCTCGCTGATCCACCGCTCGGCCATCTTGGCGATGGCCGTGAGCCGGTAGAGCGTGTCCACCGAGCCGTCGAAGTCGTGCCGGACCCGATAGACCTGGCAGGTCTTCAGGCTGAGCAACGCGCTGTTGCCGAGGTCGGCCGAGGCGTCGTCCGCGAACTGCAGATACTGCTCGGCGATGTCCAGCAGCTGCGGCTCACTGTCGATCCGGGCTCTGGCCAGCAGCACATCGGTGAACGTGGCAAGCGCGCGGACACCGTGCGCGGTGCCCAACTCTTCAGCCAGAAAGGAGTCGGCCATCGTGCGGATCGCCGCCTCCAGCACGACGGTGGCCTCGATCAGGTCCTGCCGCGCCTGGTCCGCGTGGTATCGGTCGAGCAGCGCGGCCCCCAGCTCCACCTGGGCCTCGGCCCATCGCCGGTCGCCGCGCGGCTGCCCGGCCGCGGCACGACGCCAGTGGCCGACGGCGTCCCTTGAATAGCGACTCACCGGCGCACCTCCCCGTCGCGGTTGCTCCCCAGCCTGCCAGCCGCGCGCCCACATCGACAGGAGATAATCAGCCGATGAGTCAATCGGCGCCGGACAGGCGACTCGACGACGACCGGGCGACCCGGCTGGCCCGGGTTTGCGCGGACATCGCGCAGGTGGGCGACCTGCTCGGCCTGGAACCGGCCCAGGCCCTGGCGCGGCTGCGGGACCGGTCGCTGTCCGACCAGGGCGTGGACGCGGTGCTCGCCGAGGTGACCGAGTTGATGCGCCGCAGCGGGCTGGTCGGGGGTGACACGACCGTCCGCGGAGACCGCTACCTGCCACTGGCCGGCATCCACGGCCACCGCCCGGAGGTCGTCCAGGTGTGTCCCGGTGACCTGTGCGACCGGGTGGAGATCCCCCGGCCGGACGCCGGCCCACCGCCGCGCTGCGCCGTGTGGGACTGCCCGCTGCCGACGTTTCGGATGGACCGGTGAACGCGGTCATCGCCTCGCTCGGCGGGAGGCTGGCAGAGCGGTGGCTCGCCGGGCTGGCGCTGCCCGGTGTGGTGTTGGTGGCGGTGTGCGCCGCGGCGGTGCGGCTCGGCCACGCCCACTGGTGGGACCTGCGGCTCCTGCGGCAGGAGGTGGACCGGCTCGCCCTCGGGTCACCGGACCGGGGCACCGGATCCGCGCTGCTGATCGTGCTCGGTGTCGTGCTAGCCAGCGTCGTCGCCGCGACGGCCGCCCAGAGCCTGGAACGCCTGGTCGTGGCCCTGTGGACCCAGGACTGGGGCCGGGCCGGCAATGCCGTGACCCGCCGGCGGCGGCGCCGGTGGCACGCCGCCTTGGACCGCTACGAGAACGCCCTGCGGGACAAGGCACGCCGGTTGCGGTCTGCCGACGGCGGCACCGAACCGCTGCCGGACACCCAGGCGCTCGCCCGCGCCTGCGACCGGATCGCGTTGACCGAGCCGGACCGGCCGACCTGGATCGGTGATCGCATGCTCGCCACGGCGGTACGGGTGCGGGCCTGCTACGGCCTGGACCTGGCCGCGGCTTGGCCCCGACTGTGGTTGCTGCTGCCCGAGGAGACCCGGGACCCGGTCGCCCTCGCGCAGGCCGACTTCACCGCCGCCGCCCGACGGGTGGGCTGGGGGCTGCTGTATCTCGCGCTCGGCCTGCTGTGGTGGCCCGCGGCGGTCATCGGCCTCGGCCTTTGCGTGGCGGGTTGGCGACAGGGCCGCGGCACGGTGTCCGTGCTGGCCGACCTGGTGGAGGCGGTGGTCGATCTGCACGTGCGCACCCTCGCCGCCGAGCTCGGACACCCCACCGACGGCACCTTCGGCACGGCCGACGGACAGGCGGTGACCGTCCTGCTCCGTAAGGACCGGTGATCCCGGGCGACCCGTCCCCGCGCTGGGCGCACGCGGCCCAGCTTGGGCCACGGCAGGCTTCCACGATCCGAGGAGAACGCCACCCCACGGTCCACGCCCCGCCGAAGCGCAGAGTGGGTCATGCGACCCGGACGTCTTCGGCCGGCAGGGCCGGCTCCCGGATCGACCAATCCATCCGCCTGGGCAGCAGGAGTGGCGTGGCGAGCAGGAGTACGCCGGAGACGGTGATCGCGGCGAGTGGGCTGGTGAGGGTGGCGAGAACGCCCCAGATCACCATCAGGACAGCCTGGAGGAGCCTGCCGCTGGCACTCCAGGTGCTGAGGACCCGGGCGGTGTGCGACACCGGAGTCCGTCGCAGGCGTTCGGTCGCGTAGATCGGATTGAAGATGCCCATGCAGGTGATCAGCAGGCCCTCGACGACGATCACGGTGAGGAGCCCGGAGACGCCGGGATGGACGAACGCGAGACCGAGTGGGAAGACCGATCGCAGCCACCCGGAGACGACAATGACCCGGTGCCGGCCGTGGCGGTGCGCGAGACGGGCGGACAGGCGGGCACCCACGAACCCGCCGAGCGCCGGGATGCCGAAGGCAAGACCGTACTGCCAGGCGGGGATGTGGTACTCGCCCAGCAGGAGGACGGCCAGGAGCGGGGCGGTGGCCATGATGAGGCCGCCAACCAGCACCGAGTTGAGAAACAGACCCCGCAGGACGCGGTCGCCGAGGATGAGTCGCCAGCCGTGCAGGAGGTCGGCGGGGCGCAGCCGGGTGCCCCGGTCGCGGGGCGACGCGACGTCGCCGCCCCGGATACGGAGGACCGCGAGCGCGGACAGCAGGTAGCTCAGGGCGTCGGCCAGGACCGTGACGACCGGGCCGAGCAACCCGACCAGCGCACCACCGAGGGGCGGGCCGGCGGCGGTCGCCGTCCAGGTGGTGCCCTCGAACCTCCCGTTCGCCACCAGGAGATGCTCACCGCGGACGAGATACTTCAGGTACGCGCCGGACGCGGCAGCGAACGCGATGCTCGCCGTTCCGGAGACGACCGAGACAACCAGCAGTTGGCCGTACGACAGCACGCCGAGGACGTACGCGATCGGGACACTCACCATCGCCGCGAACCGGACCAGGTCCATCGCGATCATCACCGGGCGCTTGGCCCGGTGCTCGACCCACGGCCCGAGCGCGAGGGCCACCATCGCCGCGACGGCAAGCCCCGCCGCCTCCAGCAGCGACACGGCGAATGCCGACGAGTCCAGCACTCGCACCGCGAGCAGCGGAAACGCGCCGAAGGCGAGCCACGTGCCGTACGCGCTGACACCGTAGGCCGACCACAGCCAACCGAAGTTCGACCCCAACCGCGTACGCATGCGACTCCCCCGTGACAACCGACGTTCCGGTCCGGGCATCCCACCGCAGGGACCGGCGCGGAATCAAACAACCGACGTCCGGGCGAGCCACAACCACCGGTTGTGGGTACGCATAATTCATCAGTGGATACCGAGGCGGTGCGATCGTTCGTCCGGGCGGCGGAGCTCGGGCAGCTGCAACAGGCGGCCGACGAGTTCGGCGTGACGCAACAGGCCGTGTCGAAGCGGATCGCGGCCCTCGAACGTGAACTCGACGTGCGGTTGTTCACCCGTACCGCCCGAGGGGTCGAGTTGACGCTCGACGGCCAGGCTTTCCTCCCGCACGCCCGGGACGTCGTCGCCGGTGTCGACCGTGCCGTCGCCGCGACCAGGCCGGGCTCGCGGGCCCTGCGGATCGACGTCCTCGGCCTGCGATCCGCACAGGCCGTCGTCCTGCACGACTACTGGCGGTCGCACCCGGAGACCAACCTCGACGTGGTGACCCTGCGGGTCGACGACCCGCGCGAGGCAGCCGCCGCCGTCCAGGCCGGCGACATCGACGCCTCGTTCCGCTCGGTCACCGACGCGGCCACCCTGCCGCGCGACGTGCGGATGATCCACGCGTTCGACTCCCCGCTGGAACTCCTCGTCGGCCCGAGGCACCCGCTCGCCGCCGCCCGATCACTGACACCGGCAAAGCTGCGCGGTCATCGGATCTGGGTGCCGGGTATCGCACCGCGCAGCGAATGGGCGGACTTCTACGACCAGCTCGCGACGGACTTCGACCTCCGCATCGACGCGGCGGGCCCGCACTTCGGCGACGAGGTCCTCCTCGACATCCTCGCGGACTCCGCCGACGTGGCAACGCTCGTCGGCTCGCGCGACAGGTACCTCTGGCCGGCGAACCACGACCTGCGCCGCATCCCGATCGTGCGTCCGACGCTCGCGTACCCGCTGTCGCTCATCCTCCCCCGGGCGAACCCGCACCCGGGCCTGCGGGCGGTCATCGACCACGTCGCGCGCCTGACTCCGCTCCCCGCGACAACCTGGCGCCCATCCTGGGCGCCGGCGAGTATGTGCTCTTCGGCCTCGAAGTCGGCGTAGTGCTGGGAGGGATAGACGTCCTCGTACGGGCTGACGCACAAGTGGGTTTCCCGGCTCACGCTGGACACGCTGTCGGGCCCACCTGCTTCGTCGTCCCGTTCCTCGTCGGGCAGGACGGATTGGGTCAGTCGGGCGGCGGGGTGGCGGCCGATCGGCGGCCCCCGTGCGAGGTGACCAGGGCGTCGGCCACGATCGCGGCGTCCGCCTCGGCGATGTCGGCGGGATACTCCGGGAGGAGATCGTCCCAGATGACCAGCCACGATCCGTAGAGCTGCGTCTGGCCCTCGGGCCTTGCGAAGAACCAGACGTGCAGGTGGGCGGCGCCGTCACCGACGCGGTAGACGTGGGCTCGCGAGATGTGCGGCAGGGCCTGCACGTGGCGGACGATCCGGGTGGTCAGCAGTCCCAGCTCCGCGGCGAGTTCGTCGGGGAGATCCGCCATGTCGTAGTGGTCGCGCGGGTACAGCATCAGCGCCAGCGGCACGCCCACTCCCGTGACCCGGGCCAGCCGCCAGTGCTCGTTGAACCAGATTCCCTCGTCACGCTCCTGGCAGTTCTGGCACTCTGCCGGGTCCTCGCCGTGTCGGGCGGGCTCGGGCAGCACCGGGGGGCGCAGCGGCGCGACGCGTAACCCATCCAGTTCGAATGGGCTGATGTCCCACCCCGTCATGCGTGCCAGCGGTAGCCGCCGCTCGCCGTCCGCGACGGCGGTCGCGTGGTCGTGGAACTGGTCTGGTCGCAAGGCCATGGCGCGAAGACTAGTACAGCCATGATCCTTTTGGTGACCGTCGTTACGACGTGGATCGTGTCGCGGTCTGCGTGATGCCTTCCTGCCGCAGTTCCAGGATGCCCGGCTGGCCGTTGTTCGGTAGAAACCGGATCTCCAGATCGAGTCCTGGGTGGAGGTAGCGACCGTCCGGGCCGGCCAGCAGCGCCACCGGTTGCTGGGCAGCGGCAGAGAAGATCAGCTGGCCGTCGGTGACCGCGATGTCGATCGGATAGTCGTCGCGCAGGACGTAGTGGCCCGACACGTCGCCAAGGGGTGCGGTGGTGAGACTGGTGGCGTGCCGACGGTCCGCGGCGGCGCGGATGCTGGTCAGCAGCTCCCAGCCATCCTGTGAGTTGGTCATCGCGGCGACCGCGGTGCCGCTGTCGGGCCACACGAAGGAGAAGCAGGTATATCCGACGTTCATCCCGGTGTGTCCGAAACGCCGACGTCCGGCGTGGTCGTCGACCTCGGTGCCGAGCCCGTAGGAGCCGCCCGGAATCTGCGGTGTGCACATCTGGGTGGCCAGGTCGCGGTTGAGCAGCTTCGAATTTCCCCAGGCCGCTCGGGCGATCTCGAGGTCGAGCCGGAGCAGGTCGGTCGGGGTGCTCCACAGCCCAGCCGCGGCGGCCTCCGGTTGCGTCCGCCACCCGCGGGGGATTCCGGTGCCGCCGAGGTGATGGCCCCGCGCCGCCAGTTGCGGTCGCTGGTGCGGAAACTGCTTGTCGAAGCTGCTGTCGGCCATGGCCACCGGGTCCAGCACCAGAGTCCGCATGAGGTCCTCGAACGGTATCCCGGTCGCGTCCACCATCAACTGCTCAAGGACGGAGTAGTGGCTGCCCGAGTAACGGAAACGGCTGCCCGGCAACACTGTCGACCGTACCGGTGCGGTGGTCGTCGGGCCGCTGCCTTCCAGGACCTGCACCAGCGACGGGACGCGATCTGCGGCGTAGCCGCGGTACCAGGTGTCGGACAGGCCCGCCGTGTGCGCCAGCAACTGTCGTACGGTGACTCCCGGTTGCTGGCCCGCGCGGTCGCGCAGCTGCCACGAGGTGAGGTATTCGCGGATGTCGGTGTCCAGGTCGAGGACACCGTCCTGGACCAGTCGCAGTGCGCCGAACGCGGCGACATGCTTGCTGATCGAACAGGCCGCGAACGTCGTGCGCTCGGTCACCGACGTCGACGTCTCGCCACCCGTGACGCCGTACCCGGCCGCCCACACCCACCCGCTCAGGTGCCCGACGGCGATGCTGACTCCCGGCACCTGGTAGATGCTCATCAGGTCGGACAACGCCGCCGTGTCCGGCGAGAGCTGACCGCTAGACACCTGCCGGTCGAGGTGGCTCAACAACTGGACCCAGCCCTGCGAAAAGTCCCCGTTCTCCACGGCGCCGATTCTCGACCAGACACGCCGATGGATCAAGAGACTCGAACGGCAGGAAACCGCTTACCTTGCGCTATTGACGGTCGTCACTGGCTGTCAGTACCGTGATGCGGGCAGCGAGAAAGCGCTTTCCGACCCTCACCGTCCGACAGGGAGCGCCCCCATGCCCCGACACCTCCGCGCGTTCTGCCTCATCCTGCTCGCCATCGCCACAGTGGTGAGCACCACCACCGCCCTGCCCGCCGAGGCCGCCCCCCGCTTCCGGGTGCTGGTCTTCTCCAAGGTCACCAACTTCTACCACGACTCGATCCCGGCCGGCGTCGCCGCGATCCAGCAGCTCGGCACCGCGCACAACTTCGAGGTCGTCGCCACCACCGACGCGGCCGCGTTCACCAACGCCAACCTCGCCACCTTCGACGCCCTGGTGTTCAACAACACCAACTCGCTCCCGACCTCGGGGGACCTGCTCAACGCCAGCCAGCGGACCGCGTTGCAGACGTTCATCCGCAACGGCGGCGGCTGGGCCGGCCTGCACGCCGCCTCGGCAAGCGAACGCGACTGGCCGTGGTACGAAGGGCTGGTCGGGACGATCTTCGACTACCACCCCGACTTCTCGGCCACCGGCGGCACGTTCCCCGGCCGGGTCAAGGTGCTCGACCGGGCCCACCCCTCGACGCGTAACCTGCCGGAGCTCTGGGAGCAGAGCGAGGAGTGGTACAACTGGCGGACCAACCCGACCGGCAACGTGCACACCCTCGCGCAGATCAAGGTGCGCGACGGGATCAGCGGCCTGGACGAGGGCGTCGACCACGCGTACTCCTGGTGTCAGCGCTACGACGGCGGCCGGTCCTGGTTCACCGCCGGTGGGCACGCCAGCTCCCAGTTCAGCACGCCGACGTTCCTGGAGCACCTGCGCTACGGCATCGAGTGGGCGGCCGGTGCGGTCGCCGGTGACTGCTCGGCCACCAGGACCAGCAACTTCGAGCGGGTGGGGCTGGTCACCGAGAACCTGGCCGACCCGTTCGAGCTGGCCGTCGGCCCGGACCGGAAGGTCTACTACATCCAGCGCACCGGCGCGTTGAAGGTGGTCAACTCCGACACCCTCCAGGTCACCACGCTGCTGGACTTCGCGTACACCTCGGCGATGACCGACCAGTCCGACGGGCTGCTCGGGATGACCCTGGACCGCAACTTCGCCAGCAACGGCTGGATCTACCTGCTCTGGTCGGACAAGACCCTGAAACAGCTCAACCTGTCCCGGTTCACCGTCGCCACCAACAGCGTCGCGCTCTCCTCCGAGAAACGCCTGCTCACCATCCCCACCCACCGGGGTGAGGGCCGGGCCAACTCGCACATGGGCGGCTCGCTGGCCATGGACGCGGCCGGGCGGCTCTACGCGGCGATCGGCGACAACACCGACCCGTTCGGCTCCAGCGGCTACACCCCCGTCGACGAGCGGTCCGGCCGGGCCGCCTGGGACGCGCAGGGCACCGCCGGCAACACCAACGACCTGCGCGGCAAGATCCTGCGAATCACCCCGCAGGCCGACGGTACGTACACCGTCCCGAGCGGCAACCTCTTCGCGCCCGGCACCGCGAAGACCCGGCCGGAGATCTACGCGATGGGCCTGCGCAACCCGTTCCGGATCACCATCGAACCGCAGACAAACGCCGTACTGGTCGGCGACTACGGCCCGGACGCTCGCGCCGCCGACGCCAACCGGGGTCCGGAGGGGACTGTCGAGTTCAACCGGATCACCGGCGCCGGCAACTACGGCTGGCCGTACTGCGTCGGCAACAACATCCCGTTCAACGACTACAACTTCGCCACCAGCACCTCCGGGGCGAAGTTCACCTGCGCCGCACCGGTCAACAACTCCCCCAACAACACGGGCCTGACCACCCTGCCGGCGTCGAGGTCCGCGCTGGTCTGGTACGCGTACTCGGCCTCCACCCAGTTCCCCGAGCTGGGCACCGGCGGTGGCGGGCCGATGAGCGGGCCGGTCTACGACTACGACCCGGCCATCACCCGCACCACGAAGTTCCCGGAGTACTTCGACGGCAAGTGGATCACGTACGAGTTCACCCGCAGGTGGTTCAAGACGCTCTCGATCCACCAGACGGCGCAGACCTTCAGCAACTCCCGCTTCGGCCCGACCGCCGTCGGTGACCTCCAGTCGATCAACGGCATCTTCGACAACATGAGCTGGATCCAGCCCTTCGAGGCGGAGTTCGGCCCGGACGGGTCGCTCTACGTCATCGACTTCGGCGAGGGCACCGGCAGCGGTCGCGGCGGCAGCAACGCCGGCGCCGGCATCTACCGGATCGACTATGTCGCCAACGGGCGGCCCCCGACCGCGAAGATCGCTGCCACCCCGGACAGCGGACGCACACCGCTCGCTGTGACGTTCTCGTCGGCCGGGTCGACCGCCGGTGACGGGTCGACGCTCAGCTACGCCTGGGACTTCACAAACGACGGCAGCACCGACTCCACCGCCGCCAACCCGACCTTCACCTACTCGGCGGCCGGGAAGCACACCGCCCGGTTGACCGTGCGCAACGGCGGCAACGGGTTGACCGCCACCGCGGTCACCGACGTGGTGGTCGGCAACACCCGACCCACGGTGACCATCAGCGTGCCCGACGGGGGGTTCTTCGACTTCGGCGACAAGATCCCGTTCACGGTGACGGTCACCGACCCGGAGGAGACCAGCATCGACTGCGCCAAGGTGACAGTGCAGACGCAGCTCGGCCACGACTCGCACGCCCACCCGCTGGACGTCTACACCGGCTGCTCGGGGCTGCTCGCCACCGAGGCCGACGCCGGTGACGGACACGGGCCGGGGCAGAACCTCTACACCCTGGTCACCGCGCAGTACACCGACGGCGGCGCGGCCGGCGGCGTACCGGCACTGACCGGCTCGACCCGGGTGCAGTTGCAGCCCAAGAGCAAGGAGGCCGAGCACTTCAGCGCCCAGTCCGGCCTCGTCGTGAACGACCGGGCCACCGCCCGCGCCGGCAAGCGACTCGGCGAGGTCGACCACAACGACTGGGCGGCGTACGGGCCGGTGGACCTGCGCAACGTCGGCTCGGTGACGCTCGGGGTGACCAACGGCGGGCTCGGCGGCACCATCGAGCTGCGGACCGGCTCACCCACCGGCACCCTGATCGGCGCTGCCACCATCGCCTCCACCGGCGGGTGGGACAACCTGGTGTCGCCGACCGTCACGCTCACCAACAAACCCACTGGCACCACCACGCTGTACGCGAAGTTCGTCAACGCCGCCCAGGTCGGCGGCACCCCGGACCTGCTCTCGCTGGACTGGCTGCGATTCAACGGGGCCGGGGTCAAGCAGGAACCGGGCGGGACGCTGACCCTCGCGGCCAACCCGGCCAGTGGCACCGCCCCTTTGACCAGCACGCTCACCGCCACCGCGACAGCGCCATCCGGGCAGAGCATCACCGACTACGCGTGGGACTTCGGTGACAACAGCGCCATCACCCACGGGGCGACGCTGAGGTCGAGCGCCCATACCTATTCCCGAAAGGGGACCTACACCGCCCGGGTCACGACCACCTACAGCAGTGGGGAGACCCGCTCGATCAACCTGACCATCACGGTCAACTGACCGTCGAGCGGTGGCGGGCGGGGGCCACCCCGTCCGTCATCGCTGGAGCCCGCCGAGACGTCCAGAAGGGCGTGTTTCGGATGGCTGGGCCGACCATTCAACCAGTGTCGCGCCCCAGACGATCTATCCCACTGACCCCGACCGTTTCAGCGACGCCGGTCGGGGCTTGGGCGAGAGCTGGCAGGGTAGATCTTGGACAATTTCCGTTCGGGCGGAACTGTGCTGTCCCGAGACATGTGTCAAGGGGAAGTCCCGATAGATGTGTCATGAGTTGTTGATCAGGCTGTTCGGGTGAGGCTGGTGTAGGTCTGGTCGGGGGTGAGGTGGAAGTGGCCGAGGGGTTGGCCGTCGCGGTGGTAGACGGTGATCCGGTTTTGGTCGCGGATGGCGGTGACGGTGGTGCCGGCGTGGGTGGTGCCGACGCTGGTGCGGTGTCCGGCGACGGAGATGACGCCGGTGCTGCCCACGAGGCAGCGGTGCAGGGTGGCGTCGGTCTGCATGGGTAGGCTGGCCGGCCCGCCGAGGCTGGATGCGTCTGTCCACGCCTGGGTGGGGGTGGCGCGTCGTGGCAGGGCGCTGTGGCGTCGTTCGTTGTTGTAGTAGTGGCGGTAGGCGTTGAGGAGGTTCTGCAGTTCGGCGCGGGTGCCGGGGGCGGGTTGGGTGCTCAGCCATTTCTTGAGGGTTTGGTGGTGGCGTTCGACCTTGCCGCAGGTCTGCGGGTGGTAGGGGCTGGAGTTGATCGGTCGGACACTGTGGTCCAGGAGGCACTGGACGAACGTGGAGATCGATCCGGGCCGGGTCAGTCGGCTGGTGAACGCGGTGCCGTTGTCGGACAACACGATCGCGGGGGCGCCGTACTCGGTGAACGCCTGCCTGACCGCGGTGAGGGCGCCTTCGGCGGTCTCCGCGGTCGTCGCGTGACAGGCGACGAGGGTGCGGGTGCAGTCGTCCAGGACGTCGAAGACCGCGGCGAGGCTACCGTCGGCGAGCCGGACGTTCGTGGCGTCGATCTGGTAGCAGTCCCGGGGCCGGGCGTAGACGAACCGCCGAAACGAGCTGCGCGGCCGTTTCGCCGGGTTCCGTTCAAGCAGGTCGTGGCGGGCCAGGACCCGGTTGATCGTCGACCTCGAGGGCACCCGCCACCCCGGACCGGTAGCGTCGTGCACCTCGATCAGCGCGTCGTGGATGAAGTCAGCCCCGTTGTCCACGCCGAGTTCGGCGCGCAGCTTACAGATCCACGCGTCCAAATCCGGTGGCGTCACCCGCGGGCTGCTACGCGGTCGCCGGGACCGCTCACGCCATTCGCCCACGTCCCGGATCCGCGCCTGATGCCGGTACACGGTACGGACCGACACACCATGCTCACGCGCGAACTCGGCCGCGTTCATCCGCACCCCAGCAGCCAACTGGGCATCGAGCAGGTTCATGACATGCCGCCGAGAAGCCATGCCAGGCACCATCTACCAGCACACCCAAGATCCCTACCAACTGACACATGTATCGGGACTTCATCACTGACAGATGTCATGGGACTGAATAGTTCGGGCGGAACGGAAACTGTCCAAGATTGTCAGCTGCGGCGGAGTGAAGCTGCCTGGGCCGAGCCCCGCGGAGCATCCCGCACCTCTCGTCATCGCGGAATCAACTCGCCGCGACAAGTCCAGGAACGAGAAACATGGGCCGCCGACGTACTTCAGGCCGGGAAGAGCGTGGGGCGATGCAGAACGCACCGCCCCACGGACAGGTGCGGATTACTGCCAGGCGCTCTGCTGGGTGTAGACGAGGTTGCCAGGGATGACCGTGCCGTTGGTGCTGTACTCGGTGTAGGCCCAGAAGTCGCCCTCGGGCAGCGGCTTGTTCGGCTTCAGCGTGAATCCGTGCGTCAGACCGCGCTCCACAGTGGAGGGCAGTGTCAGCGCGGCACCCGAATACTTGGCGTTCTGGCCGACGATGGCGTGGCCGAACTGGAAGTCGACGACCGGACCACCCGGGAACTGCGCGAACACGTACGCGGTGTAGCGCCCCGGCTCGGGCAGGAACTTGTACGCCTGCTCCGCGCTGGTCCAGTACCTGTCACTGCTGTAGATCAGGGTGTCGCCCTTGTACAGGTAGAGGTCCAGGTTCGTGTTCGGGTCGTCGGTGTTGGCGTCGACCACGATGCCGGCGGTGTGAGCCGGCACGGTGAAGTCGAACTTCTTCACCCCGGTGGCACCCGGGTCGAACACGCCGCCGTAGACGCCGGCCGGCATCGAGTACGACGCGCGCTGCATCGGCGTGTAGCCGGTGCTGCGACCCGCGAGCGGTCCGGTGAAGCCGGGCTGGATCGAACCGGACACCCCGCTGGTCATCCGGCCGAATTCTTCCCCGTCGTCACCGTACGGCCGGGGCATGATTCCCCACGGCCGGGCGGCGACCGGGATCCGGGCGCTGTGGGCCTTGCCGCGCCAGCCGATCGAACCGGTCACGTACCGGTCCCAGGGCGCATTTCCCCGGCGCAGCGTGATGGTCACTGTCGCGGATTTGCCGGGTGCCAGCGTCACCGACGCCGGCGTCACGGTGACCTTCATGCCGTCCAACCCGGACACCGACGAGCGGTAGGTCTCCGGGGTCTTGCCCACGTTGGTCAGGGTGCGGGTGAGCGTCACCGGGCGGGTTGCGTCGTACTCGCGCAACGAGATGGCCGGCAGGTTGAGTTCCTTGCCGTCCGGCACGGCCGTCTCGCTGAAGGCGACCAGGTCCGCCGCGGTCGGTTCGATGACCAGTCCGGGGTCGGTGGCCCCGGCCAGGTTGATGAAACCACTGCCCTGATCGAGAGGACTGCTGGTGCCGACCGTGTCGGTCGCGGTGGTCCGCAGCGCCGAGGCGATCGCGCCCGGCGACCAGTTCGGGTGCGCGGCACGCAGCACCGCAGCCGCGCCGGCCACGTACGGCGAGGCCATCGAGGTGCCCGAGTACGCGTCGTACTGTCGCCCGAAGTTGCCCGCTGGTGAGACCGCGGCGATGATGTCCGAGCCCGGCGCGACCAGGTCCGGCTTCAGGACGCCGAGGGTCACCTTGTCCGGGCCGGTGGAGGAGAAGTCCGCGACGCTGGGCACGCCGGGGACGCTGGAGCCGTCCCCGCCGCTGCGCAGGGACACCCGCGCGTCGGTCGGGTGGCGCATCAGGTAGTTGAACAGCGTGCCGGCCTGCTTCTCGGTCGGCAGGTAGACGACCGGGAAGTTGAAGATCGAGTTGATCCGGTAGTTGCCGGCCGGCTCGAACACCACCATCGCCGCGCCGCCCTTGGCCTTGATCTCGGCGGCCGAGCCGAACATGTCGGACAGCGCGCAGGCGACCACCTTGCCCTTGATCTTGGCCGGGTCGAGGCTGCCCGGTTCGCAGTAGACCGCACCCAGATCCGGTGACCCGGCCTGCTCGCCGAACACCATCGGCCGCGAGTCGCCACCGGGCAGCGCGTCCAGCGAGCCGCCCACGAGCTTCGTGCCGTCGCCCAGCTTGACGGTGGCCTCGTCGAGGTTGGTCACCGCCGCGCCGACCGTGGTCACCCACGGTGCCGCGTTGCTGATCGCCCCGCTCACGATGCCGGTGTTGCCGGCGGAAGCCGCCACGAAGACTCCGGCCAGCGTGGCGTTGAGGAAGGCGATGCCGATGGGGGTGTTGGCCTCCCAGTCGCCGAGGTCGCTGCCGATCGAGAAGTTCAGGACCTGCACGCCGTCGGCGACTGCGGCGTCGATGCCGGCGATGATGTCGGCGTCGAAGCCCATGCCGTTCCACAGCACCTTGTAGACGGCGATCTGGGCGTCCGGCGCCACCCCGGAGACGGGACCGAAGCGCCGACCGTCGATTGTGACGTTCGGGATCGGCAGACCGGCCGCCGTGGACGCGGTGTGCGTGCCGTGCCCGGCCATGTCGCGGGGAGACAACACCTCACCCTCGGGCACCGAGCCGCCGCCCGCGAGCCACGTGTCGGCAAAGTACCGGGCGCCGACGATCTTGCCGTTGCAGTGCTCGGCCACGAAGGCGACACCGGTCTGGCAGGTGCCGTGCCAGGTCGCGGGGGCCGGCATCTTCTTGGCGAACGACGCGCTCTCCGGCCAGATGCCGGTGTCCAGGACGCCGATCACCATGCCCGCGCCCGTGCCGGGGCCGGGCTTGACCGGTTTGCCGGCGGGACCTCCAGCCGGGGCCTGGTCCGGCGCGGCCGGGTCAGTGGCGGCCGGAGCGCCGGGGGTCGACGCGGTCGACGGCGCGGTGGGCGGCGGCGTCCTGGTGCCGAGGGCCTTCGAGGCGGTCACCGCGCGGACGCGCTTGTCCGCCCGCAGGGTGGTCGCCTGCTCGGCGGTCAGCTTCGCGGAGAACCCGTTGAAGGCGGTGGTGTACGCCGCGTTGACGGTGACTCCGGCGGCGGCAGCGACGGCCGTGCGCTGCGCGTCGAGGTGTCCCCGGTAGGCCCGCGAGGGTGCCGACGTCACGTCCAGCCGGTGGCCCGCCTCCGGACGGGTCCGCGCCAGCCCGGACACACCGCCTGCGTACGCGGTCAGCGGCTCCTCGGCCAGCTCGACGACGTACATGCCGGAACCGGTCGCGTCCGTCGTGGCCCGCTGGCTGGCCGCGTTCCGGCCGTCGGGTCGACGATCGGCCCCGTCGGTCAGGGTGACCCTCTTGTCGTGCCCGGCGGTGAAGTAGCCGCCGGTGCCGCTGCCCGACGCCCCGCCGGGGGCGGCCGACGCCGATCCCGCAACCCCGGTGGTGCCGGTGATCAGCGCGACGACCAGCGTCGGTATCGCTAGTCGTCGCAGCCTGTTTCCGCTCGTGCCTGTAGCCACGAGGCTCCTTTCGATGGCTCCCTTGGGGAGCTGTTCCTCGATCACGATCCGCTCATGGGAGCGCTCCCCCACCTAAGCCGCCGACGGTTAATCGATGGTTTGCGCGGTGTTACGGATCGCTGGTGCGTATAAGATCACGTTCGGTCAGTCGCGACTAGATCAAGTTTCTGCGATGCCGCCGGAGCAGGGCGTACACCCCAACCAGCCCTCGCCGGCCGTTGCAGCACTAGGCTTCCGCCATGCTGATCATCGAAGGCGCGGGCCGGTGGACCGCACCCGCCGGGGCCGCCAACGACTGGGTCGAACAGCTGAGAGTGCCGGACCTGTCGGTGGGGACGTACTGCATCCCGGCGGGTGGTCGCGACGGTCAGAGCCCGCACACCGAGGATGAGATCTACGTGGTCACCGCGGGGCGGGCCCGGATCGTGACCCCGGACGGCGCGGCCGAGGTCGGCCCGGGTTCGGTGATCTTCGTGCCGGCCGGCGAGGAGCACCGGTTCGACGAGGTGACCGAGGACCTGGCGCTGCTTGTGGTGTTCGGCCCGGCGTACGGCTCGCGCGCTCCGGGTCGGCCAGCCGAGTAGGCCGAGGTCTCCAGATCCGGGGTCGCGGACGCGGCGAAGGGCGCTCGCCATCCGCTGTGGCTGGCCCACCATGTGATGTGCTGGTGAGCGGTATACCTCAGAGGTATGAATATGACTCAGAGGTATACCGCTCACTACCGCATCCGCCCCGGACGGAGGTGACCGACGGTCACCGTCGGCCGCGGCCAACGGTCACAGCTCGAGCCAGGGTTAGGAATTACTCGTCCAGGCACCAGCAGGAGCCGTGTCTCCCCGCCGGCGCCAGAGCACCGTGCCCGCCCCGGCCAACGCCAGCCCGAGCAGTGGCGCGACGCCGATCCCGGCGAGCGTGCAGGCCACCGCGAGCAACGCCGGCGGCACCCAGCACCAGGCGGGCACGGTCCGCGGCGCACGACCGCGCCGCCGCGCGGCGGCCTCGGTCGCCATCGGCACCACAAGCACCGGCAGCGCGGCGGCCAGCACCGTCAGCCAGGGCAGCACGAGGCGGTCGAAACGCGCCACCGCCAGCACTCCGCCGAGCACCGCGACGGCGAGCATCGACACCGGGGCCGGCACCCGCGGCAGCAGGCCGCGCATCGCCAACGCACCGGAGTACGTGGTGGTCAGCGCCGCGGCGAAGACCGCCACCGCGACGAACAGATTCGCGTACGCGGCCAGTCCCGACCCGGTGGCGAGCAGCGCGACCACGTCCGCCGAGCCGGTGCGCAGCCACAGGCCGGCACCGGCGAGCACACCGAGCAGCGCCGGGCCGATCAGCAGCCCCACGCACCAGGCCAGGTCCCGCCGCCGGGCCAGGCCGACGCTGAAGTCCGGTGCGCGCAGCGCGAACACCGCCGCGTACCCGATCAGCGCGGCGGCGTCGCCGAGACCACCGGCGGCGAGCCGGACCGGCGCGCCGGGCGGCGGCAGCACGGTCAGGCACCACCCGACCAGCACCACCGCGCTCAGCGTGGTGAACACCGCGACCCGGTTGCGCAGCCGGGCCGGCCCCCAGGAGACGGCGAGGACCGCCGCCTCCAACAGCACCGGCCCGGCCCAGCCCGGTAGATGGGTCAACGCGGCCAGGGACGCACCGCCGAGCCCGACGTTGAACCCGTTCCAGCCGACCATCGACACGGTCAGCACCGCCGCCAGCAGCAGGCGCGAGGTGTTCCCCAGGTACGCGGGCAGCACCGCGGTCAGCGTCCCGCCGTCACCGAGCGGCCGGCGCAGACCGATCCGGCCCTGCCCCCAGAGCAGCGCCGCCATCAGCGCCCCACCGAGCAACAGCCCGGTCGCCGGCACCGCACCGCCGTGCCGGGCCGCCATCGCCGCGCCCAGCACCAGGGTGGCCGGCGCGGTCCCGATGCCCAGCCACGCGCCGACCGCCGCCGGCCACCGCCGTTCGAGCGGCTCAGACAACGTGGCGCAGGTAGCCGGTGATCGCCGCGTCCAACACCTCCGCGCCCGGACGCGCCCACACCTCGGCGGAGAAGACCTCCACCTCGATCGGGCCGCCATACCCGGCCGCGTCCACCGCCTCGCGCAGCCGACGCAGGTCGATGCAGCCGTCGCCGGGTAGCGCCCGGCCGAGCAGCACCCCCTCCGGCAGCGGCGTCACCCAGTCGCAGACCTGGAACGCGGCGATCCGTGGCCCCGCCCGCTCGATCTGCGCGTACACCGTGTCGTCCCACCAGACGTGGTACGCGTCCACGACCACGCCGACCACCGTCGGGTCGAACCGCTCGGCGATGTCCAACGCCTGGGCGAGGGAGGCGATCACGCAACGGTCGGCGGCGAACATCGGGTGCAGCGGCTCGATCGCCAGCCGGACTCCCGCCGCCGCCGCGTGCGGAGCCAACTCCCCGATCGCGTCGGCGACCCGACGACGCGCGCCGTCGAGGTCCCGACCGCCGGGCGGCAACCCACCGGAGACCAGCACCAACTCGGGGGCGCCCAGCGTCGCCGCCTCCTCGATGGCCCGCAGATTGTCCGCCCGCCAGTCGTCGGCGGAGAAGAACCCGCCCCGGCACAACGAGGTGACGGTGAGGCCGGCGTCGCGGACCAGCTTCGCCGACCGGGCCAGCCCGTGCTCGGCGACCGGCTCGCGCCACAGCCCGATGCCCGGCACCCCGGCGGCGACGCAGCCGGCCACCACGTCGGGCAGTGGCCACCGCTGGGCGGTGGCCTGGTTGAACGAGAAGCGCCGCAGCTCGTCGGCGCTGCTGCCCGCCGCCGCCCCGACCGAAAGAGCGACGCTCATTGGGTCACCCCGGCCACCGTGAGGAACGCGCGCGCTCGGGAGGCGGCCAGGTCGGCGTCCGGCAGCAACCCGGCCGCGTCGGCCAGGACGAGCACTGTCGCCAGGTGCGCGGCGGACCGGCCGGACTGCGCGCCACCGACCATCGTGAAGTGGTCCTGGTGCCCGGCCAGCCAGGCCAGGAACACGATCCCGGTCTTGTAGTGCCAGGTCGGCGCCGCGAACAGGTGCCGGGCCAGCGGCACCGTCGGCGCGAAGATCTCGGCGTACGTCGCCAGATCGCCTCGGTGCAGGGCCGCCAACGCGGCGGCGGCGGCCGGCGCGATGGCCGCGAACACCCCGAGCAGCGCGTCCGAGTGACCCAACTCGTCACCCCGGATCAGCTCCGGGTAGTGGAAGTCGTCACCTGTGTAGAGGCGCACCCCGGCGGGCAACCTGCGGCGCAGCGCGACCTCCCGGCCGGCGTCCAGCAACGACACCTTGATGCCGTCCACCTTGGACTCGTGCGCCTTGATCAGCTCGGTGACCGTGTCGGCGGCCACGTCCAGGTCGACAGCGCCCCAGTAACCGGTCAACGCCGGATCGAACATCGGACCCAGCCAGTGCAGCACCACCGGCTCGTCGGCGGCGGTGAGCAGCTCGTCGTACACCCGGAGGTAGTCCTGCGGGCCGCGGGCGGCGGCGGCCAGGTGCCGGCTGCACATCAACACCGGCCGGGCGCCGGCCGCACGGACGTCGCCGAGCTGCTCGGTGTACGCGGCGGTGACCGCCGCCAGGGTGGCCGGCCCGGGTGGCAGCTGGTCCGTGCCGACGCCGGCGACGATCCGCCCGCCCAGCGCGCGGGCCTCGGCGGCGCTGCGACGGATCAGCTCCCGGGTGGCCGGATAGTCAAGCCCCATCCCCCGCTGGGCGGTGTCCATCGCCTCGGCGACCCCCAGCCCGTACGACCAGAGGTGCCGCCGGAACGCGAGCGTGGTGTCCCAGTCCACCACCGCCGGGGCACCCGGCACGTTCTCCGCGTTCGGGTCGGCGACCACGTGCGCGGCGGCGTACGCGATCCGGCTGCTCGCCGGCGCGTCCGGCCGGGCGAAGCCGCTCCCCCCGGCCAGCCGGTGCCGTCGCCCGCCCGGCAGCACCACCTCCGCGGTCATGAGCGCAGCTCCGGCACCTCGACGCGACGGCCCTCGCGGGCCGAGCGCAGCCCCGACTCGGCGAGCTGGACGCCGCGGGCGCCGGCCAGGAAGTCCCACCGGAACGGCTCACCGGCCACGACGTGCCGCAGGTACGCCTCCCACTGCACCTTGAAGCCGTTGTCGAACTCCTCGTTGTCGGGCACCTCGGCCCACTGGGCCCGGAAGTCCTCGGTGGCCGGCAGGTCCGGGTTCCACACCGGCTTCGGCGTGACCACTCGGTGCTGCACCCGGCAGTTGCGCAACCCGGCCACCGCGCTGCCCTCGGTGCCGTCGACCTGGAACTCCACAAGCTCGTCGCGGTACACCCGCACACCCCAGGACGAGTTGATCTGCGCGATGATCCCGCCGTCGAGTTCGAAGACGGCGTACGCGGCGTCGTCGGCGGTGGCCTGATACACGTGGCCGGCCTCGTCGACCCGTTCGGGAATGTGGGTGGCGGTCACGCAGGAGACGGCGGCGACCCGACCGAACAGCTCCTCCAGCACGTAGTGCCAGTGCGGGAACATGTCGGAGGTGATGCCGCCGCCGTCCTCGGCCCGGTAGTTCCACGACGGACGCTGAGCGGGCTGCCAGTCGCCCTCGAAGACCCAGTAGCCGAACTCGCCGCGCACCGAGAGGATCCGGCCGAAGAAGCCGCCGTCGATCAGGCGCTTGAGCTTGCGCAGACCGGGCAGGAAGAGCTTGTCCTGGACGACGCCGGTGCGGACGCCGGCCGCGTCCGCCGCCCGGGCCAGGTCGAGCGCGGCGGCGGTGTCCTCGGCGAGGGGCTTCTCCGTGTAGATGTGCTTGCCGGCCTCGATGGCCTGCCGGATCGCCTTCTCCCGCTGCTGGGTGACCTGGGCGTCGAAGTAGATCTCGACGTCGTCGCGGGCCAGCGCCGAGGTCAGGTCGGTCGTCCAGTCGGTCAGCCCGTGCCGTTCGGCGAGTTCCCGGAGCTTCGTCTCGTTGCGCCCGACCAGGACCGGTTCCGGCCAGATGGTCGTGCCGTCGGCCATCGCCACACCACCGGACTCGCGGATGGCCAGCAGCGAGCGGACGAGGTGCTGCCGGTAGCCCATCCGTCCGGTCACGCCGTTGACGATGATGCCGATCGACCTGCGGGTCATGGTGTTCCTTCCGTCGTGCTGGTCGTGCCGATCCGCGCTCAGTGGTTGGCGGCCGCGCTGCCGAGCAACCCACGCAGGTCGGTGGCGAGCCGGTCGAAGCGGGAGTCCGACATCACCTGCGCGTAGTCGCGGTGCGCCGGCAACTCGACCGGGGAGATGCGGATGATCCGGCCGGGCCGGGCACTCATCACCACGACCCGGGTGCCGAGGAAGACCGCCTCGGCGATGGAGTGGGTGACAAGCACCACAGTGGTGCCGGTCTCCCGCCAGATCCGGTGCAGTTCGGCGTTCATCTGCTCCCGGGTCAGCGCGTCGAGGGCGCCGAACGGCTCGTCCATCAGCAGCACCGGCGGGGAGTGCAGCAACGCGCGGCACAGCGCCACCCGCTGTTGCATGCCGCCGGACAGCTCGTGGGGCAGCGCCTTCTCGAAGCCGGTCAGCCCGGTCATCTCGATCAGCTGGTCCGCCCGGCGGGCCGCCAGCGCCCGGTCCATGCCCCGCATCTCGGCCTGGAGCAGGATGTTGGCCCGAGCGCCACGCCACTCCAACAGCGCGGCCTTCTGGAAGACGAAGCCGATGTCCTTCTGCGGGCCGCGTACCGGGCGTTCCAGCAGCGACACCGTGCCACTGGTCGGCGTGACCAACCCCGCGACGATCTTCAACAGGGTGGACTTGCCGCAGCCGGACGGGCCGACGATCGTGACGAACTCCCCCGGCTCGATGTCCAGCGACACGTCGTCCAGCGCGGTGGTCTGCGCCCGCCGGGTGGTGAACCGGACGGTCACCCCGGACATTCCGATGGCGGCGCCGGTGGCGGTGGGTGCGGCGGTCACCGGGTCACCCCTGGGCCGCGTACGAGGAGTCCCAGTACGCCTTCGGCGCGCCCGGGTCCTTCAGCTCCGCGTAGCGGGACATCAGGTCGATGGTCTCGGTCCACTGGGCCTCGGTGTTCACCCCGGCCGGCCCCTCGCCCCCGAGCAGCGGCAGGACCAGGGTGAGCTGCTTGGTGAGCACCTCGGGCGCGGGCTCGTTCTCGGCGAGCGCCGTCATCGCGCCCACCGCGCCGGCCGGGTCCCGGGCGGCGTCGGCCCAGGACTTCTGGGTGGCCCGGACGAACTTGCGGGCCAGCTCCGGGTCCTTCTGCAGGGTCTGGGTGTTGGCGATCAGGCCGGTGCCGAGCAGGTTCATCCCGTAGTCGGCGAAGAGCAGCACGTCGACCTTCTTGCCGGTCTTGCTCTCGATGGTGGGCGCCTGGTCGTGGAAGAAGCCCATGATGGCGTCGACCTTGCCTTCGGCCAGGGCGGCGATCTTGCCGGCAGCGTCCACGTTGACCACCTTGACGTCGCTCTGCTTGACGCCGTTCTTCTCCAGCCAGGCCGGGAAGGTCGCGTAGAGGGCGTCGCCGGGGGTGCCGCCGACGGTCTTGCCCTTGAGGTCGGCCGGGGTCTTGATGGCCTCCTCGGTGAAGAACTCCACCGAGGAGGGGCCCTTCTCCAGGTACGCGCCGAGGCTGCGCACCGGCATCCCGCTGGCCACCGACTTGAGCAGCACCGGGCTGTCGGCCCAGCCGAAGTCGGTCTGCTTCTGCGCGACCTGCTTGACCGTGTTGCCGGAGCCGTTGCCGGGCAGGATCTTCAGGTCGATGCCCTCGGCGGAGTAGTAGCCCTTCTGCAGGCCGTAGTAGAACGGCGCGTGTTCGCCGTAGGGGACCCAGTTGAGGGTGAGGGTGACCTGCTTGCTGCCGTCGGCGCCGGTCTTGCCGGCGGAGTCGTCCCCGCCGCAGCCGGCGGCGGCGAGCAGCAGGGCGGCGGTGGCCAGGATCGTGGTGGCGGTGCGTTTCATCGGTGCCTCCGTGATGGGGTCGGTCAGGAGGTGGTGAGGGACACGGCGGCGCGGCGGCTGGCGTGCCACGGGATGAGCAGTGCCTCGGCGATCTCGACCAGGACGAACAGGACGATGCCGATGGCGGACATCAGGATCAGGTCGGCGAACAGCAGCGGGGCGTCGAGGTTGCCGTTGGCCAGCAACAGGACGTAGCCGAGCCCTTCGCTGGCGCCGACGAACTCGCCGACCACGGCACCGACCACCGCGAGGGTGACGGCCACCTTCAGGCCGGCCATCAGGTGCGGCAACGCGTTCGGGAAGCGGATCTTGCGGAAGGTGCGCCACGGGCCGGCGCCCATGGTGGCGGCCAGGTCGAGCAGCTCCGGGTCGGTGGAGCGCAGCCCGGCCACGCCGGAGATGACCACCGGGAAGAACGCGATGAGCACCGCCAGGATGATCTTCGGGGTGAGACCGAGACCGAACCAGACCACAAGCAGCGGCGCGATGGCGATCTTCGGGATGACCTGTGCGAAGAGGACGATCGGGTAGAGCGCCTTGTCCAGGGTGCGCGAGTAGGCGATGGCGACAGCGGTGGCCAGCCCCAACGCGGCGGCCAGCACGAAGCCGAGCACCGTCTCGTAGAGGGTGACCAGTGTGTGTCGGGCCAACTCGGACCACTGGCCGGTCATCGTCTCCCAGACCTGGCCGGGCGTGGGCACCAGGTAGTTCGGCACGTACTCCCGGGCGGCCACGAACCACCAGGCGGCCACGAAGGCCGCGAGCACCAGCGCCGGGCGCCAGAGCGAGTCGGCGAAGGTCACCACCCGGCGACCGAGCGCACCCCCGGGTGCGGACGCGGGCCCGGACCCGGACGCGGCGGCGGCCGCCTGCGCACCGCTCGCCTGGTCGGCGGCGGCCTGCCGGCCCGCCGTGTCCAAAGAGTTCTCGGTCACGCGGAACCTCCTCGGGGGCCCGGCACGGCACCCGTGGACCGGGCCGGTCGGCGGATCAGGCAAACGCTTTCCTGGAGCGTAGGCGGCCCCTCGATGCCGGGCAAGGCCTTTCCTCGATCTATTCGTCGATTGCCGGCCCAGCAGATCCGCCTCCCTCCGAAATGGACGCGACTTCCTGGAAACCGGGCCTTCCCCACCCCTCGGACACCGCGACTTCAAGGAAACCGAGTGGATCTGCGCGCGTCCGCGACGTCAGCTCGCCGCCGGATAGGTGTCGAGCAGGCCGCACATGCCCAGCCGACCCCGCTCGATTGGCTCGTCCGCCGCGTACACCCCGGCCTCGCCCAGGTGGCGGCCATCCCCCCGCTCCAGGGCGTCGAGGTGGACGCCGGTGCTGGTGGCGGCTCGACCCGCGCCGGCCTCCCACCGCTGCCGCCACCGCGCCAGCAGCGGCTGACGCAGGGCGACAGCGGCGGCGTGGAAGGCGGCCAGCGCCGTCGGCCCACCGGACCGCAGCGCCTGGAAGCCGGTCACCGCGAGATCACGTCGGCGGTACGCGGCACGCACGTCCGCGCCCGGCGCTCCCCCGTCCGGCAGCGCCGCCGCGGCGGCGTACGCGCCCGGATCGGCCAGCACGTC